>JBBRFB010000001.1:0-67827 GCA_038225015.1 Burkholderiales bacterium
ACGAGAAGCGCACCGAGATCACCAAGATCGAGCTGAAGCAGCGCGTGACCGTCCTGCTGGTGCCGAACAAGGCGCTGGAGACACCGAACTACCGGCTCGAGCGGCTGCGCCATGACGACCCGCGGCTGGAGAACCTTCAGGCCAGCTACACCATGATCGACGAGCCGGAAGACGAAGTCGGCTTCACGCGTCGAGAGAAGGCCAAGGCCAAGCAGGAGCCGATGATCAAGGGCATCCTGCCCGACACGCCGGCCCCGCAGGCGCCTGTCGTCGAACCCAGGCCGGTAGCCGCCGTCATGCCGGCCCCGGCCGCCCGCCCGATCGCGGCCGAGCCGGCAGGCGGCGGATTCTTCGCCTGGGTCAAGAACCTGTTCGCCGGCGGCGAGAGCGCCCCGGCCGCGGCAGCACAGACGCCTTTGCCGGCCGCGGAGACAGCCCGCAAGGAACGCAGCGCGCGCGGTGAACGCAGCGATCGTGGTGATCGAGGAGGCGACCGCGGCGGCCGCGGCTCTCGCGGCGGCCGCGACGGCCGGCGTGGCGAGCGCGGTGCCCGTGCCGACGGCGACGGCGTCCGCGCCGACAGAGGCCCGCGCCCGGAAGGCGACGCCGGCCGCGGCGAACGCGGCCCCCGCTCCGAGGCCGATGCCGGCCGCCCCGACCGCGGCCCGCGCGCCGAGCCGGCGGAAGGCGCACGCGGCGAGACACGCGACGGCCGAGGCGGTCGGGGCGAGCGTTCGGGCGCGCGCGGCGAGGGCCGCGGCGGCGAGCGCGACGAGTCACGACGCGGTGAACGCGGCGGCCGCGGCGAACGCGGCCCTCGCCCGCTGGTCGACGCGATGCCGGCCGCGGGCGCCGACGAGGCGGCCGTCGATCAGCCGTTCGTCGACACGACGCCGAGCCCCGGCGATGGCGAAGGCAACGGCGAACGCACCGGTGGCCGCCGTCGCAACCGCCGAGGCGGCCGAGGCCGCGACCGCGATCCGGTGGTCGCCGGCACGGCCGACAACGACGGTGTCGCATCCCCGACCGGCGAAGGCCGCGGCGAGGGCGAAGGGGCGCCGGCCGAACATGCGACGCGAGGCGAGGCGAACGGTGATGAGGGCGCGGGTCGGGACGACAGCGCTGCCGGACGGGCCGTCGATGGCACGCCCGAGGGAGCGAGCGACGGCCGCGGCGGGCGCGGCCGCGGGCGGGGCCGTGGTCGTGGTCGCGACCGCGACCACGCGCCGCTGCTCGACGCCGACGGCCAGCCGCTGGCCAACGCCGAGGTCGCTGAAAGCGCCCTCGCACGAAACGAGTCGCCATGGCCGGCGGCGTCGTCCTTGAATGCGGATCCGGCGCCCGATTTCGTCGAGGCGTCGGCGACGTCACCTGGCGCGGCGCGGGCCGAGGCGCTGCCGGCTGTTGATGCCGTTGCCGATGCCGATGAGTTCGTCGCTTCGGCAGCGGCCCCCGTGGCGGCCCCAGCCGCACCCGCGCCCGCTGCAAGGCCGGCGCCCATGCCCGTCGCTGCGCCGGCGCCGGCGCCGGCATCGATCGCCGAGAGCCGCTCCTACGCGCTCCCGGTCGATTCGCTGCAAGCCGTCGCCGAGGATGCGGGCCTGCAGTGGGTCGGCACCGATGCAAGCAAGGTCAAGGCGGCGCAGGAAGCGATGGTAACGATGCCGGCGCCACCCCGCGTGCCGCGCGAGATCAAGCCGGTGGAGCAGGTCGATGCAGGCCCGCTCGTCCTGGTCGAGACCCGAAAGGATCTGTCGCAGGTCAAGCTGCCGTTCGAGACGGCATCGCGCGAGCCGGGCGGTCTGGGCTGACGTCTGCGGCCGTCGGCACCACCGACGGCCGGGCACCTCAGGGCAGGCGCTCGAGCGCCTGCTGATAGGCAGGCTGGTGCATGAGGTCGTCCCACGCGACCGGCGGTGTCTTCGGCAACAGGTCGAGGCGGCGCCTCTCGCTGTCGGGGTCGGCTTGCCACAGGCCGTCGACGCGCGCCCGGGCCAGGTCGTCGAGCAGTTCGTCGAGGGCCTCGCCGCCGTCCACCGACTGGTTGCAGAGCAGCACGAGATCGCAGCCGGCGTTGAGCGCCAGCGCGGCCGCCTCGGCGTAGCCCAGCTCGGCGCCGCCGAGTCGGCGGGCGCCGGCCATGCTCAGGTCGTCGCTGAAGATGGCGCCGCCGAAGCCGAGCTGGAGCCGCAGCACGTCCTTCAGCCAGCGTGCCGAAAATCCCGCCGGCGCGCTGTCGACGCGCGGATAGACGACGTGCGCGGGCATCACGCTCGAGAGCGTGCCGGCAAGCCATTCGTACGGCCGGGCGTCGTCGCCGAGGATATCGGCGAGCGATCGCTCGTCGACCGGAACCTCGGTGTGGCTGTCGGCGCGGACGAAGCCGTGCCCGGGGAAGTGCTTGCCGCAGTTGTGCATGCCGGCCTGCAGCAGGCCATGCATCAGGCTGTTCGCGAGCAGCGAGACAACGCGCGGGTCGCGGTGGAAGGCGCGGTCGCCGATGACGCCGCTGGCGCCGTGGTCGAGGTCGAGCACCGGTGTGAAGCTGAGGTCGACGCCACAGGCACGCAGCTCGCTGGCGAGCACGTAACCGGTGGCCGACGCGGCGCCCACGGCGCGCATCGCCCCCGAGCCGGGAGGCTCGCCGCGGCCGTCGGCCAGCCACGCCTCGCCGAGCGCTCGCATCGGCGGCAGGGCGGTGAAGCCGTCGGTGCGAAAGCGCTGCACGCGGCCGCCCTCATGATCGACGGCGACCAGCATGTCGGGCCGCAGCGACTTGATCTCGGCGACCAGCTCGGTGAGCTGGATCCGGCTCTGCCAGTTGCGCGCAAAGAGGATGACGCCGCCGGCCAGCGGGTGCTTCAGGCGCCGCCGGTCGTCGCGCTCGAGCGACGTGCCGGCCACGTCGAGGATCACCGGGCAATGCATGGAAGCGTTCATGGTGG
Organism: Burkholderiales bacterium; assembly: GCA_038225015.1. GTDB lineage: Bacteria > Pseudomonadota > Gammaproteobacteria > Burkholderiales > Burkholderiaceae_C > Schlegelella_A. The sequence continues at coordinate 2,946 of JBBRFB010000001.1, forward strand.
AGTCTCACGAAGGATGCGCTGCTCGACGACGACGAAGCTCGAGGCCCAATTGCCGTCGTCGCTGACGCTGACATGGGCGCTGAGGCCGCGCGACTCGAACCACGATCGCAGCTCGCCGTGCAGCCGGATCTCGGGCTGGCCGCTGCGCTGCTTGGCGATCTCGCAGCCGCGCCACGTCATCGGCACTCGCATGCCCAGACCGATCGCCTTCGAGAACGATTCCTTGGCCGAGAAGCGCGTCGCCAGATAGCGAACGCCGCGCTCTGGAAGCTGCGCACGGCGGGCGCGAAACACCTCGATCTCGTGCGGCCCGAGCACGCGCTCGGCGAAGCGGTCGCCGCGGCGGCCCAGCGTGGCGCCGATGCGGCGAACGTCGCAGAGATCGGTGCCGATGCCGAAGATCATCGGCGGCCTGGCGACGGCGGGCGACTTCCGCTCATGCGAAGGCGCGCTCGATCTCGGCCAGGTAGGCGCGCACGGCCCCCGGCATGCCGAACTCGAGCGCATCGGCAACGAGGGCATGGCCGATCGACACCTCGAGCACGCGCGGCACGCCGGCCAGGAAAGCGGCGAGATTGCCGAGATTCAGATCGTGGCCGGCATTGACGCCGAGACCGACCTCACCCGCCGCCCGCGCCGCGCTGGCGAAGGCGGCGATCGACGCCGCCTGCCGCGGTGTACCGTGGGCCGCAGCATAGGGCTCGGTGTAGAGCTCGATGCGGTCGGCGCCTAGCGATCGGGCGAGCGCCATCGACGCCGGCTCGGCATCCATGAAAAGGCTGACGCGCGTGCCGAGCGCCTGCGCCTCTGCGATCAGAGGTCGCAGCTGCTCGCCGTCGCGGGCCAGGTCCCACCCGTGGTCGGACGTCGACTGCTCGGCACTGTCGGGAACGAACGTGCACTGCCGCGGCCTGACCTCGGCCACCAGCGCCATCAGATTGTGGAAGGGGTTGCCTTCGAGGTTGAATTCGGCGCGCGGCCAGTCGGCCATCAGCCGAGCCAGCTCGATGACGTCGTGGCGGCGGACGTGGGGCGCGTCGGGGCGCGGGTGGCCGGTGGTGGCGTGCGCACCCGGCGCGCGCGCCCGCGGCGCCAGACGGGTCACGCTCGGGATCGACAGCGTGCGCTGGTTGCGCAGCAGCGCCACCTTGTTGACGTTGACCGAGAGCGCGGTCGTGGTGCGCTCTTCGCCGAGCCCGCTGGTGACGAGAGGGTTCATCGGGCGGTGGCAGTCTTGTCGCGGGGGCTCATCGTTCCAGCGCCTGCGCGTCGACCATGACCTGCCGGGTGCGCAACTGGTTGGAGCCCAGATGATAGTGAAGCTGCGCGCGCAGCAGCTGGCGCAGCTCGGCCAGCGCGCGCAAGGCCGCCGCCTGCAGCGCCGGCAGGTCACCCCGCGAGAGGGCCGCCTGCAGCTCGACCAGGATGGCACCGGTCGCCGACGCCTCGCCCTGGTTTCTCGACTCGACGACGCCGGCATCGGCAAGGACGACGTAGCGGCCGTCGGCGACGACCGGCATCCGGCTTGCCGTTTCCACCGCCAGATCGGGCAAGAGGCCGATCTCCTTCAGCAGAACGAGCTCGAAGGCGCGCAGCGCCGCCTGCGACTGCGGGTCGTCCCTGCCCCGAATGCCGAGCGACACGAGTGTCGCCGCGTAGGCGTCGAACAGCGCCGGGTGCGGATCGTGACGGGCGAGCAGCCTGAGCAGCAACTCGTTCAGGTAGAAGCCGCTGAAGAGAGCCGCGCCGGTCAGCATGGCGGCGCCACCGGCCCACTCGGCGCTGCGCAGGTTGTCGATCTCGCGGGCCTCGTCGTCGCCGGGGCGCCGGCCGAGCACGATCGACAGCCGCTGGAACGGCAGGAGCACGCTTCTTAGCTGCGAGAACGGGCGCTTGGCACCCTTGGCAGCAGCCGCGATGCGACCCTGCTCGCGGGTGAAGACATCGAGGATCAGGCTCGACTCGCTCCAGTCGTATCGATGCAGCACGTACGCCTGGAGCGGCGCGGCGCGGGCAGGCCGCAGGGCCATGGCTGCCGGGCCCGTGCCTATTCGTAGCCGTACGAGCGCAGGTGCGCCTCGTCGTCGGCCCAGCCCGATCGCACCTTGACCCAGAGCTCGAGGAACACCTTGGCCTCGAGCAGATGCTCGAGATCCTGGCGCGCCTCCGAGCCGATGCGCTTCAGCTTCTCGCCGCCGGCGCCGATGACCATCGCCTTGTGCGCATCGCGCTCGACGACGATGGTTGCCGCGATGCGGCGCAGCCCGCCCTCTTCCTCGAAGCGGTCGATGACGACGGTCGAGGTGTAGGGCAGTTCGTCGCCGGTGAGGCGAAAGAGCTTTTCGCGCACGATCTCGGCGGCGAGGAAACGATCGCTGCGGTCGGTCAGCGCGTCTTCCTCGTGCAGCCAGGGTTGCTGCGGCAGGTAGGGCGCGACGATGCCGAGCAGCCGCTCGACGTCGCTCGACCGGGTCGCCGACATCGGGACGAACTCCGAGAAGGCGCGGCGGACCGCCATCGCCTGCAGCCACGGCGCCAGGTCGGCGCGGCGGGTCACTTCGTCGAGTTTGTTGGCGACCAGGATGGCGGGTCTGCCCTCGTGCAAGAGGGCGAGGACGGCGGCGTCGGCAGCGCCGAAGCGGCCAGCCTCGACCACGAACAGCACGACGTCAACGTCGGCCAGGGTGCCGGTCACTGCACGGTTGAGGACGCGATTGAGCGGCGCGCCGTGGCGGGTCTGGAAGCCCGGGGTGTCGACGAACATGAATTGCGTGGCACCGCGCGTGCGCACGCCGGTAATGCGATGCCGCGTCGTCTGCGCCTTGCCCGAGGTGATGCTGATCTTCTGCCCGACCAGGGCGTTGAGGAGCGTCGATTTGCCGACGTTCGGCCGGCCGACGATGGCGATCAGGCCGCAGCGCCGGGCGACCGCTGCCGTCGGGCACTCCGTCGCCGAGGGCGCGGCGTCACCGGCCGACGGGCCCTCGGTGGGCACGGCCGGACGGGAGCGCGCGCCGCGGCCGCTGGCAGCCATCAGGATTGCAGCGGACTTCCGGGATGGTCGCTGGCGCGCAGCGAGTCGAGCATCCGACGCGCGGCCTCCTGCTCGGCCGCCCGGCGCGACTTGCCCTCACCGGCTTCGCGCAGGCTGAGCGCGGGCACGGCGCACTCGACCTCGAAGGTCTGCGCATGGGCCTGGCCCCGGGTCGCGACGATTCGATAGGTCGGCACGGCGATGCGGCGTGCCTGCAGCCATTCCTGGAGCTCCGTCTTGGCGTCTTTCGACCAGCTGGCGACGTCGGTCGTCTCGATGATCTCGCCGAATAGGCTCTGCACCAGTGCCCGGGCCGCGGCAAACCCGCCGTCCTGGAAGGTGGCGCCGATCAATGCCTCGAGGGCGTCGGCGAGGATGGACGCGCGCAGCGCTCCCCCGCCGCGGGCCTCGCCGTCGCCGAGCAGCAGCAGCTCGGGCAGCCCGAGCTGCAGCGCCGCCCGATGCAGGCTGTCCTCGCGAACGAGGTGCGCACGGACACGGGTGAGATCGCCCTCGGCGGAGACACCGAACCGGTCGAACAGCAAGCTCGAGACCGCCAGGCTGAGAACGGCATCGCCGAGAAATTCGAGCCGCTCGTAGTGGTCAGCGCCGAAGCTGCGGTGGGTGAGTGCCCGCTGCAGCAGGCCGGGATCGGCAAAGGTGTGGCCGATGCGCTGCTGCAGGGCGACGAGGCGGGAGTCCATGTGGGGGCCAGGAGTTCGGGGCGCAGCCGCCGAACCCGGAAATCAGTTCGAGCGGCCTTGGAACTTGATGAGAAGGTAAACCGGGGCCATCAGTTCCACTTCCTTGTCGTAAGCGAAGCTGACAACGATCTTCTCGTTTTCCTTGGTGATCGTCAGGTCCTTGCTGGAGATCGAGGTGATGGAGTACTCGACGTCCTTCTGGCGCTCGAACGCGGCCCGGATCTCAGGCACCGTCGAGCCCTCGGTGGTGATCTTGTTGACGGTGCGCTTGATCGTGAAGTACTCGTTCAGCGTCGGCAGAACTCGCATGCCGATCAAGGCGAAGAAGCCGACGACGATGGCCCAGAACAACAGCCCGAACAGGCTGATGCCGCGTTGACCGCCACGGTGGCGAACCTCGTTCCTCATCCGCAGCCCTTCCTCTCGCACGCGCGCCCGCCTCACTGGAACCAGCCGATTCGCTTGAGGTCGCTGAAGTTCATCCAGATCAGGATGGCCTTGCCGACGATGTTCTCGTCGGGCACGAAGCCCCAGTACCGTGAATCCAGTGAGTCGTCGCGGTTGTCGCCCATCATGAAATAGTGGCCCGGCGGAACCTTGCAGGTCACCCCTTCGTCACTGTAGCGGCAGTTCTCCCGGAACGGAAACTGGTTGCCCGCCTGAGCCGCAAAAGAAGGGCCGAACTGAGGATTAATGAGTATGCGGTGCACGACGTTGCCGAGCTTTTCGCGGAAGTCGGGCTGGTAGCGACGTGACTCCTCGTCGTAGAACCCCGGTGCCGGCAAGCGCTCCAGGGGGACCGCAACGCCGTTCAGGTAGAGCTGCTGATTGCGAAACGAGACCTCGTCGCCCGGCACGCCGACCACCCGCTTGATGTAGTCGGTGCTGGGGTCCTTCGGGAAGCGAAACACCATCACGTCGCCGCGCTCAGGATCGTGCAGCTGGACGATCTTCTTGTTGATCACCGGCAGGCGGATACCGTAGTGGAACTTGTCGACCAGGATCAGGTCGCCGATCAGCAGCGTCGGCTTCATCGAGCCCGACGGGATCTTGAAGGGCTCGAACAGGAAAGAGCGGAGCAGGAAGACGGCGAGGATCACCGGAAAGAGGCCGGCCGTCCAGTCGAGCCACCAGGGCTGCATGAGAAGCCTCTCACGCGCCCCGGCGACGTTGTCGTCGATCTTGGTGATGCCCTGCCGGGCGAGCTCGGCGCGGCGGGCACTGTCCTGCGCTTCCAGGCGAACCGCGGCGCGCCGGCGCTCGGGTGCGAAGTAGAAGCGCTCGGCCAGCCAGTAGGCGAAGGTGACTACCGTGAGGACGAACAGGAGCAGCGAAAAGTTGCCCGACCACCGATTGAAGTACCAGCCCAGTCCGAAGACACCGAGGCAGGCGTAGAGCAGTCCGGTCAGAACACCCATTCAATCATCCACTTGGAGAATGGCCAGGAAGGCTTCCTGCGGCACCTCGACGGTACCGATCTGCTTCATGCGCTTCTTGCCGGCCTTTTGTTTTTCGAGCAGCTTCTTCTTGCGCGTTATATCGCCGCCGTAGCACTTGGCGATGACGTTCTTTCGCAGGGCCTTGATTGTCTCACGCGCGATGATGTTGGCCCCGATCGCCGCCTGCACCGCGACGTCATACATCTGCCGCGAGATCAGCTCGCGCATCTTCGAGACGACGGCACGGGCGCGGAACTGGCTCTGGACGCGGTGAACGATGATCGACAGGGCGTCGACCCGCTCGCCGTTGAGCAGGATGTCGACCTTGACGACGTCGGCGGCACGGTATTCCTTCCATTCGTAGTCCATCGACGCGTAGCCGCGCGAGACGCTTTTCAGCTTGTCGAAGAAGTCGAGGACGATCTCGGCCAGCGGCATCTCGTAGGTGAGCATGACCTGACGGCCGTGGTAGGCCATGTTCTGCTGGTTGCCGCGCTTCAGGTTGGCCAGCGTCATCACCGGCCCGACGTACTCCTGGGGCATGTAGAGATGCACCGTGACGATCGGCTCCCGGATCTCCGCGATCCGGCCGGCGTCGGGCATCTTCGACGGATTCTCGATCCGCATGACCTCGCCACTGTTGAGCGCCACCTCGTAGACCACCGAGGGCGCGGTGGTGATCAGGTCCTGGTCGAATTCGCGCTCGAGCCGCTCCTGGACGATTTCCATGTGCAGTAGACCGAGGAAACCGCAGCGAAAGCCGAAGCCGAGCGCCTGGCTGACCTCGGGCTCGTAGCGCAGCGACGAGTCGTTCAGCTTGAGCTTCTCCAGGGCGTCGCGGAGCTGGTCGTACTCGCTCGCCTCGGTCGGGTAGAGGCCGGCGAAGACCTGCGGCTGGATCTCCTTGAACCCGGGCAGCGCCTCGGTCGCGACGCCGAGGTTGTTGGGCAGCTTCTTCTCCAGCGTGACGGTGTCGCCCACCCTGGCCGCCTGCAGCTCCTTGATGCCAGCGATGACGAAGCCGACCTCGCCCGCCGAGAGGCGCTCGCGCGGCACCGAGTTCGGCGTGAAGACGCCGAGCTGGTCGGCGCTGAAGACGGCGTCGCTCGCCATCAGGCGGATCCGCTCGCCGCGCGACAGCGACCCGTCCACGACCCGCACCAGCATCACGACGCCGACGTAGTTGTCGAACCAGGAGTCGACCACCATCGCCCGCAGCGGCGCCTCCGGCTCGCCGCGCGGCGCCGGCATGCGATGGACGATCGCCTCCAGAACGTCGTCGATCCCCTCCCCCGTCTTGGCGCTGCACGGGATGGCGTCCTCGGCGTCGATGCCGATCACGTCCTCGATCTCCGACCGTGCCCGCTCCGGATCGGCCTGCGGCAGGTCCATCTTGTTGAGCACGGGCACCACTTCCACCCCGAGCTCGAGCGCGGTATAGCAATTGGCCACGGTCTGCGCCTCGACGCCCTGGCTGGCGTCAACGACCAGAAGCGCCCCCTCGCACGCCGACAGCGATCGGCTGACCTCGTAGGAAAAGTCGACGTGGCCGGGGGTATCGATGAGATTCAGGCGGTAGGTCCGGCCGTCCTTTGCGGTGTAGCTGAGCGCGGCCGTCTGCGCCTTGATGGTGATGCCGCGCTCCCGCTCGATGGCCATCGAGTCGAGCACCTGCGCTTCCATTTCCCGATCGCTCAGGCCGCCGCAACGCTGGATCAAGCGGTCGGCGAGCGTCGACTTGCCGTGGTCGATGTGGGCGATGATCGAAAAATTGCGGATCAGATCCATGTTCACTGCGTCTGAGAAGTGCGCCGCCCCGTCATCACGACGGCGCGCAATCGTTCCGGCGGGTGCTCGCTTTGCCCAGCCGACTCAGGCGCGGCGTTGCCACGCGATGGGGGCAAAAAAAAGGCACGTCGAATGACTGACGCGCCTTCCAACAAAACGTATGGCAACTGCTTGTTGGGATTTCATTGTAGCCAAAAGGCCCCCGCCGCAAGCCGCGCCGATGCTTGATTTCTCGACGTTGCGGGCCGCCAACACGATTTTTATACACAGCTTATCCACAAAGGCCTGTGGATGTGCTGGGGGCAATTTCGGCGCCTCAGCGGCGTGGCGGCGTGCGGGTCGACTCACGCTTCGGGATCGTCTCGAGGCCGAGCGTGGCTGGCCTAGGCACGAGAAGTATGTTTGCGCACACCAACGTTCGAAAGCCGGCCCGCGGCGCTCTCCCGAACCGTGGAAGAAAGCTATCGAGCCGGACGGATGATGAGGAAATTGACGACGCCTCCCCGACGCACCAGAACGGTGATCGGCTTGGACTTGTCGACCTTTGCGAGCGCCGTCTCGAACTGGCGCGGGCTCACGATCTCGACGTTTTCGACCGTCAGGATCACATCGCCTGCCTGGATGCCGGCCCGTGCGGCGGCACCCTCGGCCGCCTCGACACGCACGCCGTTCTTGACCTTCAGCTCGCGCTTCTGGACGTCGGTGAGATCGGACAGCGCCAGGCCGAGCGTGCCGACGGCCGGCGCCGCCTTCGGGCCGGCCCGCTCGGGCGCGCCCTGGGCCGCGGTCTTCTCCGGCTCACGCTCGGCGACCACCACCACGAGGTCGCGGTACGCGCCTCGGCGATACACCTGCAACGTCGTCCGGCTACCGGGCTTGATCCCGCCGATGATGCGCGGCAGTTCGGTGGCGCTGTCGACCTGCCGGGCATCCACCTTGGTGATGATGTCTCCGGCCTCGACACCGGCCTTTTCCGCGGGAGCATCGGCTTCGACCGAGCGCACCAGCGCGCCGACCGGCTTGCCCAGCCCGATCGATTCCGCCACCTCGCGACTGACACGGTCGATGGCGACGCCGATCCGGCCCCGGATGACCCGGCCGCCCGTTCGCAACTGCTCCGAGACGCGTGTCGCCTCGTCGATGGGAATCGAGAACGAGATGCCCATGTAGCCGCCGGAACGGCTGTAGATCTGCGAGTTGATGCCGACCACCTCGCCGCGCATGTTGATGAGCGGGCCGCCGGAATTGCCGGGATTGATGGCGACGTCGGTCTGTATCAGCGGCAGCAGGTCACCCGTCTCGCGCGACTTGGCGCTGACGATGCCGGCCGTCACCGTGCTCTCGAGGCCGAAGGGCGAGCCGATCGCGATCACCCACTCGCCGACCTTGAGCTTGGAAACGTCGCCGATGCGCACCGTCGGCAGGCCGCTGGCCTCGATCTTGACCAGGGCGACGTCGGAGCTCTTGTCGGCGCCGATGATCTTGGCCTTGAACTCGCGCTTGTCGGCCAGCGTGACGATGACCTCCTCGGCATTGTCGACCACGTGCGCATTGGTCATGACGTAGCCGTCGGCATTCAGGATGAAGCCGGAGCCGACGCCCCGCGGCCGCATTTCGTCGTCGGGCGCCTGCGGCGTGCGCGGGCTGGGGCGGTTCGGGATCGGCAGGCCGAAACGCCGGAAGAATTCGAGCATGTCCTCGTCGAGCTCGCCGCCCTGCCCGACCCGGCCCGCCTTGGCGCGCTCGCTGGTGCGGATGTTGACGACCGCGGGGCCGACCTTTTCGACCAGCTCGGTGAAATCGGGCAGCCCCTGGACGAGGACGGGCGCCGGCGCGGCTTCGACGAATCCGCACAGGGCGAACACCAGCGCCGCGGCACCGATCGGGCGAAAGAGCGACGACATGGGAAGAAGGGTGGCAAGCGGCATGGGGGCAATCCGAAGCGTGGGACGGGCAGATGGGGGCTTCGGCGACAAACCGAAGGTCGACTCGCCTACGGCGTTCTTACTTTCGTTCGAGACCGGAGGCGAAATATTTCAGAGTCACCGCCGGCGTGTCGCCGATCACCGTGACCCACCAGTCGCCCTGGCGGCGGCTGAGCGTGAGCGTCGCCCCGACGGTGGCGAGCATCGGCGGGCCGTGGCGCTGCGGTCGAAAGGGCTCGATGAACACCGAGACGTAGGTCAGGCCGTCGGAATAGATCGTCTGCAGGACGGCGGGGCCCGCCGCATCGCCCCCGGCCTCGCCCGGCGCCTGCATCAGGCGCGACACCGAGCTCACCTCCCTGAAGCCCGGGGCGACGTGTCGCATCACCCAGCCTGCGTCCTCGAGCTGGATCGGCGTCAGCACCGGTCGGACGACCTGGTAGCCGTCGAGCCGGCGCATCGCCTGCAGGACGCTGTCCGGCTGCGGCCGAACGCCGATCGCCACGTCGGAGAACGCCGAGGTCTCGAGGACATGGCCGTGCTCGCCTATCACGTCGGCGCGCAGGAGCAGGCCCGAAGCATGGTCGGCCCAGAGCCGATAGCCGAAGCGGTACTTGTCGCGAGCCCGCACCGAAAGAACGTCGGCTTCCCGGCCGGCCACCCGCTCGCTGCCCTCGGCCCGCACCTCGTACAGCTCGGCGATGCCGTCGTCGCCGCCCTGCAGGAGAGCCGGAAACGAGTTGAGAAGGCCGCGCTGCTCGATCATCGCCACGTGGCTGCCCGGCCAGATCGTGTGGACCACGTTGTTGTGCCGGAACACCTTGCGCTGCCGGCCGTCGAGGGCTTCGATCCGCTCGTACTGGTTCGGCCCGTCGCAGAAGTGGGCGATCCGCGCGCTCGCGACGCTGCCGCCGCCGCTGACGACAAAGGTGCCCTGGAAATTGCGCCGGCTCGCCGCTTCGTGGATTCGAAGCAGCCAGGCCCGGACCTCGTTCGGCGCCGCCGACGCTTTTGCGGCGGGCGCTTGCGCCCAGACCGGCAGGCCGGCCGCCGCCGCCCATGCCAGGGCGAGCGGTGCGATGGCGCGACGCAGCATCACGAGCCGGGAGCGAGCCGGCTCAGCGCGAGCCGGACTCGACCGTCGCGCTGCGCAGGAAGGTCGACGGGACGCCAAGCGCCGAACTGCCCGCGAACTGCTTGTGCGCGGCCAGATAGCGGTCCAGCCGGGCGTCGCGAATCATCTTGAGATCGGCGACGACGGCCGGACCGGTCTCTTCCGTGTCCGACAGCGAGACCGTCTGCGCCAGCGGCGCTACCGACGGCGGGATCGAAACGGCGGGCGGCACGACAGCGTCGTTACGGGCGATCGCCACGTCGCGGGTTCCGGGCGGCGGGGCCGCCTGCCGGCTGAAAGTGAACGCGCCGATCACGAGAAGAAAGCCTGCTGCGACGGCCGACGACAGCATCCACGAGGAGCGACGGCGGCGCGCCGGGGCCGGCGCGATCATTGGCGCCGGCGCCAGGACAACGGGCTCGTCGGCAAGGCGGGCTCGCACGGCAGCCAGGAAGGCCGCGTCGCCGCGCACCGTCGAGGCGAGGTCATCGGAGCGCAGCACGTCGCCGATGAGGTGATACACGTGCCAGGTGCGCCGGGTGTCGGCGCCTCGCCAGCCCTCGCAAGTGGCGGCGCACGCCGCGCCGTCGAGTTCGCCGTCGGCGAGCGCGGACAGGCGCTCGCGCCCCGGAGAACCTTCGTCATCAGACCCGGTCGACATCGCACTCTCCATCCATCCAACGCCGGCTGCCGGCGGCTGCCCACAGCCCGACAACTTCACCAACGCTCGCCGTCCCGTGTGTCCAGGAGCGGTCGCAGCCGGGCCGCTATTGCCTCGCGGGCCCGGAAGATCCGCGAGCGTACCGTGCCGATCGGGCAATTCATGACCTCCGCGATCTCCTCGTAGGTGAGGCCTTCGACCTCCCGCAGCGTGATCGCCTGCCGCAACTCTTCGGACAAGGCTTCGATCGCAAAGTTCACCGCCGCCGCGATCTGTTTCGTCGCCAATATCCCTTCCGGCGTCTCGCCGGTCGTCAATTCATTGTCGGCCCGGGAAGGTTCCTCGTCGTCATCCCGGCCGGCGCGGGCGGATTCGGTGATCAGCGGATCGCGCTTGAGCTCCATCAGGGCCTTCTTCGCCGTGTTCACGGCGATCCGGTACAGCCAGGTGTAGAAGGCGCTGTCGCCGCGGAACTGGGGAATGGCGCGGTAGGCGCGGATGAAAGTCTCCTGGGCGATGTCGGGAACGAGATCGACGTCGCGGACCATCCGGCCGATCAGGCGCTCGATGCGCCGCTGGTACTTGACCACCAGCATCTCGAAGGCCTTCACGTCGCCCTGCTTGACGCGCTCGATCAGCGGAGCGTCGGCGTCGGGGGCGTTCATGCAGGGGCGCGTGGATCGGTGGAGGCCGCCCCCGACGAGCCGACGGCACAGCGCAAGGCGTGCCATTCGCCCGAACTGCCCGAACGCTCGACCGGCAGCCAGCGCACTTGCGGCCGGCGACCGTCGCACGCGACGACGAAGCGCAGAAGCATGAAGGTGCCGAGGTCGACCGCCACGCTCAGCTCGCCGTCGACGCCGGTGGAGGGGCGGGTCGCCGGGCCCTCGAGGCGCCATCCGGCGCCGTCCCAGCGGAGCATTCCGGGTCGGACCCTGGCGAGCGAGGCCGCCGCCAAGACGATGGCGGCGCCGGCCAGGCCTGCCGCCAGCCGGATCGCGAGGCCATGCGCTTGGGGAGCGAGCAGCAGCCATGCCCCGAGCGAAGCCGCCGACGCTGCCGCCACGAGCGCGATCGACAGGCGCCATGCCGGAGCATGGCCGAGCCGGATGGCGCAGGGGGGACTGGCGCGCATGACGAGCGCGCTTGCTCAGACGCGCTTGAAGACGAGCGTGCCGTTCGTGCCGCCGAAGCCGAAGTTGTTCTTCATGGCGTAATCGATACGCATCTCGCGCGCGGTGTTCGCGCAGTAGTCGAGATCGCACTCGGGGTCGGGGTGGTGCAGATTGATCGTCGGCGGCGAGACCTGATCCTTCAGCGCCATCACCGTGAAGACCGACTCGATGCCGCCGGCGCCGCCCAGGAGGTGGCCGGTCATCGACTTGGTGGAACTGACCACCAGCTTCCCGGCGTGGTGGCCGAACGCGAGCTTGATGGCGTTGGTCTCGTTGACGTCACCGAGCGGCGTCGAGGTGCCATGGGCATTCAGGTACTGGACCTGCTCGGCGTTGATTCCGGCCGAGCGCAGCGCGGCGGTCATCGACCGCTTCGGCCCGTCGACGTTGGGCGCGGTCATGTGGAAGGCGTCGGCGCCCATCCCGAAGCCGGCAAGCTCGGCATAGATCCGGGCGCCGCGACGGCGCGCGTGCTCGAACTCCTCGAGGACGAGGACGCCGGCGCCCTCGCCGAGGACGAAGCCGTCCCGTTCCTTGTCCCAGGGGCGCGAGGCGCCGGCGGGGTCGTCATTGCGCGTCGACAGCGCGCGGGCGGCGGCGAAGCCGCCGATCCCGAGGGGCGAGACGGTGGCCTCCGCGCCCCCGGCGACCATGACGTCGGCGTCGCCGTGCTCGATCAGCCGCCCGGCGATGCCGATCGAATGCAGACCCGTGGTGCAGGCGGTGACGATGGCGAGGTTCGGTCCCTGGAAGCCGAACATGATCGACACGTGGCCCGAGATCATGTTGATGATTGACGCCGGAACGAAGAACGGCGTGATCCGGCGCGGCCCGCGCTTTTCGAACTCGCTGCGGGTTTCCTCGATCAACGGCAGGCCGCCGATGCCCGAGCCGATCAGGCAGCCGATTCGTTCGGCCTCCTCCTGGCTGAGCTCGTCCTTGGCGGGCAGGCCCGCGTCGCGAATCGCCTGGATCGATGCCGCGAGGCCGTAATGGATGAAGGCGTCCATGTGACGCGCTTCCTTGGCGGGAAAGTAGTCCTCGACCTGAAAGCCCTTCACCTCGCCAGCGAAGCGGCAGGCGAACGCCGTGGCGTCGAAACGGGTGATGTCGGCGATGCCGGAACGGCCGGCCAGCAGGTTCTTCCAGCCTTCCTCGACGCTGTTGCCGACGGGGCTGATGAGCCCGAGGCCGGTGACGACGACACGACGCTGGGTCATGCGGGGAGGGTCCGAGCGATCAAGGAAAGCCTTGCACGAGGCCGCTCAGGCAGCCTTCTGGTGCTTTTGCGCGTAGTCGATCGCCAGCTGGACGGTGGTGATCTTCTCGGCCTCCTCGTCGGGAATCTCGATGCCGAACTCGTCCTCGAGCGCCATCACGAGTTCGACGGTATCGAGCGAGTCCGCGCCGAGGTCGGCGACGAACGCCTTTTCATTCGTGACGTCGGCCTCGGGAACGCCGAGCTGCTCGGCGATGATCTTCTTGACTCGTGCTTCTATGTCGCTCATGACTCCTCCAGGAGTGTGTGAAAAAGTGAACGCGGATTCTACGGCTTGACGTCTGACAGCCCCATGGCGCGGGCAGGGTCGGCGCTGCCCCGGCCAAGGGGTCGATCCACCCTGTGGAGAAAGACGGTCAGGGCATCAGCATGCCGCCGTTGACGTGCATCTCGATGCCGGTGATGTAGCCCGCCTCGTCGGAACACAGAAAGGCCACCGCGTGGGCGATATCGGCGGCCTGGCCAAGCCGCCCGAGCGGGATCTGTCCCAGCAGGGCCGCCTTCTGGGACTCGGAGAGCGCCGCCGTCATGTCGGTCTCGATGAACCCCGGGGCAACGCAGTTGACGGTGATGCCGCGGCTCGCCACCTCGCGGGCCAGCGATTTCGTCATCCCGGCGACGCCGGCCTTGGCCGCCGCATAGTTGGCCTGGCCGGCGTTGCCGCTTGCCCCGACCACCGAGGTGATGTTGACGATGCGGCCATGGCGCTGCTTCATCATCGGCCGGATCGCGGCGCGGCAGGCGCCGAAGACGGCGGTCAGGTTGGTCGCCAGGACGGCGCTCCAGTCGTCGTCCTTCATCCGCATCGACAGCATGTCGCGGGTGATCCCGGCGTTGTTGACGAGGACGTGCAGGCCCCCCGAGTCACGCACGATCGCGTCGATGGCGGCGCCGACGGCGGCGCCATCGGTCACGTCGAGCACCAGGCCCCGGCTGCCCGGCGAGCCGGCCAGTGCCTCGCCGATGGCGGCGGCGCCGGCCGCGGTGGTGGCGGTGCCGACGACGGCGAAGCCTTTCCCCGCCAGCTCGAGGGCGATCGCCCGGCCGATGCCGCGCGAGGCACCGGTGACGAGGGCGACCGGTCCGGCAACGCTCATTGGAGCAGCGCCCGGGCTTCGGCCAGCGACGCCGGATCGAAGACCGCCGCCGATACGGCGCCCGGCTCGATCCGCTTGACCATGCCGGCCAGGACCTTGCCCGGGCCGCACTCGAAGATGCGCGCGACGCCGCGGGCATGGATCGCCCGGACGGTCTCGGCCCAGCGCACCGGGCCGAACGCCTGGCGGTAGAGGGCGTCGCGGATCAGCGCCGGCTCGGTCTCGCTCTTGACGTCGATGTTGTCGATGACCGGGATGAAGGGGGCGTCGATGGCCGTCGTCGCCAGCCGCTCGCGCAGCCGTTCGGCCGCCGGCTTCATCAGGGCCGAGTGGAAGGGCGCCGAGACAGCGAGGAGCAGCGCCCGCTTGGCGCCGGCCGCCTTCAGGACTTCGCAGGCCTTCTCGACGCCGGCCTTGGTGCCGGCGATCACGGTCTGCTTCGGATCGTTGAAGTTGGCAGCCTGGACGATCTCGCCGGTCTCGACCGCGACGCGAGAGCAGCCGGCACGAACCGTCTCGGCGTCGAGCCCGAGGATCGCCGCCATCGCGCCGACGCCGACCGGCACGGCTTCCTGCATCGCCCGGGCCCGAAAGCGGACCAGCGGCAGGGCATCGGCCAACGCCAGCGAGCCGGCTGCGACCAGTGCCGTGTACTCGCCGAGAGAATGACCGGCGAGAACGGTCGGCGCCGTCCGGGTCTCGTGAAGCCAGGCCCGATAGCAGGCGATGCCCGCCGTCAGCATAACCGGCTGCGTGTTCTCGGTCAGGTCGAGGCGGTCCTTCGGCCCTTCGCGGATCAGCCGGCCGACGTCTTCGCCGAGCGCCGTCGAGGCCTCGTCGAGCGTGTCGCGAACGGCCGGGTGATCGCCCCAGGCGTCGAGCATGCCCACGGACTGCGAGCCCTGGCCGGGAAAGACGAAGGCGAACGTCTTCATGTCGGTTCGTCGCGCGAAGGTCAGAAGTCAAGCAGGGCGGCGCCCCACGTGAAGCCGCCGCCAACGCCTTCGAGCATCACCGTGTCGCCGCGCTGGATGGTGCCAGCGCGCACTGCGTCGTCGAGCGCGAGCGGGATCGACGCCGCCGAGGTATTGCCGTGCCGGTCGACCGTGGCGATGAGCTTGCCGGGCGGCAGCTTCAGCTTCTTCGCCGTGCTCTGCATGATGCGGATGTTGGCCTGGTGCGGAACGAGCCAGTCGATGTCGGCCTCGGTGCGACCGGCCTTGGCCAGCACCGACCGGGCGACACTGTCGAGCACGCCAACGGCCAGCTTGAACACCGCCGGGCCATCCATCTTCAGCAGCGGGTCGCCGAGCACGTGCCCGCCGGCCACGGTGCCCGGCACGCAGAGGATGCCCACGTGGCGCCCGTCGGCGTGCAGCTCGGTGGCGAGGATGCCCGGCTCCGCGCTCGCCTCGAGGACGACGGCTCCAGCACCATCGCCGAAGAGAACACAGGTGGTTCGGTCTTTGAAGTCGAGGATGCGCGAGAAGACCTCGGCGCCGATGATCAGCGCCTTCGTGGCGCTGCCGGTCCTGATCATGGCGTCGGCGACGGTGAGCGCGTAGATGAATCCGGAGCACACCGCCTGCACGTCGAAGGCGGCGCAGCCATGGATGCCGAGCTTTTCCTGCACCAAGCAGGCCGCCGACGGGAAAACCATGTCGGGCGTCGAGGTGGCGACGATGATGAGGTCGATTGTCTTCGGGTCGCAGTCGGCCGCCTCGAGCGCGCGCCGCGCCGCCTCGGCACCGAGGTCGCTGGAGGTGACGGTCGGCGCCGCGAAATGACGAAAGCGTATGCCGGTGCGCTCGACGATCCACTCGTCCGACGTCTCGATGCCGTCGGCGCCGAGGCGGGCGGCCAGCGCGGAGTTGCTGACCCGGTCGGGCGGCAGGAAGCTGCCGGTTCCGGTGATACGAGCGTAGGGGGCGGCGGAAGGCATCATGCAGATTGAACGGCGGCAATGACGGCGCCGCCATCGCCCTCGCCCGCCACCGGCAGCGCCGCCAAAGTCACGCGGATCCGGTGCCGGACCCGGTCGAGCAGGCCATTGCGGGCCGCATCATAGGCGCGGTTGAGTGCCTGCTCGAATGCGAACGCGTCGGCCGAACCGTGGCTCTTGAAGACAAGGCCGCGCAGGCCGAGCAGCGCGGCGCCGTTGTAGCGGCGCGGGTCGACGCGACGCTTGAAGCGGCGCAACACCGGCAGCGCCGCCAGCGCCGCCAGCTTGCTGAGCGCGTTGCGCTCGAATTCCTGACGCAACAGGTCGGTCAGCATCGCCGCCGCGCCCTCGGCGGTCTTCAGGGCGACGTTGCCGACGAAGCCGTCGCAGACGACGATGTCGGTCGTGCCGCGGAAGATGTCGTTGCCCTCGACGTTGCCATGGAAGTTGACGAGGCCGGCGGCAGCAGCGGCGCGCAGCAGCTCGGCGGCCTGCTTGATCATCTCGCCGCCCTTGATCGTCTCTTCGCCGATGTTGAGCAGGCCGACCGTCGGCTCTTGCGTGCCCTCGACGGCAGCGACGAGCGCACTGCCCATGACCGCGAACTGCAGCAGGTGCTCGGCGCTGCAGTCGACGTTGGCGCCGAGGTCGAGCACGGTGGTGTAGGTGCCTCTTTCGTTCGGGAGCACGGACGCGATCGCCGGCCGGTCGATGCCATCGATCGTCTTCAGCACGTAGCGCGACACCGCCATCAGCGCGCCGGTGTTGCCTGCGGACACGCAAGCCTGGGCGAGGGAGGGCCGATCGTCGTGCGGCTTGACCTGGCTCACCGCGACCCGCATCGACGAGTCCTTCTTCCGCCTGAGCGCCACCTCGACCGAGTCGCCCATCTCGACCACTTCGCTCGCCGCGATGCGGCTGCAACGCCGCCAGCCGGCGGCGGCCGCGAGCGACTCCGCGCGGCCGACCAGCACCAGCTCGACATCGGGATGCGCGTCGAGGAACCGGCGGCATGCCGGCAGCGTGACGGGGGGGCCGTGGTCGCCGCCCATGCAGTCGACGGCCAGGCGGATCGGGGAGGCGGAAGCTGCCGCCATGGGTGAGTGCGTGATCGGCGAAGCCCTTTCGGCGGCCGGTGTCACGCCGGCTGGGTCAGGCGTCGGCCTTGGTCTTCAGGACCTTGCGGCCACGATAGAAGCCGGTCGGGCTCAGGTGATGCCGAAGGTGGGTCTCCCCGGTCGTCGGCTCGATCGCGATGCCGGGCTTGACGAGAGCGTTGTGGGCGCGATGCATGCCGCGTTTGGACGGTGACTTCTTGTTCTGTTGAACGGCCATGGGGCTCTCCTGGACCGCGCACGGCGCGGGTGCAACGGCCCGGCCAGGCAACGGCCAGGCGGGGCGCGGAAAAGGCGGCCATTGTAGCAGCGGCGCCTCGCCCGGCCCGACGAACCGGCGGCTGCACGGGCTTCAGTTCGGCGGCGCGCCGCGCTTGAGGGCAGCGAGCACGGCGAACGGGTTCAGCGCGCTGGCCACGGCGTCGTCGTCCGGGTCGCGCAGCCGAGGCGGGTCCGGGCAGACGTCGTGGCGCGGCACCAGCGGGAGGGCAAGAAGCAACTCGTCCTCGACCAACGCATGCACGTCCAGGACCGGGGCCAGGGCCAGGACGTCGTCGTCGCTCTCGGCGTCGAGGGCGGCCGCGGCGTCCTCGCCTTCGACGAAACCGATCCGCCGGTCAGCCCGGACCGCGAGCGGCAACGGCTGCAGGCAGCGCTGGCATTGAAGGACGAGGTCGGCGCCGGCCTCGATTCGAAGCTGGGGCTGGACACCGGCACCGGCGATGGCCGCCATTCTTCCCGTCACCCGCCAGGCCACGACCGGATCGGGGGCCGCGTCGCTTTCCGCCGGCGAGGCGGGCAGGCGGGTAAAGCCGGCCGTCGGCCACTCGCCGGACCGCTCGCCGCTCGCGGCGGCGAAGGCGGCGACGTCGAGATGGCGCAGATCCGGGTCGGGGCGGGCTGCCATCTTGGCAGTCTAGGGCCTGCGCCGTCGCCAAGTCCGCGCGCGAACCCGGCGGGCGACCCGGGACGGGGTGTGAGAATGGGCCGCATGGGTATCGGCCGCCGGCTCATCCTCGCCTCGACCTCCTCCTACCGGCGCGAGCTGCTCGGCCGACTGCGCCTGCCGTTCGAGGTGCGGTCGCCCGGCGTCGACGAGAACCCGCTGGCCGGCGAGGCGCCGCGGGCCTTGGCCCTGCGCCTGGCCCTCGCCAAGGCGGAGGCCGTCGCCGGTGCCGAGCCCGACGCGGTGATCATCGGGGCCGACCAGGTCGCCGAGCTCGACGGCCGTGCCCTCGGCAAGCCGGGAACGCACGAGCGGGCGACCGAGCAGCTGCGCGCGATGCGCGGCCGCAGCGTCGTCTTCCACACCGCCGTCGCCGTGGTCTGCAGGGCCCGCGACCTGAGGCTCGTCGAGCTGGTGCCGGTGACCGTGCGCCTCAGGCGGGCCAGCGACGCCGAGATCGAGCACTACCTGCGCGCCGAGCAGCCGTACGACTGCGCCGGCAGCGCCAAGGTCGAGACGCTCGGGATCGCGCTGCTCGATGGCGTCGATTCCGACGACCCCACCGCCCTCGTCGGCCTGCCGCTGATCCGCACCTGCGCGATGCTGCGCCGTGCCGGCATCGAGCCCCTGGCGAGCCCGTCGACGCCGTGAGCCCGCGGCCCGGCACGCTCTTCCTGGTCCCGAACACGCTCGACTTCGGCGTCGCCGACGCGTCGGCCGACCTCGACGAGCTTTTGCCCCGCTCGGCGATCCGCATCGCCGCCCGGCTCGACCACTGGCTCTGCGAGAACGCGAAGACGACGCGGGCCTTCCTGAAGCGAGTCGATGCCGTCGTCGCCCTGGCCCAGCCGCTGCAGACGCTGACGATCGTCGAGCTGCCGCGCCCGGCCAAGGGCCGCGCGCCCGATCGGCCGGCGCCGGTCGATGCCCTGCTGGCGCCGGCGCTGGCCGGCTTCGATATGGGGCTGCTGTCGGAAGCGGGACTGCCGGCGGTCGCCGATCCGGGCGCGGCCGTCGTCGCCGCGGCGCATGCGGCGAAGGTGCCGGTCGTCGTCTTGCCCGGCGCCAGCTCCATCGTGCTGGCGCTAGCCGCGAGCGGGCTCGAGGGTCAGAGCTTCGCGTTCGTCGGCTACGTGCCCGTGGCCGCCGATGCACGGGCGGCCCGCCTGCGCGAGCTCGAGGCGATATCGCGCCGGCATCGCCAGACACAATTGATGATCGAGACGCCCTATCGAAACGCTGCGCTGCTCGACGCCTTGCTGGCCCACCTGCAGCCCGCGACGCGGCTGTCGGTCAGCGTCGGCCTGACGGTGGCGGCCGGCTTCACCCGCACCGACAGCGTCGCCGGCTGGCGCCGCGCCGCCACCGCGCTGCCGGCCGACCTGCCGGCCATGTTCGCGATCCTGGGATCGGGCTGAGCCGCGGCGCCCGCGGTCGGTTCGACGCGCCCGAACGCGCGGCGTCAGTTCGCCGCCGGCTCGGCGACCTTGACCCCGAACAGGGCCGCGACCTTCTTCTTCGGCTTGATGTTCGGCGAGACCCCGCGCCCCGCCGGCGCCTCGCGTTTTTCCCACGCCGGCTGCTCGGCCACCGCACTGGCCTCGTACGGCCGGTCGAAGAACGGATCGCCGGATGGGCGCGGCGACTCGCGCGGAGGACGCGGCGAAGAGCGCGGCTCGGACGCAGATGCGGACTCGGGCACGTCGTCGCGACGGACTCGCTCCCGATACGGCGGCCGGGCCGGGCGGTCATCGAGCTCGAGCGGCTCCAGGTCGATCTTCTTCTTGATCAGTTTCTCGATGTCGGCGACCAGGCGGGCGTCATCGCGCGAGACCAGGGTGACGGCCAGCCCGGAAGCACCGGCGCGCCCGGTGCGGCCGATCCGGTGGATGTAGTCCTCGGCGTTGTAGGGCACATCGAAGTTGAAGACCGCCGGCAGGTCGACGATGTCGAGGCCGCGTGCGGCGACGTCGGTCGCGACGAGGACGTCGACACTGCCGCCCTTGAAGGCTTCGAGCGCCTTCAGCCGCTCGTCCTGCGACTTGTCGCCGTGCAGCGCGTTGGTGCGCAGGCCGTCGCGTTCGAACGAGCGCGCCAGCCGGGCGCAGCCCAGCTTCGAGTTGACGAAGATAAGTGCCTGCGTGATCGAGCGCTCCTTCAGCACCTTCAGCACGGCAGCCCGCTTGTCGTCGGTGGCGACGCTGTAGAAGATCTGCTCGACGTTGGTCGCGGTCGCGTTCGGGCGAGCCACCTCGACCATCAGCGGATCCTGCAGATAGCTCTCGGCGAGGCGGCGGATCTCGGGCGAGAAGGTCGCCGAAAAGAGCAGCGTCTGCCGCTGCTTCGGCAGGTAGGAGAGGATGCGCTGCAGGTCGGGCAGGAAGCCGATATCGAGCATGCGGTCGGCTTCGTCGAGGACGACGTACTCGACCTTGTTCAGGACGCAGTTCTTCGCCTCGATATGGTCGAGCAGACGCCCGGGCGTCGCCACCAGCACCTCGACACCCTGCTTCAGCTCGAGCGTCTGCGGCTTCATGTCGATGCCGCCGAAGACGACGGCGCAGCGCAGCTTCGAGTGCGCCGCGTAGCCCTTGATGTTGTCTGCCACCTGGTCGGCGAGCTCGCGCGTCGGCGCGATCACGAGGGCGCGCACCGGGTGGCGCGCCGGCGACATGCTCGAGTTCTCGTGCGGCAGCATCTTGTGCAGCAGCGGCAGCGAGAACGCCGCCGTCTTGCCGGTGCCGGTCTGCGCCGCACCCATGATGTCGCGCCCGGCGAGGACGAGCGGGATCGCCTTGGCCTGGATCGGCGTCATCGTGGTGTAGCCCTGGTCGGCCACGGCGCGCTGGAGCAGCGGCGACAGGCCGACCGCGGAGAACTGGAGCGAGGAGGCGACCGTCTCGGCAGCGAGCTCGGGTGAGATGGGTGTCTCTGAGCCCGTCACGGCGGGCAGCGCGGATTCCGCGCCTAGGGGTGAAGTCATGCTGCAATTATCGCGCCTGTCGCCCCCGAAGGACGTCGGCAGGGAAATCCGCCCGCTAGAATCGCCCGCCCTGACGGTCGACGCGGCACGCCCCACCCATGATTCTCGTCACCGGCGGCGCCGGCTTCATCGGCTCGAATTTCGTCCTCGACTGGCTCTCCGCGAGCGACGAGCCGGTCGTCAACCTCGACGCGCTGACGTACGCCGGCAACCGCGAGAACCTCGCCTCGCTCGACGGCGACGCCCGGCACCTATTCGTTCACGGCGATATCGCCGACCGGGCGCTGGTCGATCGTCTGTTTGACGAGCACCGGCCGCGCGCGGTGATTCACCTGGCGGCCGAGAGCCACGTCGATCGCAGCATCCACGGCCCGGGCGCGTTCATGCGCACCAACGTCGAGGGCACCTTCACCCTGCTCGAGGCGGCTCGCCGCTACTGGACGGCACTGCCCGACGGCGAGCGGCGCGACTTCCGCTTCCTGCACGTTTCGACCGACGAGGTCTACGGCTCCCTCGGCGTAGGCGACCCGGCGTTCACCGAAGAATACCCCTACGCCCCGAACAGTCCCTATTCGGCCAGCAAGGCGGCCAGCGACCACCTGATCCGAGCCTGGCACCACACCTACGGCCTGCCCGTGCTGACCACCAATTGCAGCAACAACTACGGGCCGTTCCACTTCCCGGAAAAGCTCATCCCGCTGATGATCGTCAACGCACTGGCCGGCAAGCCGCTGCCTGTCTATGGCGACGGGCAGCAGGTGCGCGACTGGCTCTATGTGACCGACCACTGCGCCGCGATCCGCGCCGTGCTCGCCGGCGGCCGGCCGGGCGAGACCTACAACGTCGGCGGCTGGAACGAGAAGCCGAATCTCGACATCGTGCACGGCGTCTGCGCCCTGCTCGACGAACTGCGGCCCGACCCGACGGGCTCGTATGCCCGCCTGGTAACGCACGTGACCGACCGGCCCGGTCACGACCGCCGATATGCGATCGACGCCCGCAAGGTCGAACGCGAGCTGGGCTGGCGGCCGGCCGAGACCTTCGAGACCGGCCTGAGGCGAACGGTGCGCTGGTACCTCGACCATGGCGACTGGGTCGAACGGGTGCAGACCGGTGCCTACCGCGACTGGCTTTCGGCGAACTACGACGACCGCGCCAGCGCGCCAGCACTGACGCCGGCCGCATGAAGATCCTGCTGTTCGGAAAGAACGGTCAGGTCGGCTGGGAGCTGCAGCGCTCGCTCGCGCCGCTCGGCGAGCTGACCGCGCTTGACTTCGACAGTCCCGGCCCGCTCGGCGCCGACTTCGGCCGCCCCGCTTCACTGGCGGCGACGGTCCGTGCTGTCCGGCCGGACATGATCGTCAATGCCGCCGCCCACACCGCCGTCGACAAGGCGGAGAGCGAGCCGGAGCTGGCGCAGACATTGAATGCCGAGTCGCCGGCCATGCTCGCCGCGGAGGCCGCCGCCTGCGGTGCGCTCCTCGTGCACTACAGCACCGACTATGTCTTCGACGGCAGCGGCAGCGCGCCGCGCGACGAATCCGCGGCCACCGGCCCGCTCAATGTCTACGGGCGGACCAAGCTCGCCGGCGAAGAAGCGATCCGCGCCAGCGGCTGCCGGCACCTGATCCTGCGCACGAGCTGGGTCTACGGCACGCGGGGCGGCAACTTCGCGCGCACGATGCTGCGCCTGGCCCAGGAACGCGACCGTTTGTCGGTGATCGATGACCAGGTCGGCGCACCGACCGGTGCCGAGCTGCTCGCCGACGCGACCGCGCATGCGTTACGCACCATGCGCGCCGATCGTGGCATGCCCGGGGGCACCTGCCATCTGGTGGCCGCTGGCGAGACCAGCTGGTTCGGCTATGCCATGCACGTGATCGATTTCGCCCGCGCCGCAGGCGCCCCCGTGAAGGTTGCAGCCGACGCGATCGCCGCCGTGCCGACGAGCGCCTTCCCGACTCCGGCCGAGCGGCCAAAGAACTCGCGCCTCGACACGACTCGCTTTCGCGACACCTTCGGCCTGACGCTGCCGCCGTGGCAGGATGGTGTCGACCGGATGCTGCGCGAACTGCTCACCTGACCGACCCGAAAGCCGACCACCGATGGCCAACGCCACGCCCCGCAAGGGCATCATCCTCGCCGGCGGCTCCGGCACGCGCCTGCATCCGGCCACGCTGGCCATCAGCAAGCAACTGCTGCCCGTGTACGACAAGCCGATGGTCTACTACCCGCTCAGCACGCTGATGCTGGCCGGGATCCGCGAGATCCTCGTCATCAGCACGCCCCACGACACGCCGCTCTTTCGCAACCTGCTCGGCGACGGTCGGCGCTGGGGCATCGAGATCAGCTATTGCGTGCAGCCGAATCCAGGCGGCCTGGCGCAGGCCTTCATCCTCGGCCGCGACTTCGTCGACGGCGGCCCGAGCGCGCTCGTCCTCGGCGACAACATCTTCCACGGCCACGACCTGCAGCCACTGCTGCAGGCCGCCTCGGCGCGGCCGACCGGTGCCTCGGTCTTCGCCTACCACGTGCAGGACCCGGAGCGTTACGGCGTAGTCGAGTTCGACGCCGGTCGGCGGGCAGTCAGCATCGAGGAAAAGCCTCGCACGCCGAAGAGCAACTACGCCGTCACCGGGCTCTATTTCTACGACGAGCAGGTGTGCGACATCGCGGCCACGATCCGACCCTCTGCCCGCGGCGAGCTCGAGATCACCGACGTCAACGCCCGCTACCTCGAGCAGCAGGCGCTCGCCGTCGAGATCATGGGCCGCGGCTACGCCTGGCTCGACACCGGCACGCACGACAGCCTGCTCGAGGCAGGTCAGTTCATCGCCACCCTGGAAAAGCGACAGGGTCTGAAGGTGGCCTGCCCGGAGGAAGTCGCCTTTCGGGCCGGCTGGATCAGCCGCGAGGCGTTGCAGGCGATGGCGGAGCCGATGGCCAAGAGCGGCTACGGGCACTACCTGATGCAGATCGTGAACAGTCACGTGTTCTGAGGCCGTTGGCTCCGCGGGCGGGCACTTGCGTCGCGCTACACTTCTCCGTTCAACCCGTGAACACAGCCCGCAGTTGCTAGCCGCCTCCCAGCCCGACGATGCCGCCGCCGTGGCCCTCCTGCGCCTGCTCGAGGAGCATCCGGAATACACGCAGCGGCAACTGGCCACCGCGCTCGGCGTCAGCCTCGGCAAGACGCACTATCTGTTGAAGGCCCTGCTCGCCAAGGGTTGGGTGAAGGCGCAGAACTTCCGGCGCAGCGACCGCAAGCTGGGCTACCTGTACGTGCTGACGCCGAGCGGCATTCGCGAGCGGCTGCAGCTGACGCAGGCGTTCCTGGCCCGCAAGGAGCGCGAATACGTGCAGCTGCGCTCGCAGATCACGGCCCTGCGCCAGGACCTGGCCAACCAGGCGGAGCCGCGGCCGTGAGCGGCGTGCGCGTCGTCCCGGTCGTGCTCTCCGGCGGCAGCGGCACGCGCCTGTGGCCGCTCTCGCGCTCGGCGCATCCGAAACAGTACCTCGCGCTCGCCGGCGAGGCGACGCTCTTCCAGCAGGCCGTCCTGCGCCTCGCCGCGCTCGGACCAGCCGGCGTGGCGGTGGCCGCCCCCTCGGTGGTGGTCAACGACGAGCAGCGCTTCACCGTGCTCGACCAGCTGCGCGACGCCGGGATCGAGCCGGGCCGGATCGTGCTCGAGCCGGTCGGGCGCAACACGGCGCCGGCCCTGACCCTGGCCGCGCTCGACGCCGCCGCGGACGGCGACGACCCGGTGCTGGTGGTGACGCCAGCCGACCATGCCATGGTCGACGTCGCCGCCTGCACGCGTGCGATCGCCCATGCCGTGGAACTGGCTGCCGACGGCGCGATCGTCGTCTTCGGCGTCCGCCCCGACCGGCCCGACACCGGCTTCGGCTACATCCGCTGCGACGCCGCAGCGCCCGGCCTCGCCGCCCCGGTGCAGGCCTTTGTCGAGAAGCCCGACCTCGCCACCGCGACCGCCTATGTCGCCGACGAGCACTACGTCTGGAACAGCGGCATGTTCGTGATGCGCGCCAGCGCCTGGCTCGACGCCCTCGGCGAGTACCGGCCCGACATCGACGCCGCAACCCGCGCCGCCTGGGCGGCCCGCCGCGACGACCCGCCCTTCGTTCGCCCCGACGCTGCCGCCTTCGCCGCGGTTCCAGCCGAGAGCATCGACTACGCGGTGATGGAGCCGGCGAGCCGCGCCGGCTCGGGACGCCGCGTGACGATGGTGCCGCTCGACGCCGGCTGGAGCGACCTCGGCGCCTGGGACGCCGTCTGGAAGTTCGGCCCGCACGACGACGCCGGCAACGCGGTGCGCGGCGACGCCCACGTGCGCGACAGCCGGAACACCCTGGTCCATGCGACCAGCCGCCTGGTCGGCGTCATCGGGCTCGACGACGTCACCGTGGTCGAGACGGCCGACGCCGTGCTCGTCGCCCACCGCTCGTGCAGCCCGGCCGTGAAGGAACTGGTCGGCGACCTCACCCGGGCCGGTCGCGCCGAGGCGAGCGCGAACCGGCGCGTGCACCGGCCCTGGGGCTGGTACGAGAGCATCGACCAGGGCCCGCGCTTCCAGGTCAAGCGCATCGTCGTCAAGCCCGGCGCCCGGCTCAGCCTGCAGATGCATCACCACCGCGCCGAGCACTGGGTCGTCGTCTCCGGGACGGCGGAGGTGACGAACGGTGACAAGGTGTCGATGCTCAGCGAGAACCAGAGCACCTACATCCCGCTCGGCCAGACGCACCGGCTCGGCAATCCCGGCAAGGTTCCGCTCGAGATCATCGAGGTGCAGTCGGGCTCGTACCTCGGCGAGGACGACATCGTGCGCTTCGACGACAGCTACGGGCGGGACTGAGGATGAAAAGGGAAGCCAGGATTCTCGTCATTGGGCATCGCGGCATGGTCGGTTCGGCGCGAGCACGTCGTCTCGCCTGCGACGACAAGGAATAGGCAGCCATGCGAGTCACCATCATCGGCACCGGGTACGTCGGCCTCGTTACGGGCGCATGCCTGGCCGACCTCGGCAACGACGTGCTCTGTCTCGACGTGGATGAGCAAAAGATCGCCTCGCTGCGTGACGGCAAGGTCCTGATCCACGAGCCGGGGCTGACCGAGATGGTGCAGCGCAACGCGACTGCCGCGCGGCTGCGCTTCACGACCGACCCGCGCAAGTCCGCATTGCACGGCAAGGTGCAGTTCATCGCCGTCGGGACACCGCCGGAGGAGGACGGGTCGGCCGACCTGCGGTACGTGCTCGGCGCGGCCCGCCAGATCGGTCGCCACATGGACGGCTGGCGCGTCGTGGTCGACAAGAGCACGGTACCCGTAGGCACCGCGGGCAAAGTCCGTGATGCGATCGGACGCGAGCTGCGCGAGCGTGGCGTCGAGTACCGTTTCAGTGTGGTCTCGAACCCCGAATTCCTGAAGGAAGGCGCGGCGATCGACGACTTCATGCGCCCCGATCGCATCGTCGTCGGCAGCGACGACGCGGAGTCGATCGAGGTCATGCGCCAACTCTACGCGCCGTTCGAACGCAACCACGCGAAGCTGATGGTGATGGATGTGGCCTCGGCCGAGCTCACCAAGTACGCGGCCAACGCGATGCTGGCCACTCGGATCAGCTTCATGAACGAGATGGCACTGCTCGCCGAAAAACTGGGCGCCGACATCGACGCCGTGCGACGCGGCATCGGCAGCGACCCGCGCATCGGCAGCCATTTCCTCTATGCCGGATGTGGCTACGGCGGCTCGTGCTTTCCGAAGGACGTGAAAGCGCTGGCCCGCGCGGCCGCAGAAGTCGGCACGCCGCTGAGCGTTCTCGATGCTGTCGACGCTGCCAACGAGCGACAGAAGCAGGTCCTGCCGGAGAAGGTCGAGGCCCGCTTCGGCGCAGACCTCTCGGGGCACGTGTTCGCGCTCTGGGGACTCGCGTTCAAGCCCGGCACCGACGATATGCGCGAAGCGCCGAGCCGGCACATTGCCGCCGAGCTGCTTGAGCGGGGTGCCCGCCTTCGCGCTTACGACCCCGCGGCAACCTCCGAGGCACGGCGCGTCTTCGCTGGCCAGCCCCGCATCGAGCTCTGCGAGAGCGCACTTGACGCCGTGCGGGGTGCCGACGCGCTTGTCATCGTTACCGAGTGGAAGGAATTTCGCAGCACGGATCTGGAGCGCGTCAAGTCGCTGATGCGCCAGGCAGTGGTCTTCGACGGCCGCAACATCTGGAATCCGCGCCAGGCACGCGAGGCGGGTTTCGAATACGCAGGGATCGGCCGACCGTGATCGGAATCGCCCTCCTCGGCTGCGGTCGCATTGCCAAGCGGCACGCGGACCTGCTCGGCACCGGGCAGATCCGCGGCGCGCGCCTCGCCGCGGTCTGCGACGTCCAGGCGGATCGCGCGGCGGCGTTCGGGGATCGTTACGATGTCCCCTGGTTCGATTCGATCCCCTCGTTGCTCGCGGCACCGGGAATCGACGCTGTCGCCGTGCTCACACCGAGCGGCATGCACGCCGAGCACGCGATCGCGGTTGCGCGAACGCGGCGCCACGTCATCGTCGAGAAGCCGATGGCGCTGACGCTCGACGACGCGGCTCGGATGATCGACGCCGCCGACAGCGCCGGCATCAGCCTCTTCGTCGTCAAGCAGAACCGCTTCAACGTTCCGGTCGTCAAGGCGCGCGAGGCGCTCGACGCCGGTCGCTTCGGACAACTCGTTCTCGGCACGGTGCGGGTGCGCTGGTGCCGCGACCAAGCCTACTACGCACAGGACCGGTGGCGTGGCACCTGGGCCCAGGATGGCGGCGTCCTGGCGAACCAGGCGAGTCACCACGTCGACATGCTTGGCTGGTTCATGGGCGAGGTCGAGTCCGTACACGCGCGTGCTGTCACGGCGCTCGTCGACATCGAGGCCGAGGACACGGCTGTCGCGACCCTTCGTTTTCGAAACGGCGCGCTCGGCATCATCGAGGCGACTTCGGCCGCGCGGCCGAGTGACATGGAGGGATCGCTCTCAGTGCTCGGATCAGGTGGGGCGGTGGAGATCGCCGGCTTCGCCGTCAATCGCATCCGTACCTGGCAATTCGTCAAGCCGCTGCCGAGCGACGCTGACGTCATCGCCAGCTATTCGGTGAACCCGCCCAATGTGTACGGGTTCGGCCATCAAGCGTACTACGAGCATGTGGTCGACTGCCTGAACGGAGTGGCGTCGCCCCTCGTTGATGGACACGGCGGCCGGCAAAGCCTGGAACTGGTGATGGCACTCTACGAATCGATCGCTTCCGGGCGCGAAGTGACGCTCCCGCTGGTGGTCGAGCACTGCCGACTGGGGCTCCCGTGACTGCTGCGAAGCCGGCGGCTCAGCCGCAGCCCCTCGCCGGCATCCGGGACGTGGAGTTCGGTGCTCGCGTCCGGATCGTTGGGCCCGTGAATCTTTACGAATGCCGGATCGGCGACGACTGCTTCGTCGGGCCCTTCACCGAGATTCAGGCAGGCGTATCGATCGGTGATCGAACGCGCATCCAATCCCATGCCTTCGTATGCACGCAGGTGACGATTGGCAGCGACTGCTTCGTGGGACACGGTGTGATGTTCACGAACGATCCGTTCACCGTCGGCGGGCCGGCGCATGGTCGAGGCAACCTGCTGCGCCCGACATGCATCGGCGATCGCGTTTCGATTGGCTCCAACGCCACGCTACTTCCGATCGCGGTGTGCGACGATGTAGTCATCGGTGCGGGTTCGGTGGTCACGCGCGATATCGTTCGCGCGGGCATCTATGCCGGCAATCCGGCCCGCTTCCTTCGCTCGGCGGCGGCCAGGCCTCTGGACGAGGGGGGCAAATGACGGCGGTGCCCTTCTCCGATCTGCACGCGCAGTACCTATCGCTGAAGAAGGAGATCGACGCGGCGATCGCCGACGTCATCCGCACGTCGGCCTTCATCCGCGGGCCGCAGGTCGAGAGCTTCGAGCGCGAGTTCGCGACAGCCGTCGACGCGCGCCACTGCGTCTCATGTGCCAACGGCACCGATTCGCTCTATATCGCGATGCGTGCTCTCGGCGTGCGCCCGGGCGACGAGGTCATCGTCCCGGCGCACTCGTGGATTTCGACGAGCGAGACCGTCACCCAGGCGGGGGGCGTCGTGGTCTTTTGCGACACCGATTCGGCGACCTACACCATCGATCCGGACGCGCTCGAGTCGTTGGTGACCGCGCGCACCGTCGGCATCATTCCCGTCCACCTGTACGGCCAGCCCGCCGACATGCCGGCCGTCATGAAGGTTGCTGTGAAGCACCGGCTCTGGGTGATCGAGGATTGCGCGCAGGCTCACCTTGCGCGCTGCGATGGCCGGTTCGCCGGCTCCTTCGGCAACGCCGCCTCGTGGTCCTTTTATCCAGGCAAGAATCTCGGCGCGATGGGCGACGCCGGTGCGATCACCACCGACGACGAGGCGCTTGCGCAACATATGACGCGTCTCGCGCGCCATGGCGGGCTGGTCAAGGGCGAGCATCGGATCGAGGGCATGAACAGCCGCCTCGACGGGATCCAGGCAGCGGTGCTCCGGGTGAAGCTCAGGCATCTCGACGCGTGGACTCGCCGCCGCCGGGCAATCGCCGGCCGCTTCATCGGTGCCATGAGCGGCCGACCTGGCCTGCGCGTGCCGAATGTCTTGCCGACGCGCGAGCACGTCTTCCACCTGTTCGTCGTCGAGCACCCCGAACGCGACGCGCTGGCGGCATACCTTCGGCGTTCAGGCATCGAGTCGGCGGTGAACTATCCGGTAGCGCTGCCGTTCCTTCCCGCATACGAGCGCTTCGCTCACGCCCCTGCCGAGTTTCCGAATGCCTTTGCCGCGCAGTCGCGCATCCTGTCGCTACCGATCTTCGCCGAGCTGAGCGAGGCGCAGATCCATTCCGTCATTCATTCGGTCACCGCCTTCGCGGCTGGCGAGCGTTGATCGGCGGCGATACCGAAGTCGCCGAGAGATCAGGGAACGCGGGCTGGATCGGCTTGGCGCGCACCCTCGCCGGCCAAGACGACGGCTTTCGCCTCGTGCGCCGTTCGCAGTGGCGTCGCCGACGATGTCGCTACGCCGTCCTCCTCCTCGCGCGGCCGGTATTCCGGAACGAGCTCGCGCAGAATCGCCATAGCCTCATCGTGGCGTCGGCCGAGTCCGGCCTCGCGAAGCCTCTCCAGCGAGGCCGAGAGTGGTTCCCAGCGCAAGAAGGTTTCAGCAGCGCGCCAGATCCGCGGATGGTCACTCGGCGACACATCATCGCCGAGAAGAAGCTCCTCGAAGAGCTTCTCGCCCGGCCGCAGGCCGACGATCTCGATCTCGATGTCGCCCTCCTGGCCATCGGCGCGTTCGGTCAGGCCCGAGAGATGAATCATCTTGCGTGCCAGGTCGATGATCCGGATGGGCTCGCCCATGTCGAGCACGAAGACCTCGCCGCCATCGGCCATCGCGCCCGCCTGGATGACGAGCTGGGCCGCCTCCGGAATCAGCATGAAGAAACGGGTGATGTCACGGTGGGTCAGGGTCAGCGGGCCGCCACTGCGGATCTGCTGACGAAAGAGCGGCACGACAGAGCCGGAAGAGCCGAGCACGTTGCCGAAGCGCACGATCGAGAAGCGCGTCGTCGTCGTCGCGGCAAGGGCCTGAAAGATCTGCTCGGCGATCCGCTTGGTTGCACCCATCACGTTGGTCGGTCGGACCGCCTTGTCGGTTGAGACGAGGATGCAAGCCTGCACCCCAGCCGCGGCAGCGGCTCGGGCCACCGCCAGGCTGCCGAACACGTTGTTTGTGATCCCCTGAAGGACATTGAATTCGACCAGAGGCACATGCTTGTAAGCGGCGGCGTGATACACCGTGTCGATCGCGTGATGGGCGAGGAGCATCGACAGCAAGTCGCCGTCGACGACCGAGCCCAGCACCGAGACGATCGACAGCACGGGGAAGTTTTGCCGCAACTCGCGGTCGATCTCGTAGAGCGCGAACTCCGAGTGATCCACGAGGACCAGCACGCGTGGCTGCTGTGAGGCGACCTGTCGGCATAGCTCAGTGCCGATCGACCCGCCAGCGCCGGTGACGAGAACGCCGCGGTCGAGGATGTTGCGGGTGAAGAGATCCGCGCGCGGTGGCACTGGCTCGCGACCGAGCAGATCCGTCAGCTCGACATCGCGCAGTGCCGACAAGGTGACCTTGCCACCGACGAGCTCGCGAATGCCTGGCAGTACCCGTGTCGGGATCGAGAGCGCTTCGAGTCGATCGAGAATCTCCTGGCGACGCCGAGCGCTCACCGTCGGCAACGCGACGACGAGCATGTCGATCCGTTCCGTGCGCGCGCTCGTCTCCAGATCCTCGACCGAATGGACGCGCAACCCTGCGACGAGCTTGCCCTGAAGGGCCGGATCGTCGTCGACGAAAAAGAGCGGCACGTAGGCGCGACTTTGCAGCATCGACTGCGCGAGATGGGCCCCGGCCAGGCCGGCACCGTAGATCACGGTCAGGTCGGGACGCATGCCGCTTCGCGACGCCGCCCGCCGACGTAGCACCGTGCGCGCGAAGAAGCGCGTGATGGCGACGTACGAGAAGGCCAATGAGCCGAAGATCCAGAGCGCGGCAAGACGGAAATCAAGCGAGAGCAGCACGGCCGTGGCGTGCGCCAGGACGACAACGACGAGCAACCCGGTCGCAGCGCGCATGATGATGCGCGAATCGAGATAGCGCACGACGGAGAGATAGAGGCCGGATTGGCCGAGGGCGGCAACGCAAGCTACCGCTGTGAAGCCGCCGAACAGGACATCGGTGCTGGCAGGCGGCGAGACGGCACCGTTGCGCAGGCAGATCGCCATGTAGAAAAGCCCCGGGAGGCAGATCGCGTCGAGCGCGACCATGAGAGCGATCTTCTGGCTTCGCGTCAGCGAAGCGAGCCGCGGCAGGAGCGGCGACATCAACCGGCCGCGCCCAGGATGGCCCCGACCTCTTCGATCACTCGATCCTGCTGCTCGTCGGTGAGGTTCGAGCCCGACGGCAGGCAGATTCCGTTCTCGAAGAGTTCCTGAGATACCGAATGCGACGGGTGTCTGAAGTAGCGACAGGTGGCAAATACCGGCTGCAGCTGCAGCGGCTTCCACACCGGGCGTGCCTCGATCCGCTGCGCGGCCAGCCGCCGGATGAGCTCGCCGGCAGCCACCCCGCGGCGACCGGGTGACAAGGTAGCCGTGCTCAGCCACCGGTTGGAATGGCTCCAGTCCGGCTCGGGCATGAACTCGATGCCGTCGCAGGAGCCCAACTCGGCTCGGTAGCGCTCGAAGATCCTGCGCCGCGACGCGACCCGATCGGAGAGCACGGTGAGCTGGCCACGTCCAACGCCGGCCAGGATGTTGCTCATGCGGTAGTTGTAGCCGATCACCGCATGCTCGTAGTGGATCGCCGGCTCCCGCGCCTGGGTCGCAAGGAATCGCGCCCGCGCGACCAGAGCGGCGTCGTCCGAGACGAGCATGCCGCCTCCCGACGTCGTGATGATCTTGTTGCCGTTGAAGGAAAAGATGCCGATTCGCCCGAAGCTGCCGCTCGGCTTGCCCTTGTAACGCGCGCCAAGCGACTCGGCCGCATCTTCAACTATCGGCACCTCGTAGCGTCGGCAAAGCGCCGCCAGCGGGTCGATGTCGGCGCTTTGCCCATAGAGGTTGACCACGATCACGGCCTTGGGCATCTTCCGGTTGCGATGCGCGTCGGCGAACGCTGCCTCGAGCGCCGCCGCCGACATGTTCCAGCTGTCGGGCTCGGAGTCGATGAAGACCGGTTCCGCGCCCTGATAGACGATCGGGTTGGCGCTGGCAGCGAAGGTCAGCGCCGAGCAGAAGACGACGTCGCCGCGTGTGACCCCGAGCAACAGGAGTGCCAGGTGAATTGCCGCCGTGCCCGAGCTCAGGGCCGCGGCGTGGCCGACGCCAACCATCTCGGCCAGTTCGCGCTCGAAGGCGTCGACATTCGGGCCAAGGGGAGCAATCCAGTTGGTGCGAAACGCCTCCTCGACGAACTCGCGCTCGCGTGTCCCGAGATGCGGTGTCGAAAGCAGGATCTGCTCGTCGACTTCCTTGCGATCGATCAGTCGCACGACATGTCCGGCGCTGTCGAGTACCGGCAGGTGGTTGATCGCGTGCTCGTTCATGAGCTCGAGGGCGCCCTGGCGGGTGTAACCGACCCGGAGGACGACTGAGTCGATGGTCGGCAGCGTCTCGATCGTGCCGTCGAGGTCCGTGCCGTCGAGGAGCAGACGCCGAATGTCGCCGTCGGTGACCGTGCGCTCGAACAGGCCTGCGGCGTCAACGAGCAGCAGGACGCCCGTGCCGGCATCCTCCAGCCGCTTCAGGGCCTCCCGGACGGTCGCTCCGCGGGTCACGCACGCATCGCGGATCTCGATCAACTCGACTTTCCTCCCAGCCGGCGCGCCGGCACGCCGGCAACCACGGCGCCGGGCACGACGTCGCCGTCGACGACAGCGCCTGCGCCGATCACGGCCCCGTCGCCGATTTTGACTCCCGGCAGGACATTCGCACCAGCACCGACCAGAACACCCCTTCCCAGCACGACGGCGCCGGCCAGCGTCGCGTTCGGTGCAACGTGCGAGAACGCGCCGACGACGCAGTCGTGGTCGACGACCGCGCCGTGGTTGACGATGCTCCCGCCGCCGACGCTGGCGCCGGGAGCGACGACGGCTTGAGCGGCGACGAAGCATCCCGGCCCGAGCTCGCTCGAGGGCGCGACAACCGCCGCGGGATGCACGATCGTCACCGCCCGGCCGCCACGTCCGAGCAGCTGCGCGGTGGTTTCGGCGCGTACCGCGTTGCGTCCGATGGCCACGTGAAAGTGAAAATCGATCGAGGTACACAGGTCGGCGACGGGGCCGACTCGGCGGCCGAAGATCGAGCCACCGTGCAGGGCCGGGTCGTCGTCGGCGAAGGCTGCCGTGACACTTTCGTCGCCAGCGATGAGCGCGTCCATCACGACGCGTCCGTGGCCCCCCGCGCCGACGATGACGATCTCAGTACGCATTGGACTTGTTCAATAGCGTCGCCGAGAGCTCCGACTCGGCGAGCACCTCGACGATGCGACGGCCGGCGCGACCGTCGCCGTAGCGGTTGCCGGCGGGCAGGCGCCCTGCCGCCAGCGCAGCGCGGATCGCGCTGCGCAACGCGCCGGCTTCGGCCTCGATGTCGGTGACGTTGGCGTTGCGCTCGCGCAGGTTCTGCCGTGAGCCGACGTTGACGACAGGCGTGCCGAACGTGGCAGCTTCGATGATGCCGCTGCTCGAGTTGCCGATCATGACGTCGCAGCAGGCCATCCAGGAGACAAACGTCGGCCGCGGCAGGTGCGCCTCGACGACGAAGGACTCGGCGTCGGCGGCCCGTGCCAGCACGTCGCGAACGCCTTCGTTGCCGGCGTCGGAATTCGGCATCAGCGCAATCGTCGCGACGTTCTCGGCCGCCAGCGCATCGACGATCGCCTGGGCTTGGGCGGCGGCCCGGCTGGCCTCGGCCAGGACGGGGTGGAAGACGAGGAGCGCCAGCGGGCGGTCGACGGGCAGACCGGCGGCGCGGCAGAGGTCAACGCGGTTGGTCGTCGCCAAGCCGACCAGGTCGTCGAGGCCGGGTGCGCCGACGAGGTAGATGTGCTCGGGCCGTTCGCCCATGCGGACAAGCCGGTTCCTCGCTTCGTCGGTAGCGACGAGGTGAAGGTGAGACAGCTTGGTGATCGCATGCCGTACCGGCTCGTCCACGGTACCCGAGCGCTCGCCGCCGTGAATGTGCGCCACGGGAACGTTCAGGTGGATCGCAGCGAGGGCGCCGGCGAGCATCTCGCCGCGATCGCCGAGCACGACGACCAGGTCGGGGCGCTCCCGCTGCAGCGCATCGACGAATCCGATCAGCATGCGGCCAATGTTGCGCGCCATCGCCGCGCCTCCGGTGTCGTCGAGGTCGACGTCGACGTGCGCCGCGATCGACAGGCCCGCCGCAACGATCTCGTCGACCGTGCGCCCGTGCCTTGAAGACAGATGCATCCCGGTGACGAGCAGCGTCAGGCGCACTCGCTCGTCGTCGGCGAGCGCGCGCAGCGTCGACGCCATGAGGCCAAAGTCGGCACGGGTCCCGGTGACGTAGCAGATGCGCCGCGGCTCGCCGCTCATTCCAGGTCTTCCCAACGCAGCGTGCTGCCGGCGGGAAGCGGGGCGCGCAGGCTGCGCCCGACGACGGCCTCGAGATCGCGAGGCTCGATGCCTGTTCCCGGGCGCAGCAGGCAGATGTCCGACCGGCCCAGGACCGCGCCTTGCGGCAGCTCGCGCGCCGTCGTGACGCTGCGTCGGACGAGCGCGCGCACCGGCAGCTCGGAGGCGGTCGGCTGCTTGACGTCGCTGCCGAGCGAGCGCTCCACGGCGCGGATCTGCGCAATCAGCCGCTCAAGCTCTTCTGGTGGCAGCGACGCCCGGTGATCGGGCCCCGGCAGGCTGGTGTCCAGGGTGAAATGCTTTTCGATCACCCGGGCGCCGAGCGCGACGGCGGCCGTCGAGACGGCAACCCCGAGCGTGTGGTCGGAATAGCCGACCGGTAACCCCGTGGCTTCGGCAATCGTCTGCATCGCCCGCAGGTTCACGTCGTCGACCGCCGCGGGGTAGTTCGACGTGCAATGCAGGACGCACACCATCTCGGCGAGCGGCCGTTCCAGGCCGAGACGCCCGCGCTCGCTTCGGATGAGCGCGACGGCCTGCTCGATCTCCTCCAGGCTCGCCATGCCGGTCGAGACGATAAGCGGCAGGTCCTTGGCCACCAGATGGCGAAGAAAGGGGAGGTTGGTGATTTCGCCCGACGGCACCTTCAGCCGCCGAACGCCGAGGGCGACGAGGAAGTCGGCGGCGTCTTCGTCGAACGGCGTCGACATGAACTCGATGCCGCGCGCCGCGCAGCGCTCGAGGAGCAGCCGGTGCAACGCCTCCGACATCTCGAGCTCGCGCAGCATGCCGTGCTGGTCGCCCGCGCCCGTCGTCTCTTCCTGGTAGGCCGCCTTGGCGGCGCCGCGGCGGACGAGCTTGTCGGCCGAGAAAGTCTGGAACTTCACCGCGTCGGCGCCGCAGCGGGCAGCGACGTCGACCAGTTGGAGGGCCAGCTGGGTCGAGCCGTTGTGGTTCACGCCGGCCTCGGCGATGACGAACGTGCGCTCGGCCATCGTCACCAGACGGTGAGGCCGCCGTCGACGACCA
Organism: Burkholderiales bacterium; assembly: GCA_038225015.1. Classification (GTDB taxonomy): domain Bacteria; phylum Pseudomonadota; class Gammaproteobacteria; order Burkholderiales; family Burkholderiaceae_C; genus Schlegelella_A. Next base: position 39,423 of record JBBRFB010000001.1, read on the forward strand.
AGTTCTGTCCGGTCACGTAGCTCGAGGCGTCGGAGAGCAGATAGACGAGAGCGCCGCACAGCTCGTCGGGCCGACCCATGCGAGCCATCGGAACGCGCTCGCTGTAGCGGTCGACGAACGTCCGGTTCTGGCCACTGAAGATGCCGCCCGGCGTCAGCGCGTTGACGCGAACGCCCTTGGCGCCCCAGTAGCTGCTCAGGTAGCTGGTCAGGCCCCACAGGCCCGCCTTCGAGACGCTGTAGATCGCCGGCGTGTTGATCGGCCGGCCGAGGTATTCGGAACCCTGGTAGATGCGCTGGTCCGGTGCGACGACGCCGTAGATCGAGAGCACGTTGACGATGCTGCCCGCCCCCGCCGCGGCCATTGCCGAGCCGAACTCCTGGCAGCACACGAACGCTCCCGTCAGGTTCACCGACATGACGTGATTCCAGTCGTCGAGGGGAAATGTCTCCAGCGGCTCGAAGAAGTTCGGGCTCTTCGTCGCCGCGTTGTTGAGCAGCCCGTCGATGCGCCCGAGGCGCGCCACCGTGGCTTCGCGAACGCCGGCCATCTCGGCGCGGATCCGGATGTCGGCACGGTGAGGAACGAGGCCTTCGCCCGCGGTCGCCTGCAGCCGATCGAGGGCTTCGCCGTCGGCATCGACCGCAACGACCTGCGCCCCGCCGGCGAGCAGTTCGCGGCAGAACACCTCGCCCAGGAGGCCCGCCGCGCCGGTGACGACGACGACCTTTCCTTCGAGCGCCGCGCCGCTCACTGGCTGACTCCCCGCCGCTCGCTCATCAGCATCTCGACGATGCGAAAGTCGAGTGGGCTGTCGATGTCGATCGAGCGCTCGCGCGGCATGACGTGCATGGCGACACGCCCCGACCACAAGCCCTTGGCCAGGGTCTCGCGGTGCCAGACGTAGATCGAGGCGTTCATCGAGTAGACGGCCGGCGCCTGCTGGCGCGCGACGACCACGCCTTTGGGCGGGCAAACGAGGCCGATCCGGCCGCCGGGTTTGCGTTCGACCATGTTGAAGTATGGGTTCTTTTCCGACTCGAAGGCCGTGATCACGGCGTCGACGCGCTCGTCGAGCAGGGCCAGGCAGGCCACAATGTCGGCGATCTCGCGCAGCGGCGAGGTCGGATCGAGATCGACGAGCCGATCGAAGGGGCCTACCTCGGCCAGATGCCAAGCGGCGAGGTGCTGGATCACCGGCACCTTGGCAGCGCTCGCCGTGGCCATCGCGGCCGGGCGCAGGAACGGGACGTGCGCGCCGTGGGCGCGGGCGACGGCGGCGATCTCCTCGTCGTCGGTCGAGACGAACACCGAGTCGACGCCGGGCGTAGAGCGGGCCTGCTCGATCGTCCAGGCGATGAGCGGCCGGCCGAGCAGTGGCCGGATGTTCTTGCGCGGGACGCCGACCGAGCCGCCGCGCGCGCAGATCGTCGCGATCGTCTTCATCGCCGCCTCGCGTCGGCGCGCGCCGCCATCACGACCTCGAGCGCGCGGATGCCGTGCTCAAGCGGCTGCGATGTCTGGCGACCCTCATCTATCGCGTCGAGCAGCTCGCGCATCGCATGCCGGTACGTCGCCGCGACGTCGAAGGCGTCCGCCGGCAGCGCGACGGGCTCCGCCTCACCGATTCGCTGCAGGACGAGCGTGCGCTGCTGCAGATTCCAGGCGAGGGTTCCTTCGTCGCCGACGATCGCGTAGCTCCGCACCGGGCTGCGGCTGATGTAGTCGAGCTCGATCGTCACCACCGGCCCGCCGGCGCGGCCGAGCAGCAGGCACGCCACGTCTTCGCAATCGATGTCGAGGCTCGACGCACGCGCCTGCAGCGACCTGACGTCGCCGAACGACCCGAACAGCCACAGGGACGCGTCCACCTCGTGAATGAGGTCGAGCAGCACGCCGCCCCCCAGCGCCGCCCTGGCGCTGTAGCTGGCCCGGTAGTCGCGCGTCGGGCGCCAGTCGGGCAGGTACTGGCCGGCTTCCAGCCTCGCCCGCGCGATGCGCCCGATGGCGCCTTGCTCGAGCAACTCGCGCAGACGCGACAGCGACGGAAGGAAGCGAAGGTTGCAGCCGACGATATGGGGCGGCAAAGCACCGCCGGCGACGGTCTTCAGCATCGCCAGATCCTCTGCGGTCGTGACTAGGGGCTTCTCGGCATAGAAGGGAATGCCGTGCTCGATGGCGGCGACCAGGGGCCGCAGGTGGAGCGCGCTCGGGTTCGAGATCAGCATGAGGTCGGGGCGCCTGGCGAGCGCCTCCTCTAGCGAGGACGACGACGACTCGTCCGCAGCCAGCGCCTCGTCCCGTCCCCGACCTTCGCGCAGCAGATCGAACCGCACGTCGTGCGCCATCAGGCGCAGATTATCCATGTGCCTGCGACCGATCGAACCCGCGCCGACCACCAGCACCCGCCGCAGCCCCATCGTCTTCCTCGCCGACATCCCTTGAACCATGAAGCCCGACGCCTATGCGCAGAGCGAATCGAGCACCCGCATCACGCGTTCCGTCGCCGGCACCGGAGCACTAACCCGGTCGGCGCGTCGCCGCGAAGCCACCTGTGGACGCGTCGCGATCTTCGTCAGTTCCGACCCGAGCGCCTGCACGCTGTCGACCCCGACCGAAATGCCCATCCGGCTGTAAGGCGCATCGGCGGTGAAGACCGAAGTATCGACCGAGACCACCGGTCGCCCGATCATCGAGGCCTGCATGCCGACCGTGGAGGCCGTGACGACGACGACGTCGACCGCGTGCAGGAGGGCGCCGAGGTCTTCGCTGCGCTCGCTCGGCTCCACGCGAGGCTGCGACACGAAGGTCTCGCGCTCGCTCGGGTGGTAGCGGACCACCAGCCGAAAGCCCGGATGGTCGACGACGAAACTCCGGAGGTACTGCTCGACCCGCCGCGGCAGCGAGGGATCACCGATCCGCTCCGGCCTGAAGGTATGTTGCTCGGGCTCGATCTGCGATGCCCAGAGGATCGTGACCAGGCCGTCGTCCCAGCCCCGTTGCTCGCGCAGACGCTCGCCGGCATCGATCGTCTGCGACGAGAGTAGCCCGTCGAAAGCCGGATTGCCGGTGACCCACACTTCCTCGGCGCGCCGCCCCCGGGCGAGGAACATCTCCCTGACCTGTTCGTTGAGCACGCACACCCGGTCGGCAAAACCCGGCACGCCGATCCATTCGACTTCCTGCATGGCAAAGCTATCGACAAGACAGAGCGAGCGAATGCCTGCCGAGCCGGCGGCCGCGATCGCCGCTCGCTCGGCGCGCGGCGAGTTCGTGGCGACCACCAGCCTGCACTGCCAGGCGTCGATCACGGCCCGCATCAGGCGAACGGGAAGAAACGCCTGGCGACCTCGGTCCCGGTAGCGGCTAGCGGCTTCGGCGGCGCCGAGCCGGTGCACGAGGTCGGCGAAGCTCAAGCCCAGGTAGGCCACGGACTCGGCGCGAGAGACGGGCCCGCCAGGCGGCAGCTCATCGGCCAGCGTTTCGCCGTAGCGCAGGACCTCGTCGTCGGTCGCGCCCGGAAGATCCGCGAAGCCCAGGCACGGGATCCTTAGGCGTTGCAGGTGCGCCGCTGCAGTCGTCATCGCGAGAAACCGGAACGGGCGTCCGGCCTCCTGCAGCGCCTTGGCGATCGGTGCGAGTGCTGCGACGTGCCCGCCACCGTAGGAAACAAGGAGGATCATGGTTGTCGCCGGCCACGCACGGTCCTGCCCGTGGGGTCGAAACCCGCAAAGACCCAGGTCAGCGGAACGAGGAGGCCCACGACGCCGAGCCCCTCGAGGAAGATGCCAGGCAGGCCGCAGAGCAGGACGCGGCGCATGCCCTTGGAGCGCTGGCCGCGCAGCTTCACCGTCAAGTTGAACAGCAGGATCGCGGCGACCGCCGAATACACCAGCGCCCGCGCCAGCTGACCCTCGGAAAAGCTGATCAGCAGCGTGGCTCGACTGAGGGCCGTAAGGAACACGTTGCCGGCGCCGAAACCCTGTGCTTCGTAGCCCGTCTCGCCCCCCTGGAAGCCGGCGATCTTGTCGGCGACCGACACGGCGAGCGACAGCCCGAGGAGCGCGACGACGGCGGATCGTTGAAACCATTGTCGCTGCGCCAACGGCTGGCGCGGTCGCGCGAACAGCAGGAGGAGCAACGCCATCAGGACCGATGCCGAGCTGAGGTTCGCGCACAAGGCACCGAACCAGAGCATCCACGGCTTGCCTCGCTCGTGCAGTAGATAGAGGGCCAGGTAGGCTGCTCCGCAGCTCACGAGGACCCCTCGCCCGCTTAGCACAAGCGGCAGCGCCAGCGGGACGAGGGTCATCCACCGGCCCTCGGCGCGATAAGGCGCCGAAACGGCCCCCCCCAGCACTAGCATCAGCAGCGCAAGCTGCCCGGCCGGGCCGAACTGCGCTTCGACGCCGACGAACGGCGCGACGACCAGCGCGCGGCCGAGGTGGACGAAGATCAGCCAGCTCTCCGAGGCGAACTCGAGGACCTCGCCCTCGCCGAACGCGTAGAGCGCCGTTCCGAGTTGCGAGCGAAAGCCGTCGTCTTCGAGCGCGAGCGGCAGGAACGTCGTACCAAGCCAGAGGGTCCCGATCGCGACGACGACCAGGCTGATCACCCAGACCGGGATCAGGGATCGTCGTTGCTCAGCGCGAGGCGCGGCGCGTCTCGTCCCGGGGAAGCCCGCCCCGGGACGCCCCGTGCCTGGACGGGCCTCAACCACGGCAGCCCGGCCTCCGGGCGCTCGACGGACGTTGGCCCGCCATGGCATCGCCGGTCAGGCGTTCGACTGCCATCTCAGCCGACCTCGTTGACTAACCGCCACGGGCCCGTCGCGCCGACGCGATGCCAGAGGTCGGGGTTGCGCCATCGCTCGGCACAGGCGAAAAACTCGCTTTCGGTCAGCTCGTGGTAGTCGAGAAACTCGCCCAGGTACTCCTCCGGAAACTCGTACTGCTTCGCCCTCACGAGCTCGACGGCTTCTTCTCGCTGCATGTAGCCGTTCCAGATCAGGTAGCAGCACTGATCGGTCGGGCGCCAGAACCCGAACTTGAGAAGCTTGAACCAGATGTGGATCTCGCAGAGCTTCTCGTCGATGTTGTCGTAGGCCAGCACGTTGCCCGACAGCGGCCCCGCTTGGCGCGGCTTGAAGCCGAACAGGCGGGCGACCTGGTAGTGCTTCCAGCCGTCCCACCAGTGGTAGTACCCCAGGTAGATCGTCTTGATTTTCTTGCGCGCCAGCTCGTCGCGGCTCGGGTATTGATAGAAGAACAGCTGGTTATCCGGCACCCGGCCGGCCAGCAGTTCCTCGAACCCGATTTCGCGGAACAAGTCGTTGTTGATCAGATCGTCGGCCGAACCTTCCTCAGCGCTGCTGGCGGCGACATTGCCACCGAACTCGACGCCGATGTCCTCGCCCCAGACGACGAGCGGTGCGTTGTAGAACGACGCGACCCGCGCCACGGCGGAAAAGACCACGCGGTGATCGGCGTAGCTGGGGTTGCCGATGTCGAGCAGGGCGATGCGACGGATCTTCTGCAGCGTTGCCGGCCGCACCGAGACCTTGATGAGGTCGACACCGAGCCCTTCGACCAGCGCGTTCAGGTTCTCGATGCCTTCCGTCGTTTGCAGGTGCGGGACGACGACGACAGCGAGCGTCTTCAGCCGGTAGACCTGGCTCATCATGTAGGCTTGGTAGCAACTGTCCTTGCCCCCGCTGACGGGGACGATGCACTCGTAGCCGTTGCCATTGGTGCCGCGGATTCGATCGGCCAGCGCGCTCAAGCGAGCGGCGCGCGCGTCCCAGTCGATCTGGTGCTTTCTCTCGACCGAGCGACAAGCGCTGCAGACGCCCTGCGCATCGATGATCAAACCAGGTTTCGTGCTCGGAAGCACGCATCGGCTGCAGTAGTACATGAATCTTGTCAGAGGATGGATGGGCGCTGCCAGGTCCGCGGCGTCAGCCCTCCGCCGGCGGGCTCCTCGAGCACCGCGCCGTAGTCGGACGCGTCGAGATAGCCCCGACCCATCAGGATGTAGCCGGGCTGACTCGGTGCCGGCTCGCCCTTCGGCGTCAAGCGGTAGTCCGACGACCCCTCCGCCGGCAGCAGGCGTGCTTCGTCGACGCCCGGATCGCGGGCGTGCTCTAGCACCGAATCGCGCAGGCGCCAGCCGCCATCGGCGACGCGCTCCCAGATCGCCGGATCCCGGCGGTCCTGGATGCAGCCGTGGAACTCGTCGCGGCTCAGCTCGACCCAATCGAGGAACCGGTCGAGGTCGGCCGGTTCGACCTCGCTGTAGCGGCGCACCATCTCGATGCCCTCTTCACGGGTCATGCGGCGCAGCCGGATCTCGCGCGTCGCATGATCGGTGACCTTGCCATAGCCGAGCTTGAGGTACTTGATGTAGTCGTGCAGGCCGGCCGAATGGAAGCAATGCACGTCTTCGTAGGTGTTGAAGGTGCGCTGCTGCACCGACGCCTCGTAGCCATAGCGGCGGATCATTTCCTCGTGCTGCGATTTCGCGTCCCAGCGGATGTAGTTGCTCAGGTAGATGCCGCGCACGCCCACCGCCTCGAGCTCGTTGTCATAGGGATAGACGAAGGGCTGAACGTCGACGCGCGTAATGCCTCCCGCCTGGTCGACGAGGTCCTCGGCAGCGATCCCCATCAGCCCGTGTTCCTTGCGGCAACGCTCCGTCATCTCGACCTCATCGAGGTGCGAGAACATGCCGGTCTGTTCGGACCACGGCTGGACGCCCCAGATGATCAGCGGGATGCGGAACTTCACCGCAACCTGCACCGGGAAGGTCAGGTTGCCCGCCAAGGCCTGCCAGTACATGCTGCCGAAGCGCCGTAGCGTCTGCCGGGTAATTCGCTTGAGCAGCAGCGGCGATAGGGTCGAGGTCAAAACGTCGCAGTCGAATACGGTCGCCATATTGGCGAGGTTGCGGATGCCGACGTCGGTGTTGTACTCGTGGTTGTAGTGGACGAGCAGCGGATTCATACCGAGCACGTTCTTGACCGTGTGGACAATGAAGTAGCCGTCACCGCCACCCGTGACCGGCACGATGCAGTCGAAGCCACGACCGCGGCTACGTCGCGAGTTCACCTCGGCTATCCGCTGCAGGTTGGCGAAGCGCGGGCCCCAGTCGAGCGTGTCCTTTTCCTCGTGAATCCTGCAGCCCGAGCAGATGCCTTGCGCATCGAAGATCATTCCGTACGGGTGGTTGGCTGGATAGAGGCAGCGTCTGCAGTAGATCATCGCGCACGCTCCGCTACGCCGCGCTGGAACTCGACGCCGGCCAGCCGCTCCGCGTCGAGCATGAGCAACCGGCCGGTCTCGTCGAACTCGCGGCCGGCGTACTTGGCCTGGCTATCCAAGCGGACGTCGATGCCGCTTGCCACCATGTGCGCCTTGGCGAGGATCGTGCTGTGCTCGATATGGTGGAATATGTTAGCGGCGGCGACTGCGGATGCCCCGGCCGCAATGCCTGCGGCGAAGTCGGCGTGATTGCCGATGCCGCCGCAGGCGATTACCGGTATCCCGACCGCCGCGCTCACTCTTTCGATCAGCTCCACGTCGTAGCCTCGGCGAGATCCGTCACGATCGATCGAGTTCAGGAAAATCTCGCCGGCCCCGAGCTCCTCGCATTGCCGCGCCCAGCCGTGCGGCGTCAGCCCGGTGGCCTCCTTGCCGGATCGGGCGTACACCTGATAGGTACCGTCGGCTTCGCGCCGGCAGTCGACCGAGGCAACGACGCACTGAATGCCGTAGACGTCGGCGATCTCCGTGATCAGCGCCGGGCGGGCCAGCGCGTGCGAGTTGACGCAGACTTTGTCGGCCCCGTACTGGATCGCACGCCGAACGTCGTCAACGCTGCGCACTCCACCGCCGACCGTCAGCGGCACGTAGCAGTACTTCGAAAGGGTCTCTAGCAAGTCGGCCTGTGGCCCGCGATTCTCGGGTGTCGCGCTCATGTCGAGCAGGACGATTTCGTCGACGTCCCACTTGACGACGAACTCGATGGGGAATCGAGGCTGACCGATCGGCAGGTGGCGGCCGAAGCCGATGCTCTGGACGATCAGGCCCTCGCGAATCAGCAAGCAGGCGATCAATCTCTTCTTCAGCACGATACAAGCTCTTGGCGCGTCAAGCGCTCAACGTAAGCGACGAAGTTGCCCAGCAGCGTCAGGCCCTTGCTCTGGCTTCGCTCCGGGTGGAACTGGACGCCGAAGACACGCCCCGCCTGGACAGCGGCGACCACCGGACCGCCGTAGTCGGTGGTCGCGGCGACATACTCGGACGCGCAGGCGAATTGGTAGCTGTGCACGAAATAGAAGGCATCGCCGTCAGTCGTACCGGCAAACAAGGGATCACTACGACTGACCGCGATGGAATTCCAGCCAACATGCGGCACTCGCAGACCACCCGGCGGGGCGAGGCGCACGACACTTCCCGATACCAGACCCAGTCCCTTGTGGCTACCGCGCTCCTCGGAGGAGTCGGCAAGCAGTTGCATACCCAGGCAAATGCCGAGCAGCGGCTTTCCTTGGTCGCGCACCGCGCGCAGGATCGGCGCGACCAGCTTTCGGGAGTCCAGATTGGCGACCGCCTCGCCAAACGCGCCCACACCGGGCAGGATGAGCGCGTCGGCTGCCGAGATATCGTCGGCCGATGAAGTGCTGCTGACCGAGCAGCCGAGCCGCTCGAAGGCGTTGTGGACGGAGCGGATATTGCCCATGCCGTAGTCGACGATGGCCATATGGATCATGTCGCACTGTCTCCTGTTTCGATCGCGGAGCCCTCGAGCGCCCGCCGAGTCCATTCAGACAGCGGTGCGTCCGCGGCGGTTGGCAGGTCGTTGGTGTCGAGTCGAGGTATTGTCAGCAACTGGCCCGGGGTCGGACTAGCGAGGCCAACCCGGGTCGTGAAGGCAGCGCCGCAGCCGTTGGCCTCTAGGATGCGCAAGGTATTTTCGTCGTACGCACCGTAGGGGTAGCAGAACAGGAAGTCACGGCGCGGCACGCCGGCGTCGTCGAGCATCGTCAGCGAGCGTTCGACGTCGCGCCGCTGGGCCTCGGCGTCGAGGCTGTCGAGCCATTCGTGGGCGTCACCGTGGCTGCCGATATCCATGCCCTCGGCGGCCATCTCCCTGAGATCGTCAATGTCGAGGTACAGCTCGTCGACGAAAGCGCGCTCGTCATCGGTCACGAAATGGTGGAACAGCTCATCGGCCAGCTCGCGGCGGAGCGCCACAGGCAGTGCCCGTTGCAGCATGCGCTTGACGTACACCACGCTCGCGGTATCGAAGCGATTGGCAATGCGATAGCGCGCCTGATAGCTCGCGAGCGAGTCGAGCCCGAGCGTGTCACGTTGCTCGTCGACCCGCGATTCGATGACGGCGACCAGATCGTCGGGGTCGCCTGCAGTCGCGAGGATGAAGTGCAGTTTGTTGACGTCGAGCATTCGCCGTTCGACGGTCGTTCCTGCGGGCGGAAAGAACGCGCCGCTCAGACCGCGGCGACGCAGCGCCGTGCAGACGTGGTCGCGATGATCCCGGTAGCCGTCGTCGAAGGTGAGCAGCACGGGGCTCGGCGGCAAGGCAGGGCCGCCACGGACCGAGTCGATGATCTGACGCGCGGTGACGAAGGCATGATGCCGCTGCAGATAGTCGAGCTGGCCTTCGAAGGCAGCGAGCTCGAGTCCCTTGATGTTCGGATGACGCGAGCCTGCGATCGGCCTCACGTAGTGGTACATCACGACCGTGAGTGCCCCGCCGTCGGGTGCCGTCATCGGCGGCGGGCCACCACGTGCCAGCGGCCGTGGTGTTCCCCGTTCCCGTCGTTTCGCACCTGATGCAGCGCACACGAGAGGATCTCGAACAGCGGTTCGACCAGCCGACGGATCTTCGTCTTGTTGAAGTACGACTGGATGGTGTCGTGTTCGTGCACGCCGGTGACGATGACCTCGCCGCAGAAGTCGGCGGACTTGCCCGTCTCGTCTCCGGAGATCAGGCTGCAGTAGAAATAGCCGCCCGGCCGCACCACCCGGGCGATCTCTGACAGACCGGCCTGCGCGATCTGGAAGGGCATGCTGTCGAGGACGCTGTCGCTCATGGCGTGGTCGAAGAAGCCGGTCGGCCACGGCAGCGCCCGGATATCGCCCGCCAGAACACGTTCGTCGGCCGCCGTCTGCCCAATGCCTCGCAGCCACTGGCGAGCCACGCCGACTGCCTGGGCCGACAGATCGGTTCCATACATCGACAGGCCCATCTGGCTGCCGAAGGCGAGTGTCCGGCCGATGCCGCAGCCAACGTCGAGCACCCTGCTGTCCGCGGCACCGGCGATGACGTCGCGGTACTCGCTGAGTCCCGTGCGGCGGCGGATGTAGCGCGACACGAAGCGGACGGCCTCGTCTCCGGGATAGAAGACATGGTTCTCGCGACGGGCATAGGAGTCGTCCCAGGCCTGGGTCCGCGTGTCGGGATCGATCTCGTTCATTCAGTGTCCTGAGTATCCGTGCAGAGTCCGCACGACGTCGAGCACGACGGGAACCGGGTCGGCCGAGTGGCGGGTGATGAGGGCCGCGTTCTGGTCGGTGTGCAGCCTGGGCAGGCGCAGCGAAAGCACGCGCAGGTGGCCGGCGTGTTTGTCGAGATGCCGGCAGAGCGCCTCGCCGGCCGCCTTCGCGGCGACGTACTCGGCCTGGTCCTTCGGGAGCTCGTCGATGAACACCGTCGACGGATAGAACAGCCTGACGTCGCCCTCCCCCGCCGCGAGTCCGGCCGCGAGCTGACCGAAGCCTTCCACGAAGACCTGCATGAAGCTGCGAAACACCGCCGCGCTGAACAAGCGCGACTTGGCCCGGCCAATGCGCGGCGCCGCGAAGTAATAGACGTGGCTGGGCCAGCCCTGCTCGGCGACGATCCGCGCCAGGTCACGCCGGGCGTGCTCGGCGTCGAAGGCCACGGTGCGGCAGTGTCCGCCGGAAGCGGCGATCTCGCCGGCAACGCGCTCGGCGTCCTGCCGGCCCTCCCGGTGCGTGACGATCACCTCGCCGCCCCCGGCGGCGATCAGCTTCGCCGCGATCTCGCCGAGTCCGCGCGAGCCGCCCACGACGAGCGCCACCTGCCCGGCGAACTCGCCCGTGACGACGGCGGCGCGCAGCGCGGCATAGCTGGCCTGCACGACGGGGCCGGGCCGGACGAATGCGTCAACGTGGCCCTCAAGGCCACTGCCGCGAACAGTGATTCGCAGCGGTGCTTGCTGGACCGAGTGGCGCGTCACCGCCCACTCGATGTCGCTGCCGACGCCCACGCCGTCGAAGCACAGCTTGACGCCGGCGATCAGCGAATGCAGGCCAGGGCAGCGCATGCCGACGAGGCGGGACACTGCCATCATCCCGGCAATGGCGCGCGGTCCGAGCTGTTCGTGGAGATGGGGGTAGGCTGCACGATCGCGGTCCTCGGCCGCGACGGCGTCGAGCCGGCCACTTGCCGTCTTCAAGGCGGCGAAATCATGGCACTGGGGCTCCTCGCGCGGCAGCCGCGACTGAGGTGGCGCCCCGTCGACCGGCAGCCCGCCGAGATCGAGCCAGGCCGAGGTGACTTCCTCGCCGTCGAGCCGCACCGCCAAGCGCTGTCGCCCCGACTCGGCAGGCTCGCGCGCAAGGACCGCCTGATCGCCCGGCGCGAGCGGTCGTGCGAACGTCGCCGCGACCATGCGCGGCACGTCGCCACCGCTCGCCACGTGTCGTTCGAGCATCCAGAGCAGTGTGCTCATGCCGTGTGCAACGATGCTGCCGGCAAGCAGTCGCCGTGCGGTGACCGGGTCGGTATGGATCGGATTCCAGTCGCCCGAGGCTTCGGCGAACGCCAGCAGGTCGTCGTTGGCCAGCGTCCGCTCGCCGATGATCTCGTCGGTCACGGCGAATCTCCGAGACGGTTGGGACGGTCCTGGTCGCCGTCGGCGCGAAAAGCCTGGAAGCGGCCCGCCGTCGGGCGCTTGAATGCGCAGAGGATGCGGGCGTTTCTCGAATCGAAAGGTTCGAAATAGTTTGGCACGACGGTCGCGCCAGCCGGGTCGATCCGCGTGAAGCCCGACGCCTCGATAACCCCGCCCGCCACGCCCAGGGACCAGAGGTCGGCATACTCGGCATCGGTGCTTTGCATCAGCCGCTCCAGTGCGGCACCGGACGAGCCGAGCACCGCGTCATCTCCCGCGAAGTCGACGATACGCAGGGCACGGCGACCCTCGTGCTCGGCAATGCGCAGCGCGAGCAGCCCGCCAGCGTTGGCGGTCGAGCGCAGCCGGAACACCCGGTAGCGATAGAACGGATGCCGCAGGAAGCGCTCGCGGAAGTAGATCGGCGTCTTGGCGGGCAGCACCTCGGGCGCGCTGACCGGCTCGGCGGGCAGGGCCTCGAGGTCCGCCGGCCCGAGCTCGGTCCAGCTCGTCTCGTCGCCGGCGGGCTGGCGCGGCTGCCAGTCGGGGGCAGCGCTGATCAGCGTCTGTCGGCGGCCGGGGTTGACCAGCACGTGCTGCGCTAGTTCGCCGACCTGGTAGCCGAGCGCCCGGTACATCGGCGGATGGGCGAGGTTGATCCCGTTGACGGCGGTCGCCGCGTGTGCCTCGGTGCCGGCGAGCGCGCTCAGCAGCCGCAATCCGAGACCGGGCACGCCGGAGTCGCTGCGAACCTTCCACAGGGCAAGCCAGAGCACGTTGCGGTCGACCAGCCGGGGATCGAAACGCGCGCTGGGAATGTAGCCGAGCACCGCCTGGATGCCGCCCTTCGAGCGGGCGACGAGGTAGTTGTAGCGCCCATCGGCGGCGCGATGCTGCCAGTCCATGAGCTCCCGGTGGGTCGCCAGCACGTGCCCCGCCTGCCAATGGCGTTCGAGGAATTGCATCAGCTCGCCGACCTCTGCCGGCTCGCAACGGCGAATCTCGACCATGTCGGCGATCAGCCTCGGTCTGCCCGCTCAAGCGCGATCTCGGGCGGCGCCTGGTACCCAGACTCGAGGTCGAAAACGTAGTCGGTGCCGCCTGCCGGCACCAGCCTACTCGACGAGAGCACGTCGAGCGTCGGCCGGTTCCGATCGGTCGGCAGGTAGCTCACGTGCATCGTCCTGGCACCGAGCCGCTTCAGCTCGGTGGCCGCCAGGTGCAGCATCGCCTCTTCGACCTTGCGGCCCATGGCGCGGCAGCTCAGGATGAAATCCTGCACCCGGCCGGAATCGCCGACCGCTTCGACCGAGACGATGCCCGACAGGCCGAGGTCGCCGAAGCGATCAGCAACCGAGACGGCCAGCATCGAGCGGTTCGACGCGCCGACCCAGCAGAGGATCTCTTTCGCCGTCAGCCGCCGGGTCGATAGGTTGAGCTGGTTGGTCTTGTTGAACAGCTGCGCCACACGGGTGATCTGGCGCTCGCCGACGGCCTCGCTCCGCAGTCGGGTCTGGAGCCGCTCCAGCCAGTCGCCGACCGACGCCGCCTCGCCGCGACCGTCGCGCCGATCTCGCTCGGCCACAGCCATCGCCGTGCGCTTGCGATCCTCGTCGGTGATTCCGGCGGTCTCGAAGCAGTCGAGTGCTCGCAACGTCGACGCGTAATCGCACGGATCGGCCGGCCACTCCGGAACCAAGACGTCGGGGTAGGCGTGACGCACGCGGTCGCGTTCGGCAGGGTTGTCGTCGATGTACACGACGGACGACAGGCCCAGGTTGATCTCGGCGACGAGCGCCCGCAGGTTCTCCGCCTTGTCCTGCCAGTTAATGCGCCAGCCGACGAAGTCGCTGCGACGCAGAAGCATTTCCGGGTGCTCGTCGATCGCCTGCAGCGCGACCGACTCGTCATTCTTGCTGACGATCGCCAGCTGGACGCCCTTGCGGGTGAGAGACTTCAGCGCCTTCTGGAAATCGCGGAACGCCTCGCCGACATGGTCGATGCCGCCGAGCCGGATCCCTTGCCAACCGGTCTCGCCCACGACATTGCCCCAGAGCGTGTTGTCGAGGTCGAGGACGACCAGCTTTCGTGACCGGCCGCCGAGCGCCTGGATCCCGGCGCCGAAGTCGCGCGCAGCCCTTTCGAAGACGGCATTGCGATAGGGAACTTTCGTCGCGTACCGCATCTTCGGCGCCACCGCCCCGCCGTCGACGTGCAGCCAGCGAGACGCATCGAACAGATAGACGTTGTGCTGGCCGGCCAGGCGCTCCGCCAGCCGCAGGTTCATGCGGGCGAGCAGGCTGGACAAGCCGACCCCGGCGCGCCAGTCGAGCATGCCGTAGCCGTGTTCGCCGGGGGGCAGCGCCCAGCTCGCCACGAACAGGAAGCGCAGTTCGGCGGCGAAGCGCACGAGGACCTCGGCGAACCGGTCGACCTCCTCGAGACACCGTTCGGCATCGACCGGCTCGAAGTCGAGTGACCCGGCGAAGCTCGCGATCACGCCCTCCGGGGTCGTCCAGGCGATCGCCGCCGCGACGCCTTGCGGGGGCGGCGCCGACAGGGTCTGGTAGACCTGGCCGTACGGGGCGTCGAGCGTCCGGTAGGCCTCGAACGCCGCCGCGTTGGCGGCGAACCGCCCGAGCAGCGAGACGTTGAAGTCGGACACGAGCAGCAGATTCGGCGTCGACACCTCAATCTCCCGAGCGTTCGACGAACTCGACCAGGGATCGCACGTTCCGCAACGGGCCGTCGGGATCGGTGAGGCACGCTTCCTCTAGCAGGTTGCAGCTGATCGCACGCTGCGACTGCAGCGCCTCCTCGAACGCCACGATGAAATTGATGAGACTGAGCGAGTCGAGCGTGCTGCCCTCGCCGAGCAGCGCCGTGTCGGGCGACTTCACGAGTCGGCTGCCAGCGGGAAGTTGCCGGTTGAGCTCGTCGATGCAGTCGTAGACTAGGGTGAGGGTGTCTTTGTTTGACATGAAGGTGCGTGGGGTGGTGGCGGAGTCCGCGCGCTCGACGACGCGGGGCCCGCCGGATTCAGGCCAGGTCGAACCAGTGGGACAGGGAGATCAGGGCCCGCAGCTCCCGCGTGTGGTTGTGGCGGTGACTGCGATGGTCGTCGAACAGCGTCCGCATCGCGTCCTCGCGCAGGAGCGGCGTCGCAGCGGACAGCGCAGTGAGCCGTCGCTCGCAGTACTCGCTCTTGGTCGTGCGGAACCAGTCGCCCACCGGCACCGTGAACATCTGCTTCTTGCGATAGGCCAGCGTGTCGCCGATCAGTGGCGTGACGGCCTTCTTGTAGAGGTACTTGGTGACGCCGTCGCGCAGCTTCAGGTCGCCCGGCATGCGAAAGGCGAACTCCATCATCCGATAGTCGAGAAAGGGCGTGCGTGCTTCGAGCGAGACAGCCATGCCCATGCGATCGGGCTTGACGAGGTTGTTGCCGCAAAGGAGCAACTGCATGTCGAGATAGAGCGCCTGGTTGATACGGTCCTGGTGCGGGACGGCTTCGAAATACGGTCTGGCGACCTCGAAGGAATCGATGCCACCGACGCGAGCGGCGAGCGGCTCGGTGTAGAGGTCGCGCTTGGCCGGCGCCGCGAACAGCGAGACGCTGTCGAAGTAGGCGCGCTGGAACGATCGGTCGTCGAGGTCGGCGACGCCCGGGCGGGCAAAGAAATCCCGGTGCTTGTCGTAGCCGGCGAACAGCTCGTCGCCGCCGTCGCCGGTGAGCACGACCTTCACGTCCCTGACCGCCAGTTCCGAGACACGATAGGTCGGCAGGAACGAGATGTCGCCGTGCGGCTGGTCGCAATGGTAGGTCGCCAGCGGCCAGAGCGCGAGCATGTCGGGGTCGACGCGTTCCATCACGTGCCGGGTCGCGAAGCGGTCGGCTGCCGCCTGTGCGAAGCCCGATTCGTCATAGCGGGGATCGTGAAAGCCGATGCAGAAGGTCTTCACCGGCTCGTCCATGTGCCGGGCCATCATGCCGACGACCGTGCTCGAGTCGACGCCGCCCGACAAGAAGGCGCCGAAGGGCACGTCGGAGCGCAGGCGCAGACGGACGGCGTCATCGAGGATGGCGTTGAATTCCTCGATCCAGTCGGCCTCGCTGCGTCCATGCACGGGCTCGATATCGGCGAGGTTCCACCAGCGCGAGACGCTGCTGCCGCCCCGCCGCGAGATCTGCATCACGTGCCCCGGCATGAGGTGGCGAACGCCTTCGTAGAGCGTGTGCGGCGCCGGGACATAGTTGAAGGTGAGGTAGTGATGTAGCGCCTCGAGATCGGTCGCGGGGCGCCGGGCGTCCGCCTTCAGAAGCGACTTGATCTCCGAGGCGAAGACGAGGCGCTGGCCATCGTCCTGGACATAGAGGGGCTTGACGCCGATCCGGTCGCGCGCGAGAAGAAGCGTGTCCTGGCGGCCGTCGTAGATCGCGATCGCGAACATGCCGTTCAGACGGTGCAGAAAGCCGATGCCCTCGGTTTCGTACAGCCGCAGCAGGACCTCGGTGTCGGAGTGCGTCCTGCAGGCGATGCCACGCCTGGAGAGCTCGATCGCCAGCTCGACGTGATTGAAGATCTCGCCGTTCTGCACGAGGACGATCTGGCCGTCGTCGGAGACGAATGGCTGATGCCCGCCCTTCACGTCGATGATCGAGAGCCGCTGGTTGCCGAGGGCCGCGCCCGGTTTCGACCAGACGCCACGATCGTCGGGGCCACGATGGCGGATCGCCTCGCCCATCGCGGCGAGCGTCGGCTCGCCGAGCGAGTCGCCGCGGCGGTCGAAGTAGCCGAATATGCCGCACATGTCAGTTGCCGCCTCTGCCGAAGATCTGCCTGAACGTCAGGCCGATGATGTGCAGGTCGAGCCAGGTGCCCGCTTCGCGCGCGTACTGCAGGTCCAGGCGCTTGCGCTCGTCCGGCGTGGCCTCGGAGCGCAGGGTCGCCTGCGCCAGCCCGGTGATTCCCGGGCGGACGCGATGGCGCAGCGTCCATTCGGATTCATCGTAGAGCGGGCGCTGCGCAGGCACGTCGGGGCGCGGGCCGACGATGCTCATGTCGCCGCTGAAGACGTTGAGGATCTGCGGCAGCTCGTCCAGGCTGGTTCGCCGGATGAACCGTCCAACCGGCGTGATGCGCGGGTCGTCTGCTGCGGTGGAGTGTCCACCCCGGGCCGGCGCGTCGATCACCATGCTGCGGAATTTCAACATGACGAAATGGCGCCCCCCCAGCCCCACTCTCGTCTGCCTGAAGAAGATCGGGCCGCCGTCGGCGAAACGGACCGCAGCGGCGACGGCGACGAGCACCGGTGACATCAGAACGAGGGCGATGGTGGCGAACACAATGTCGAGAAATCGTTTCATCAGGCGTCGCCCCGTCGGGAGAGGGGGCCTGCGGTGCTTTCCCGAAGCAGCCAGGTCGCAGCGGCGGCGAACACGGCGACTGCCAGCGCGAGCCGCCACCAGACATTATCGACGGCGAAGAACCGGGCAATCGCGGCAGCCGCCAAGGTCACGACCCCGACGGCGGCCACCTGGGCGGCGATTTTAGGGCTTAGCCACCCCCCCTTTCCCCAGCTCGGCAGGCCGCTCGCGCGAAGAAGCAGTGCCGCGTGCGACATCTGGAACACGACGACCGCTGCCATCAGCCAGCGCTCGGCACCCATCGCCAGGCCGGGGGCGGCGAGTATTGGAAGCAGCAGGACCGCCCAGCCGGTGGCGCGCAGCACCGTAGCGCTCCGGCCCTGAGCGTTCAGCGCCGCCGCGGCGATGACGCTGAGCGCCAGGAAGGGGATCCCGGCGAGCGCGATCCGCGCCAGCGCGGTGACGCGCTCGACCGCCTGCGCCCCCATCTGGCCGCGCAACAACAGCGCTGTGACAGCGGCATCGGCGAAAGCGATAGACGGCAAGGCGACGCTGACGGCGAGAAGGAAGGTGCGCTGCAGCGACAAGGTCGTCTGCTGTCGCATCGCCGCGCCGTCACCAAGGGCATGAGCCTCGCTCAACCGGGTCAGCGCCACCGTCCCGGCGGCGCTGATCAGGATTCCCACCGGCAGCTCGACGAGCTTCGTCGCGTAGTTGAAGCTCGCGATCGCCCCGGAACCGGTGAGCGACGCCATCGCGCGCACTGCGACGGGAACGAGAAGCATGAGCGAGGCGGCGGCGGTGGCGGCAACGAACGAGTGCACGAATTGCCGGTCGATCGGCCCGCTCGACGCGCCGATCGACCAATCGGCCCGCGGCACTGCCGCCAGCTGCGAGACGAGCCGCACGACGGCGCCGGAGGCGATGCCGACCCCGAGCGCGAGCGGCAGATCAAGACGCGGCGACGCGAGGACCAGGCTGGCGACGATGCACAGGTTGAAGACGAGCGTGCCGCAACCGGCGACGAAGAATCGGTGGTGCGCGTTCAGATGAGCCGACGTGACGCCGGCTGCCGCGGTGAGCGGCATGGCCAACGCCACTGCGGCCAGCGCGAAGCGGTGGTCCGAGAGGTCGGTGCCGGCCAGCCCCGGCGCGAGGATGGAGAACACGCCCGCCGGCCAGGCGACGATGGCCACGGCCGCCAGGCTGAAGGCGATCGTCGCCAGGCCGAGCGTGCGCCTGAAGAGGGCTGCCGCCTCTGGCGCGGGCAGACCGCGCAGGCGCGGCACCAGGGCAGCGCCGAGGCCACCCGAGAGCAGGAGGTTGACCAGCAGGTCAGGCAGCGTCAGCAGGAGGACTGCCAGGTCGGCCAGCGCCGATACGCCGAAGCTCGCGGCGAGCTGCATCTCGCGCAGCAGGCCGGTGAGCCGGCCGGCGGCGAGGGTCAGGCTCAGCAGAAGACCGGCGCCAAGCAGCATCCGGCCGCGGCCCCCGCCGGCCTCAGCCACGACCCGGCCCGACTCGCTCTTCTTCCTGGCCCGGGCCGTCGACGATGCCGCGGACACGGCGTCGGACCTCTTCGTGAAGCGCCATGAGCTCGCCGCTCGAGGCCGCGCAGTGCGTCTCATACGCCGCGCGAAGACTGCGGATTTCGGCGGCGAAATCCATCTGCGCCTCGATCGCTGCCACGGTAAGTGCCCGGCGATGGAAAGTGCGCGACAGGATCGCTGCCGTCGAGCCGAGTCGCGCATGCTCGGCCAGCAACAGCTCGGCCGGCAAGAGGCCTTCGCCGGTGCGCGCGACCCCGCCGATGCCGAACGGAACGTCGTGCTCGCGCAGCGTCGCCGCCATGGGGTCGACCAGGCCCTCGGTGAGCGGCTCGAACATGAATCGTCGCCCGAGCTCGAGATGGAGGTCGTTCAGGCCGATGTGTGCCTCGTCGACGCCGGGCACCGAGAGGCATTCGTCGAGCGAGCGCATCGCGTCGACCGTCTCGATCAGAAGGCACGTCCTCGCCCGGCCGGCGACCGCCCGCGTGAACACCTCGACATCGCGCGGGCCGCGAAACATGGGCAGCATGACGATGTCGGCGCCACCGGCGACGACACGTTCGACCTCGGCGTCAGTCGCCTCATGCACGGGATTGATGCGGACGAGCAAGCCGCCCGCGGGAACATGCGGCCTGAGCAGCGCGACGTCTTCGGGCCGATGTCGGCTGACGACCGTGTCGAGATGTCCCTGGCGAGCCTCCTTGCCGTGGATTTCGAGGTCGAGAAAGATGCGGTCGACCCCGCGCTCTGCAGCGAACGCGGCGACCGCAGGGTCGCTCGTGATGAAGAGAAAACGAATCGTGGGCATGGGCGACCGGTCAGGTACGGTGGAGCCGGCGGCTGCGTGGCAAGGCGCGCGGCCCGGGCAGCGCCGGGCAACTCGAAAAGGCTACCACGCGCGCCACATCACAGGACGCCCCTGAGCTCGCTCTCGCCGGGTACCGTGAGCACGAGCAGGCCCGACTCCTTCGCCACCGCCAGCGCCTCGTCGCGCTGCTCCGGCGTGGCGTCGGGCATCGCCAGGATGACGTGCGTGGCGCCTTCGCGGATGTGCGGCAGCGCCAGGTCGGCCAGGGTGCCGAGCACGCTGATGCCGCCGATGCGCAGTCCCTGCCGCGACGGATCGTCGTCGAGCATGCCGAGGACTGACCATCCTTCGCGCAGATGGACGCCGGCGACGAGCCGGCGCGCCGCCTCGCCAGCGCCGAGGACGATGGCGCGGCGCGGCTCGCCCTCTGCGCCGTTGACGCGCGCCCGGGCGTCCTCCCAAAGCATGCGATAGATCATTCGGGCCATGCTGAGCGCGGCGATGCAAAAGAGCGGGTGCAGCAGCAGCACGGCGCGCGCAACGCCGGTAAGCTGGGCCATCGACACAACGGCGGCGCTGAGCAGGCCGGCAAACAGGCAGGCCGTCGTGACCCGCTTCAGGTCGTCGAAGCCGAAGAAGCGCCAGACCGACCGACGGACCCCCGCCAAAGAGAGGCACACGAGGTAGGCTGCGACGACGCCGATCGAAACCGCGTCGTCGTACCAGGGCCGCCCAGGCTGCCAGCCTTCGAAGCCGAGACGGAAGAGATAGGTCGCCTGCCAGCATGCCAGCACGATCAAACCGTCGGCGAGCATCGCGAGCCATCGTCGCGACGGGCGATGGGCAGCCATGCTGGCGTCTAGCCAGGCCCAGAGTCTGCTGTGGTTCATGGCGCGAGGCCCCCTGCCCAGGAACAGTGTCGGAACGAATATCGTGCGCAGGGTGAGGCCGAGGACGCGCAGGTCCCCGGCCACCGAGGCATGCTCGACGTAGTGCATCGCATAGCGCAGCTTGGCCGGCAGGATCAGGTCGACGTAGGCCTGCTCGGGGTCGATGGCGCGCGCGAGGATTCCGTTCTCGTCGTGATAGCGCAGCGACGCCAGATCCGTGATGCCCGGACGCACGCTCAGCACGCGCTCACGCGTTGGCGCCGGATAGTGGGCGACGAACTGCGGCACTTCCGGCCGCGGGCCGACCAGGCTCATCGTGCCGCGCAGGACATCGATCAGCTGTGGAAGCTCGTCGAGCTTGGTCCGGCGTAGCCAGGCGCCGACGCGCGTGATCCGAGCGTCGCCGGCAACGGTAAGTGGCGACCCCTCGGTGGCGCGGCCGTGGCTCATCGTTCGGAACTTGAAGATTCGAAAGAGCCGGCCGTGTCGCCCGACGCGCTCCTGGCGAAAGAACACCGGACCCGCGGATTCGCTTCTTATGGCGATGGCAACCATGACCAAGAGCGGCGACAGAAGGACGAGGCCGATCGTCGACACCAGCAGATCGAGGGCCCGCTTGAGCATCCTTATCCGCCGAGGGCGATCCTGGCCGCGGCGGCCACGCGAGCGACGTCGGCCGGCTCCATCTTCGAGTACATCGGCAGGCTGACCAGCCGCTCGTACGCGTGCTGGCTGTGCGGAAAGGCAGCGGCATCGAGCTGGTAGCGGTCGCGCCAGTACGGCTGCAGGTGCAGCGGGATGTAGTGCACGCTGCAGCCGATGCCCTGGGCGAACAGGGAGTCGATGAACGCGTCGCGCGACACCCCGGCCTCGTCGGCGAGACGCACCACATAGAGGTGCCATGAATGGAGCTCGCCCGGCGGCGCCGGCGGCGGCAGCACGAGCGGCAGCCCGGCCAGGGCGACGTCGTACTGCGACGCCACGCCCTGGCGCCGGCGCTGGAACTCGCGCGCCCGGCGCAATTGGTGGATGCCGATCGCCGCGGCGATGTCGGTCAGGTTGTACTTGAACCCGGGCGCGACGATCTCGTAGTACCAGCTCGGCACTTTCGCCGTGAAGCGATCGAAGGCGTCGCGGCTCATGCCGTGCAGCCGCATCGTGCGCATGCGCGCCGCCAATGCCGGATTGCGGGTCACGACCATGCCGCCCTCGCCAGTGGTGATGGTCTTGTTGGCGTAGAAGCTGAACACGGCCGCGTCGGAGCCCAGGGTTCCGATCAGCATGCCGCCGCAGGTGGCGGGCAAGGCGTGGGCCGCGTCTTCGACGACTCCCAGGCCATGCCGGGCCGCGATCGAGAGGATCGCCGGCATGTCGGCGGCCAGCCCACCGTAGTGCACCGGGATGATCGCGCGCGTCTTCGGGCCGACCGCCTGCTCGACCGCGTTCGGGTCGATGCACAGCGTCTTCGGGTCGATGTCGACCAGCTTCACGTCGGCGCCAAGATAGCGTACGACCTCGGCAGTCGCGGTGAAGGTATGGGTCGTGGTGATGACCTCGTCACCCGGGCCGACGCCAAGGGCCTCTAGGGCAAGATGCAGCCCGGCCGTGGCCGAATTGACCGCGAGCGAGTGCAGGGTCGGTTCGCCGAGAAAGGCGCTGAAGTCTTCCTCGAAGCGGCGCACCTTAGGCCCGGTCGTGATCCAGCCCGATCGCAGCGTGTCGACGACTTCGGCGATCTCATCCTCGCCGATGTCGGGAAGCGCGAAGGGCAGGAAGGGCAGGAAGGGCTGGGAAGCATCCATGGCGTCAGGCCGGCTTGGCGAGCCAGCCAAGCACGTGCGTGCGCAGCGGCGAGAAGAAGTTGAAGGCAGTGTAGAGCGAGGGGTGCAGGCGGCAGACGGCGCGTGCGATCGGCGGCGCGAGCGTGATCCGGCGTGCTTCGATGCGGGCTTCGGGGAAGAGCGCCCGGATGCGCGCGACCGGCACGCCGCGCACGTCGGGGTTGGCCGGGTTGTCGACGGTGAAGTCGTACCAGAGGACGCAGCCGCCCGGGCTGACCCAGCGCCACAAGGCCGCCGCGAGGCGGGCCTGGAAGGCGTCGTCGAGCAGCGAAGAGAAGACGCTGGCGACGAGCACCGCGTCGCAGGACGCTTCGCCGAGATCGAGCACCGAAGCGTCGCCCTGGTGCAATGCGAGTGCCGGCGGCAGCAGACGGCGCGCGGCCTCGTGGCGTTCCGGCAGCAGCTCGATGCCGACCAGCCGTTCGGGCGCGAAGCCGAGGCGCAGCATCTCGAGCAGATTGGCGCCGCTGCCGCTGCCGACCTCGACCAGGCGCCGCGACGACAGGTCGCGCCAGCCGTGACGAGCGAAGAGGTCGAGCAGCGCCCGCTCGCGCTCCTGGGCGGCCTGCCAGACGTCGGGGTTGAGGAGGCTGTAGCGATCGGTGCCGCTGCGCCGTGCGTAGCGCTCGGCGATGGCCATCGGCTCCCGCTCGGCGCGATCGTCGACCGAGTGCGGATCCGGGTCGTGGTCGCCAGCGCCGCTCATCGGGCGTGGGGCGCCGACATGGCGTCGACGAAGCGACGCGCCAACGCCGGGTAGGTGTGATGCGCGAGGACGAAAGCACGGCCGCGTTCTCCCAGCGCCGAACGCTCGTCGGGCGCCATCTTCGCCAGACGACGCAGGCCATCGGCGATGGCCGCAGGGTCTTCGGGCGCCACGCTCAGGCCGCAGCCCGACTCCGCCACCGGGTCGTTGCCGGCCTCGACCGAATGCAGCACGGCGCAGCCGGCCATCATGTAGTCCATCAGCTTGTTCGGGGCAATGCCGAACCGGTAGATCGGCACCTTGCGCCAGCCGATGTAGGCGATATCGATGGCGCGGAGCAGGGTCGGGATGCTTTTCTTGTCGATCGGTGCGAAGAAGCGCACACGGTCGAGGCGCTGTCGGGCGGCGCGCGCCTGGAGCGCCTCCTTCTCGTGGCCGTCGCCGACCAGGACGAAGTCGATCGGCTCGTCGCGCACCAGCCGGGCGGCGTCGAGCAGGACGTCGAGCGCGTTCGGCAGCCCGTGCGAGCCGGCGAACGCGACCACCGCGCGGCCGGCCGCGTGCGATGCGGCGATGGCCTGCTCGAGCGCTGGAGGCAAAGGCCCGGCCTCGCCCTGCCACTCCTCGGTGGTCACGCCGTTCGGCACGATGGCGAGCTTGCGAAGATCGAGCCCGTGCGCTCGCATGTGGTCGGCAACGTTGGGCAGCATCGAGACGACGACGTCGGCATCGCGGTAGGCGTCGTTCTCGGCCTTCTGGCAGGCGACGATGAACGGGTGCCGCGGCGACATGCCGCCGAGTTCGACGGGCGAGGCGGGCCAGAGGTCGTGCACTTCGTAGACCAGCGTCGCGCCGGCGAGCCGGGCGATGCGGCGCGCCACCCAGATGTCGAAGGGATAGGTGCTCGACGCGATCACGACGTCGGGGCGGACGCGCTCGATCAGCATCCGCGTCTCGCCGCGCAGGCGGCGCAGGAACGCCCAGATGTTGCGCACCCGGCCGATGCCGTTGCCCCGGTACGAAGGCGTCGGCAGCCAGCGGTAGGCGACGCCGTCGATGACCTCGTCGACCGGCTGGCTGCCCACCTCCGGTTGCCGGCTTCGCGCGTGCGAGAAGGAGGCGGCGACGATCTGCACGCGATGCCCCGCCCGCACCCATTCGCGCGCCAGGTAGTACGGCCGGTATTCCATGCCGTGGCGGGTCGAGCCGGCGTAGTGGTTGACGAGAAGGATGTTCATCACGCCGCAGAGAGATCGGCCGTGACCAGGAGGCTGTCGCGATACTTCGGGGCGAAATCGAGGAGGCGTGCGTACAGGGCGCCTTTGCGGCTCGCGTAGTCGGCATGGCACAGCTCGACCGCAGTCGGGCGATAGCCCGCATCGACAAGGACCTTGCACAGCGTATAGGGCGTGAACCAGTAGCGATGATCGGTATTCACGGTCTCTCCGCGCGAGAGCCAGTTCCGCAGCCGAAAGGCGTTCGGCGTCGCGACGACGAGGCGCTGGAAGCGATGCTGCCGCATCGAGCGCAGGAAGGCGACCACGTCGCCGACATGCTCGATCACGTCGGCCAGCAAACAGACGTCGTACTCGACATCGGGAGCCTCTTCGGGGACATAGACCTCCCGAAAGCCGAGCCCGCGCATCTCCTCCACCCCTTGACGATGGGTATCGATGCCGACACAGCGGGTCGCCACGTCGCACAACTGCCGATGCAGGTAGACGCCTTGTGCGAGCTTCTCGCGGATCAGCTCGAGATGGTCGCAGCAGCCGATGTGCAGCACGCGCTGTCCGTGGGCGATCGCGACCAGACGTTCCTGCCGGCGGACACCGCGTCCGTCGTTGCCGAGGTCGAAGCGGCGACCGTTCGAGAAGAGGCGCCCGGCGAGATAGTCGAGCGTTGTCGGATCCAGTTTCATGGGGTCGTGGAAATCACAGGGCGGCTGCGCGGGCGCGCAGGAATTCGGCAAATCGGGAATGGTTTCGTTCGGCGTCGAAATCGCGTTCCCAGCGCTGCCGCGACGCCTGCCGCCATGCCGCCGTCGACGCCGCATCGGCACCGACCACCACCCGTTCGAGCGCATCGACTACGTCGGCAAGAGCGGGGTCCGGGCCCAGAAGAACGCCATTGTCGGCGCCAACCGCTTCGGCCACGCCGCCCACGGCCGTCGCGACGATCGGAATCCCGGCCGACAGGGCCTCCTGCATGGACACCGGCAGGCCTTCCTGCTGGCTCAGCAGGACGAAGGCATCGACCTGCTCCGTCGCATAGTGTTCGCGCACCTCGCGGTTGTCGCGCTGGCCGGCGAGGTCGACCTGAAGATTGGCAGGAATCGACCGTACCTCGTGGCGAACTTTCGACATGTCGGGCCCGTCGCCAAAGTGCGTCCAATGCAAGGCGGTGTCGGGATGGCGACGCGCCAGCTCGACGACGGCGCGGGCGATGAGCGGAACGCGCTTGAGTGGCCACACGAAGCTGCAGGAGACGATGTGTTTCGGTCCGTCGGCGGATTCGCCGGGTACCGCAGGCAGATCGTCGGTACCGAGCCGGCAGAGGGCGATCCGCCCCGGGTCGATGCCGCGCGCAAGAAGATGAGCGCGCCCATGGGCAGAGATGGCAATCACGTGGTCGAGGTGGTCGTACATCGAGAGCCAGGGCTGGAACGGGGGCGTGAAGCGGTCTTCGTACAGGTCGTAGCCGTGGACACGCGTCAGCGCCGCGGTACGCGGCCGAACCGTCGCGAGCCGGGCGAGCGCGAGCGTCGTGCCGCCTCGCCAGTACGTATAGAAAAGGACAGGCCGGTCGGGTTCGAAGCGTCGTGCCCATCGCCAGGTCGCGACGGCGAATGCCGCCCAGCGCCAGACCCGCGCCATGCCGGTCAGCCCGCCGCTGCCGAAGGCTCGGCGCCATTCCTGGGCGTAGCCCGGCCAGAAGCCGGCGCGCATGTGGTCACCGACGCGATGCCGCCGCACGGAGGCGGCCAGATTGCGGTCGACGTCGACGCCGTCGGGCACCGGCAACGCTGCACCAGCGTCGTCGATGGGCGCGAGGCAGAGATCGAACGCGGCGTTCCGCGCGAGGCGCTCGACCTCGGGAGCGACGAACATGACCTCGCCGCCCTCGCCCGCGTACGGGAAGTTGTGCGTCACGAGCACGATCAGCGGCTTCACCGTTCGACCGGTCCCGTGGCTCGTGCGCCGAGGGCTCCGGCGCGCAGAAGCCACGCCACCCTGGCGAGGGTCAGCAGCTCGACGGCGAGCAGCGCGACAGGCACGGCCGACGCGGCGGTCATCGCGCTGAGCAAGGCGGCCGTGAGTGCAAGCGCCACCACCAATCGCCAGGCTGCCTGGATGGAGAGTTCGGTCAGGCGGCCCATGGCCTGCAACAGGGTCGCGCCCAGTCGGGCCCCGAGCGCCGCGAGTCCGGCCACGGCGAAGAAGGTCATGCTCGAGACGTACTGCGACGCCGCGGGCCAGGCGAAGGCCGCGAGCCGAGGGGCGACCAGGGCGATGGCCAACGCGGCGGTCGCGACGCCAAATGCACCCTTCCGCCACGACGGGGACGGCGTCCAGACGGCCTGCGCCGCCGACGCGCCGGCGACACGGTCGTAGACCACCGGCGCCGCATAGGCAGCGAGCACGCCGAACAGCTGATAGACGTAGAGCCCGAGCGACAACAGGCCGACCTCCACGAGACCCGCGCCGAGTGCACGCGACAACGTGAGCAACGACGCCACGAGCACGGTGGCCAGAGCCGCCTGCAGCCAGGTCTGCAGGCTCACCGACCAGAGGATCCGACGCGGCCATGCGACCGGGTCCTCCGGTCGCCGCTGTGCACCCGAGGACCACAGCGCCGCAACGCCTGACGACAGCACCGCGGCGCCGAGCAGGACCCAGGCGAAGCTGCTGCCGATGCCGGCCCCGGCGAACGCGATGCCGAAGACAACGATGCCGAGGAGCACCAGCACGGAAGGCAGGCTGGTGACGATGCCGTACCGCACGACGCCGCGCGTTTTGAGGACGAGGGCTCGGCACAGGAGATGCGCCACCCCGAAAGGCGCCGCGGCAACGATGATCCCGACCTGTGTTCGATGCAGCCCCGCGACGTCACCCAAGGCGGTGAGCACAAGGACGGCGACGACGACCGCGCAGCCCACCGCCAGGGCGCCCACGTAGCGACCGACGAAGCGACGCAACGAAGCCGCAGACACGGCCTCGCGGTATTGGAGATGCAACAGCCCCTGCGGCAAGCCCAGCGCGGCCAGCGCCACCAACGAGTCGCTCCAGCTCCGCAGCAAGCCGAATTCACCTTGGGCCGAAAGACCGAAGTGCCAGGTGACGAACGCCGCTGCGCCGAGCGTCGCGGCCGATCCGATGGCTTGTATCAGGACCGACCAGAGACCCGATGTCATGGCGCGAGTTTATTCGCGACTGTCTCCTAGAATCCTGCGAACTGGCCGACCCGCGAATGACCTTGCCGCTGACTTCCTCTCCGTCCACACCGCCGGGCAGCGACAACCCCCTCATCGCCGAGCGCCGCGCCAAGCTCGCCGCGCTGCGCCAGCGCGGCGTCGCCTTTCCCAACGACTTCAAGCCGCGACACCGCGCCGGTCCCCTGGCGGCCGAGCACGGCGCGCTGGACAACGAGACACTCGAGCCGCAGCAGGTCGCGGTCTCGCTCGCCGGCCGCCTCATGCTCAAGCGGATCATGGGCAAGGCCAGCTTCGCGACGCTGCAGGACGCGACCGACCGGATCCAGCTCTTCGTCACCCGCGACGCACTCGGCGACGAAGGCTACGAGGCGTTCAAGCACCTCGACCTCGGCGACATCGTCGGCGCCGAGGGCCTGCTCTTCAAGACCCGCACCGGCGAGCTTTCGGTGCGGGTGTCGACCTTGCGCCTGCTGACCAAGAGCCTGCGGCCTCTGCCCGACAAGTTTCACGGCATCGCCGACCAGGAGCAGAAGTACCGTCAGCGCTACGTCGACCTCATCACCGACGAGGCGGCCCGCGGGCGCTTCGTCGCCCGCAGCAAGGCGCTGGCGTCGATTCGCGGCTTCATGCTCGGCCACGACTTCATGGAAGTCGAGACGCCGATGCTGCACCCGATCCCGGGCGGCGCCAACGCCAAGCCCTTCGTCACCCACCACAACGCGCTCGACCAGGCGATGTTCCTGCGCATCGCGCCCGAGCTCTACCTGAAGCGGCTGATCGTCGGCGGCTTCGAGCGCGTGTTCGAGATCAACCGCAGCTTTCGCAACGAAGGCATCTCGGTGCGGCACAACCCCGAGTTCACGATGCTC
>JBBRFB010000002.1:0-60203 GCA_038225015.1 Burkholderiales bacterium
GTCGACACCGGACGGGCTCATGCCCGGGCCGGCAGGCCACAGCCCCAGGGGGAGCGGGCATATCGGGGCTCTTCGAGAGCGGGCCTCGGTCAGATGTCCCGCTTCCCTTTCTTTTTCCCCCTGAAGCCCATTTCGCCTAGACGGTCCATTGCGGCTGCCGCGCCGCAAGCAACGAATCGCTTGCGCCCTCTTCCAGGCGCAGGCAATAGCCACGCCCATACACCGTCTCGACCCTGAGGCCGAGGGCCCCTGCATCGCGCAGCTTCTTGCGGATCCGGCAGACATGCATGTCGGCGCTGCGCCGGCTCTCCCCTCCGGCCGCGGCGCCGGCCGGGCCGCGCAGCGTGCGGGCGATGGTGTCGCGGTGGACGAACTCGCCCGGTCGGGACGCCAACAGAAGCAGCAGCTCGAACTCGCCCGTGGTCAACGCCACGGGCACGTCGTCGACGGTCGCCATGGCCCGACGCGGATCGAGGCGAAGGGGCCCCAGCCCGACCGCGCGCCGCTCGGCGCTGCCGTGGGCGGGAGACTCCCTGGTCATCTCGAGCAGCCGGTGTAGCTTGGCGGCGATGAGCCGCGGCGACGCCGGCTTGACGATGATGTCGGTCGCCCCGCCCTGCAGGGCCTCGATCTGGCGCCGCTCGCCGACGTCGCTCCATAGGACGACCACCGGGGCATTCGACCGGTCGCGCAGCTCAGGCAGGGCATGAAGCAGGGCGCCTTCGTCGCCGTCGCCGTCGACGAGGACGGCGTCGAACTGCCACTGCCGGATAAGGCCGAACGCGGAAGCGAAGCCCTCGACCGGGTAGGGCTTGAAGCCGAAC
Source organism: Burkholderiales bacterium (assembly GCA_038225015.1). Classification (GTDB taxonomy): domain Bacteria; phylum Pseudomonadota; class Gammaproteobacteria; order Burkholderiales; family Burkholderiaceae_C; genus Schlegelella_A. The sequence goes on from JBBRFB010000002.1 coordinate 825, forward strand.
TGGTCGATCGCGCGGTTAGCGCCGGAGGAAGCGTCGGCCGCGGCGCCGATGATCAGGCAGAGGGGCAGCACGATCCGTGGCTGGCGCCGTGCGGCGTCGACTTGCGCAGGTTGCGAAACAGGGCGGAGCGACTGCCAAAACCAGCGCGGCTGGCAGCCTCGCCGCAGTCGCCACCGGTGGCCAGATGCCGGCGGGCCACGGCAACACGCTTGCGGCGCAGGAAGGCGTGCGGCGTCTCGCCATGCACGGAGCTGAAGAGGCGCACGAAGTGGTAGCGCGACAGGCTTGCTGCCCGCGCCATGTCGTCGAGCGAGATCGGCTCGTCGTGGCGGCTGGCGATGAAATCAGCCGCGACCAGGATGCGGCGCAGCAGCTGCTCGCGCGTTGTCGGCTTCACGCAGGCGATGCCGGCGGCCTTGCGCCGCAGGGCAATCTCCTCGATGCAGGCGTCGCGCATCAGTGCCAACCGATGCTCGCGTTCGTCCGCCTCCGACCAGGCGCGAACGCGGCCTTGAGCGATCTCGACGAGGCAGCGACCGACCGGGCCCTGGCGCGGGCGCAGGTTGTCGGCAAACCGGATACTTGCCTCGCCGACATCGCCAGCGGCCGCGAACAGATCAGCAGCGAGCGCCAGAGCGGCGTCACGCTCGCTGCGTGGGATCGCGACCGCGAGAAGGTCGGCGCCGCCCAGCGGCCAGGCGTCGATCGCGCACGGTTCGCCGCCTGGCAGGACGAGCCAGGTGTCCTCGTCGAGCCGGACCCGGCGGTTTCGCCATGACAGGCAAGCCGCGCCGCGCAGCACGGTGCGAAAGACGAGCGCGGGTGCCCCGGCCGTGCCGCCTTCGCGGGTTGGACCTGGCGCGACGCTTTGATGCATATACATCGTTTCCGGCAAATTTTTTCTCGGCTCAAGCGAAGGCGCGGGCAAGACGGACGAGCCGTCGATTCGTTTCGCCAACCTTGTCGTCGAGCGCCGCTGAGACTTCGCGTTGCGCCTGCTTCCAGAGCGGCAAGGCGCGGGCGAAGACGGCACGGCCTGCCGGCGTCAGTTTCGGCAGGCGACGGCGCCGGTCGGTGCCGACGACAAGCGTCACCCAGCCCTGTTTCTCGAGGCCGCGCAGGTTGCGGATCATGGTCGTCTCGTCCATCGCGATGCGGGCGGCCAGCTCCTTGACCGAGAGGCCGCACGCGTAGGCGACTGCCCACAGGACCGCCATCTGGCTGGCCTGGATGCCCGCTTCGCGCAAGTGCCGGTCATAGACGCCGGTGACGGCCCGCGCCGCCATCCGGAAGTTGCCGCAGATGCAATCGAGCCCCCGCGGCGCGAACTGGTCAACGATGTCCATTGTCGCAGTATAGATGCAGTTGCAGTCAACATCACTCGAGCGCGTAGGTGACGCGGCCATAGACGAACCGGCCGCGAGGATCGCCGTACTGGTTGTCGTAGCCGCTCTGGAACCCGGTCTGGCCGCCGGCGTTGGAGTAGGGTGGATCGCGATCGAAGACGTTCCGCGCGCCGAGCGTGAAACGCCACGCCTTGCTGGCGGCATACGACGCCTGCAGGTCGTAGGTCGTGTACGACGACACGCGTCGCGGCTCGACCTCGAACGTTCCGGTCAGGTCGTTGTAGCCCTTCTGGAAGTTCTGCGCAGCGCCGACGGTCCATGGTCCGCGCGTCCAGTCGAGCGCGAGGTAGCTCTTGAAGCGCGGCACCACGCCGCCCGTCGCCGCATTGGTGAGGTCGACGCCGCCCGAGTACGTGCCGTCGGGGTTGGAGGTGTCGAACCGGTTGAAGTAGGTCGCGCTGCCGTTGACCGTGAATCGGCCCAGGTCGCCGGCCGGGATGCGCCACTTCACGTCGAAGTCGAAGCCCGAGACCTTGGAGTTGCCGAGGTTGAGGTTGGTCAGGTCGATGTTAGTGATCGCCCCGGGAAGGTTCGGGAAAGCCGGGTCGACCGGCCCGCGTCTGATCAGGTACGAGTACTTCACCGGGTCGCTCAGGATCACCGCCGAGCCGAGGCCGTTGACGATCGTGTTCTTCAGCAGGATCCGGAAGTAGTCGACCCCGACCGTGACGTTGGCAGCGGGCTCGACGACGAGCCCGAGCGTCAGGTTGTTCGACTTCTCGGGCTTCAGCGTCGCGTTGCCGCCGTTGGTCACGGCGAACTGTGTCGAACAGTCCTTGATGCCGTCGCCTGTCGTCGGACAGCGCAGCGGGTCGGTGGCGCCTTGCGGCGTGACGCCGGTGGTGTTCGGCGCATAGAGGTCCTGCAGGCTCGGGGCGCGAAAGCCCTGCCCGAAGGAGGTCCGCAGCAGCAGTTGCGGCAGAGGCTGCCAGCGCAGACTGGCCTTGGGCGTCGTCGAGTTGCCGACGCCCTCGTAGTGGTCGTAGCGAACGGCCAGGTTGGCCTCGAGGTTCTTGATGACGGGGATGTTCATCTCGCCGAACACGGCGCCGACGTTGCGCGTCTTCTCGACGACGCCGAGGTCGCCACCGTAGCCGCTGATATCGCCGGCAAGGAGTGCCGCGCTCGGCTCGAAATCGTACTTCTCCTTGCGCCCCTCGACACCGACGGCGACGGCGAGCGGACCGGCCGGCAGCGCGACGATGTCGCGCGACGCGCGCGCCCCCAGGCTCGTCAGCGACGACTTGATCGAGTAGGCGTCGCCGATGTAGTTGGTGGCGCGCAAGGCGGCATCGACGTCGGCAGTGTTGGGGCCGAAGAAGTTCACCGTGCCGCTGTTCAAAAGCGGCATGACCTGCGTCAGCAGCGGCCAGCCGTTGTTGTCGTGCTGGCGGACGCGGCTTTCGCTGTAGAGCAGGGCGCTGTCGAAGTCCCAGCCCGCGGCGACGCCCTTGATGCCGGCCACGAAGCGCGGTGCCTCCGCGGTGTCGGTGATGTCGCGATTGCCCGTGATCGCCGAGCGGTAACGCACGAGCAGGTCGGGCGTGGCGCCGCCCGTCAGGCCCTGCACGAACGGAGTCGGGTAGTAGGGACTCGTCGGCATCAGGACGATCGCCGAGACGCAGCTGCCCGGCACCGTCGTGTTGTAAGGCGCCTGGCCGCACAGCACGTTCTTGTCCGGGATGGCGAACTGGTCAGAGAGCGGCACCGGCTGGATGACGGTGCGCGTCTTGTTGCGGTTGTACGAGGCCTCGAGGTAGGCGGTGATATCGGACGAGAGGGCGAACTTCGCCGACGCGAACACGCTCAGCCGCTCGGCCGCGGGCAGCAGCGAGACGAGCGGTGCCGGGTCGAATCGGCACTGGCCCGGGGCGAAATTCGGGTCGATCGTCGAATAGGGCAGAAGGCAGCCCGAAGCCGCCGACGGGTTGCTGCTGCCGAACGAGCCGTCGGCGGCCGCGATGTTGGCCGGGAAGGTGTTGCCCGAGCTGGTGTCGTTGATCTCGTTGATGCCGCTGCGGGCGAAGTCGCGGTCACGGCCGAACAACGACCCTTCCTTCTGGTACGACGCCGTGACCATCACGTTGTAGCGGTCGGTGGCGAGCGATCCGAAGCCGGCGACGCCGCTGACCCGCTTGAAATCGGCGCCGCCGCCTGTCGTGTCGCCATACTCGGCGGTCAGCTCCAGACCGCGAAACTCCTGGCGCAGGATGAAGTTGACGACGCCGGCGATCGCGTCCGACCCGTAGATCGCCGAGGCGCCGTCCTTCAGCACCTCGATGCGCTCGATGGCCGCGATCGGAATGCTGTTGACGTCGACCGACACCGAGTCGCCGGTGAAGCCGATGCCGTAGGGCGCGATGCGCCGGCCGTTGAGCAGGACGAGGGTGCGCAGCGACGTCAGGCCATGCAGCGAGATGGCGGAGATGCTGCCGGTATTCGCGCCCGCGGCCGTCGAGGTCACCGTGCCTCCCGAGCTCGAGACGGCGCTGATCGTCTGCAGCAGCTGCTCGACGTTCGTCGCCCCCGTTTTCTGGATCTGATCGCGGGTGATGACCTGGACCGGCAGGGCCGTCTCGGCGTCGATTCGCTTGATCGACGAACCGGTGATCTCGACGCGCTCGAGCTGCTGCGAGCTCGGCTGGGCCTGGCCCCACGCAAGCGCGGGGATCGCGGCGATCGCCGCGGTGAGCAGGGGAACGAGGAAGGCGGCAGCGCCTTGCGAGTGCGGCATGGGAGTGTTCCTGGTGAGTTGCGCGGGCGGCTTCGTGAGCCGCCACGGCAGACTACGGACGCCGTCGATTCGCCGCGTTGCAGTTCTTGCGAATTTCCGTCGATGGCTCGACGGCGCAACGCCGGGTGGGGCGTCGAAACGATCTCGAAACAATCCGGCGCGCCGGGATCGAGACCGGTCCGGACCCGCGCTCGAAGAGAGCGCCGGCGCTCGCTGGGCGCGCAACACGCCCGTCGCGGAGGTGCTGCGCTCCGCGGGCGGTCAGTCGCGCCCGGTCGTCAGTCGCTCTTCTCGCGCGCCACCGCCATCTCGATCTCCTCCTGAACCTTGCGTGCGCCGCGCTGGGCCAGGAGCGGGTCGAGATCGGCCTGCGGCGCCACCTTGCGGGCGACGTCGTCGAGCGTGTCGGGATCGGTCATCAGCGCATGGGCGAGCGCGGAGATCGCACAGATCGCGCGCCGCTGCACGTGCATCGGCAGCTCGAGCGTGCTGTTCACGATCACGTGGAAGCGGACGCTGTCGACCGCGGCAGGGGCGAGACCCCAGCTTTCGCAGAGCGCCGCGCCGAGCGTGTCGTGGCTGACGCCGAACTGGGTGTGCTCGAGCAGGAGCAGCTCCTCGTCGTCCTTCGCCTGCAGGAGCATCGGCCGGTAGCGCTCGGTGATGTGGCGAAACATGACCGCCTTGCCGCATTCCTCGAACAGGCCGGCGGAATGCGAAGCCCACGGGTCGACCACCAGCTCGTGGCCGATGCGACCCATCAGCAGGCCGCGCACCCTCGAGCGTTGCCACAGCGACTCGAGCTCGGGGGCCGCAGGAAAGACCGCGCGCAACCCCATCTCGAAAGTGACCGAGGCGACCTCACGCGTGCCCAGGTAAGTGATCGCCTGCTGCACGCTCTGGACCCGGCCGCGCAGCCCGTACATGGCCGAGTTGACGACCTTGAGGACGGCCGCGGCCAGGGCCATGTCGGAGCTGATGAGCAGGCTCACCGCCGCGAGATCGACATCGTCGTCGGCCAGCAGGAGCGACAGCTGGACCAGGACCTCCGGCTGGGCAGGGATATCGACGTCGAGGAGTCGACGACTGGTGTCCGGCATGTTCGATCCTCGTCAAGCCTTCACGCGGCAGCACCAATGGTACGAGACCGAACGGCGTCGTCGGCGCAGCGCTCGCCTCGGGCCGAGACACAGTGCCGCGTTCGCCCGGCCGCATGGGCTTTGGCGGCCTGATCGGCTCCCCTTTTCGTCGACCACCAGACGGCAATTAAAAAGGGGCACCGGATCGCGGCGCCCCTTCTGTGTTGCTTCGGCCCGGCCTGCCGGGTGCGTCGTCTCGATCGAGCCGTCGACGACGCCTTGTCTCCTCGCTGACCTCCCGCGCGACAGCACCGGTCTGGTGCCTCGCGCGAGTGGAAAGACTGTAGTTCGGGCCCGGGACGAGCGCACGGGGATTTTCCCGTGCGCCGCCGCCCGGGCCGGGTACGGCGGCCTCTCTAGGACGACGCCGCCGGAACCTCGAGCACGACCCGCGTGCCCTGGCCGGGCGTGCTGTGCACCGTGACGTCGCCCCCATGCAGCTCGGCGATCCGCTTGACGATGGCCAGGCCGAGGCCCCGGCCGCCGTCGGCCGTCGCCGGGACGACGCTCTTCCGGCTTTGATAGAAGCGGTCGAACAGGCGCGGCAGATCGGCGGCGGCAATGCCGGGGCCGTCGTCGGCCACGCTGATCTCGACCCGCTCGCCGAGCCGTCGCGCACCGAGCATCACGGTGCTTGCGGCAGGGCAGAACTTCAGGGCGTTGTCGATCAGGTTCGCCACCGCCCGCTCGAACAGCTCGACGTCGAGCCGCGCAAAGGCTGGCGTCGCCTGGCCCTCGCCGTCGGGGGCGTGCACGGAGCGCAGGGCGACGCCCTGGCGAGCCGCACGCTCGGCAAAGCGCAGCGCGATGTCGTCGAGCAGCTCGCCGGCGTCGACGCTGTCGGTGCGCAACCCGAACTCCGGCTCGTCGAGCTCGGCCAGATCGCCGAGCGACTGCACCATGCGCGCAGCGTTGCGGGTGTTGCGCAAGGCCACCTCGACCAGGCGGCGGTCGTCGACGCGGGAGCCGTCGCCGGCCCAGCGGCCTTCGAGCGTCTCGAGGCAGGCGACCGTCGCGGTGAGCGGCGAGCGCAGATCGTGCGACAGGTTGCTCACGCCTTCACGCCGATAGTGGTCGGTGCGACGCAGGGCGTTCCACTGCCGGCGGCAGACGTCGAGCAGCATCTCGAAGGCGCTCGTCAACTGGCCGAACTCGTCCGGCGTCGGCGCCGGCAGCGGGCTCGCCGGCGCGACCGCCAGGCCCTCGGCCAGGCCGCGCTGCGACAGCGTCGCCACCGCCCGGGTGAGCTTCTTCAACGGCTTCGTCACCACCGAAATGATGAGCAGGGCAAGCAGTGTCGTGAAGCCGACGACGGCGACGATCAGGCCGAGCACGGGCCGGGCGAAGCTGCTGCGCAGCACGTCCCATCGGCCCTCGGGCAGCTGCTGCGTGTGCAGCACGAGATAGAGGTAGCCGGCATCGCGGGAGGTACCCTGGGCGATGGCCCGCTGCACGGTCTTGGCGACGATCACGGCGCCCGCGTCCATGCGCTCGGGGTCGTCGCCCATCACGTAGGAGGCATCCATCCGCTGGATCGACTCGCGCACCGGCCCGAGGGCGACGCGAAATCCCGGCTCGAGCCTGGCCGGCCCGGTCTTGGCAAGCACGGTGCCGTCGCTGTCGAGCAGGTACAGCTCGGTGTCGGGCTCGAACAGGACGAGGCCACGCAGCCAGCGCAGGAAGCCTTCGCGATCCTGCTCGTGCATGTCGAAGATGTTGTCGTACATGCTGACGACGCGGCCGAGGAACGCCATGCCGCGGCGATAGGCGGTCTCGTTCTCGAAGCGCTGGAACGAGTAGACGACTGTCGCGACGACAAGCAAGGCCGTCACCAGGCCGGTCGCGAAGACCGTCAGCGCCAGTTTCAGGCGAACCGTCATTGGACGTGGACAGGCCCTCTAGGGCAGGTCGCGCATCTTGTAGCCGGCACCGCGGACGGTGAGGATCAGCTCGGGCCGCATCGGGTCGGCCTCGAGCTTGGCGCGCAGGCGGTTGATGTGGGTCGTCACGGTGTGCTCGTAGCCGTCATGGGTGTAACCCCAGACGGCGTTCAGTAGCTGCCCGCGCGAGAAGACGTGGCCCGGATGTGCCGCGAAGTGATGCAGGAGGTCGAACTCGAGCGCCGTGAACTCGAGCGTCGCCCCGCGAAAGCGGACCTGGCGCTTCGCCGGCAGGATCTCGAGGTCGCCGTTGCGGATCGCCTGCGCGTCGCTGCCCGCGCCGGCCTGCGCCGCGCGCAGCAGGTCGGCCCGCCGCAGCAGGGCCTTGACCCGGGCCAGCAGCTCGGCCAGCGAAAACGGCTTGGTGAGGTAGTCGTCGGCGCCCAGCTCCAGGCCGAGAACGCGGTCGAGCTCGGTCGACTTGGCGGTGAGCATCAGGATCGGCGTGCTGCGGCCCCGTGCCCGCAGCGCTTTGCAGACCTCGAGGCCGTCGAGCCCGGGCATCATGAGATCGAGAACCAGCAGGTCGCTGGCGCGCTCGTTCTGGCTCGCCAGGGCCGCCGCGCCGTCGGCGACCGCCTCGACGTCGTAGCCGGCGCCGCGCAGGTTCATCACCAGCAGATCGCGGATGTCGGTCTGGTCTTCGGCGACGAGGATGGCGGCCGGTGGCATGCCGGATTGTCTCGCCCGCGGGCGGTTGTCTTACAGCGATGTGATCTTCCCGTGACATGGCGCGAGGCTGGCGCGAGCTTGGCTGGCCACAGTGAGGACCTCGACAGACGCCCCCCGGAGCCCCCGAATGCACGTTGCCACCGCTTCCCCGCCCACCGCCTTCGCCGGTTTTGCGGGCATCGCGATCGCCGAGGTCGTCGGCCATCGCGGCTACCTCGTCCGCTTCGCGATGCGACGCCTGCGCGACCCGATGCTCGCCGAAGACGTCGTCCACGACGTCTTCGAGGCCGTGCTGTCGGGGCGGGCCGCGTTCGCCGGTCGCTCCGCGCTGCGCTCCTGGCTGACGGCGGTGCTGAAGAACAAGATCGTCGACGCCCTGCGCCGCTCGAATCACCACGAATCGCTGGACGCCGGCGACGACGACGCCCCGGGCGCGGCGGCCGCCGTTGCCTGCCCGCGGCCGCAGCCGCAGGAATTGGCCGAGCACCGCGAGCGCCTGGCCCGGGCCCTGGCCGGCATCGAGAAGCTGCCGCCGACGCTGCGCGAGGCGATGCGTCTGCGCGTCATCGAGGATCAGCCGGCCGAGGCCATCTGCCGCGAGCTCGGCATCAGCGAGGACAACCTGTTCGTTCGCATTCACCGGGCCCGCAAGCAGCTGCTGTCCTGAGGCGGGCGTCTGCGCCGCGCCGACCGCGTCTCGGCGCGGCGCACGACCGGGCGGAAACCCTCAGCGCGACCCGACGAGTGCGCGCACGCGCCGGGCGAGCGCCTGGTCTGACGGGCCGGCGGCGGCCGGCAGGTCGCCGGCCAGGGCACTGCGCAGCAGTCGTTCGGCCATCGCCGCCTGCGGCGTCACCGGGCCGAGGAAACGCAAGGTATCGCCGTCGGCGATCAACAGCGTCGGAAAATTCTCGATGTCGAGCTCACCGAGGGCGTCGGCCTCGTCCTCGATGTCGATCCAGGCGAACTCGGCCTGCTCGGCGAACCGCGCGCCGAGGCTCTCGAAGGTCGAGCGGTAGTCGCGGCAGCTGTCGCACCAGGCAGCGCACAGGCAGGCGACGAGCGGGCGCGCGCCTTCCGGCCGGCTCACGCGGCGCGAAGCATGTCGTGGATCTCGTGCTCGTGCGTCGGCATGCCGTCGAAAGCCACGGTCTCCCAGCCGTTGTCGTAGGTGACGACGCGAAATCGCCGTGCCGGCTCGAGCCCGTGCGGCCCCGGAAAGAGCGCGAACACGTCCTCGCCGCGGTGCAGGGCGGCGACCACCTCCGAGACGTCGGCGATCGCCGGCTCGGTGTGCCACTCGTTGGTCTCGGTGTTGACGGGGCCCCAGTCGACCCCGGTGATGCGCCCGTCGGCATCGAGGCGAACCCTGGCTACGGCGTGCACTTTCATCGCATCCTCACGACCGCCGGCGGGCGGCAAGGGCAAAGTATGCCAACACCGCCGATCAGCGGCCGGCGAGCAGCCATTCGGCGGCACGCTCGGCGATCATCAGCGTCGGCGCGTTGGTGTTGCCGCTGGTGATAGTCGGCATGATGCTCGCATCGACGACTCGCAGGCCGGGCACACCGTGCACGCGCAGGCGCGCGTCGACGACGGCGGCGGGGTCGGCCGCCGGCCCCATCTTGGCGGTGCCGACCGGGTGGAAGATCGTCGTGCCGATGTCGCCGGCGAGCTGCGCCAGCTCGGCGTCGCTCTCGAACTGCACGCCGGGCTTCAGCTCGCGCGGGCGGTAGCGGGCCAGCGCCGGCTGGGCGACGATGCGCCGGGTCACGCGCAGACTTTCGGCGGCGACGCGCGCGTCCTCGGTGGTCGCCAGGTAGTCGGGCGCGATGCGCGGCGCCACCCGCGCGTCGGCCGAGCGGATCTGCACCTGGCCGCGGCTGGTCGGGTTCAGGTTGCAGACGCTCGCGGTGAAGGCGTTGTAGCCGTGCAGCGGCTCGCCGAAGGCGTCGAGCGACAGCGGCTGCACGTGGAATTCGAGGTTGGGGTGGTCGAGCTCCGGCCGGCTCCGGGTGAAGGCGCCGAGCTGCGACGGCGCCATGCTCATCGGCCCGGCGCGGCGCCAGGCGTAGTGCAGGCCGATCGCCGCCTTGCCCCAGAGCGTCGCCGCGAGTGTGTTCAGGGTGCGCACGCCCTCGACGCCGTACACGGCGCGGATCTGCAGATGGTCCTGCAGGTTGGCGCCGACGCCGGGAAGCGCCCGGCGGACGTCGATGCCGTGGGCGCGCAGCAGCCCGGGCTCGCCGATGCCCGACAGCTGCAGGAGCTGCGGTGTGCCCACCGAGCCCGTCGCCAGCACCACCTCGCCGCCCGCCTTCAGCGAGGCGACGACGCTCGGGCCGCCACCGGCCGGCGCCATGCGCACGCCGCAGGCCCGCCCTTCGGCGTCGAGCTCGATGCGCTCGATGTGTGCACCGGTCCGCAGCGCGAGATTGCGGCGTCGCAGGACGGGGCGCAGGAAGGCCTTGGTCGCGTTCCAGCGGATTCCGGCGCGCTGGTTGACGTCGAAATAGCCGACGCCTTCGTTGTCGCCGCGGTTGAAGTCGCGGGTCGGCGGTATGCCGGCCTCGACGGCGGCGGCGGCGAACGCGTCGAGCACGTCCCAGCGCAGGCGCTGCTTCTCGACCCGCCACTCGCCGCCCTGTCGGGCGCCGGTGCGGTCGAAGCCGGGCGCGGCGTGGAAGGCGTCGGCGCCCTGATGGAAGTCTTCGTGCTTCAGGAAATACGGCAGGCATTCGGCCCAGCTCCAGCCGGCGTTGGCGCCGTGGCCGTCGCCGGCGCCCCAGCCGTCGTAGTCGCGCGCCTGGCCGCGCATGTAGATCATGCCGTTGATGCTGCTGCAGCCGCCGAGCACCTTGCCGCGCGGATAGCGCAGGCTCCGGCCGTTCAGCCCGGCCGCGGGCTCGGTCGTGTAGAGCCAGTCGGTGCGCGGATTGCCGATGCAGTAGAGGTAGCCGACCGGGATGTGGACCCAGAGGTAGTTGTCGTTGCCGCCAGCTTCGATCACCAGGACGCGCTTGTCGGGTGCCGCGCTCAGGCGGTTGGCGAGCAGGCACCCGGCCGTGCCAGCGCCGCAGACGATGAAGTCATAGGCCTCGTTTGCCATCGATCGCTCGATCGGGCTGGCGCCTCAGTCGGACTCGTCCGGCGCGCGACGGCGCCGCTCGACCCGGGCCAGCACGCGATTCGCCGGCAACAGCAGCGTCCAGCTGAGGGTCGCCCAGACCGGGCTGACCCAGGCGATCGCGATCGACAGGCCGAACACGACGAGCGTCACCGCAGCGCGACGGTCGTCCTCACGGCGCACGGCAGGTGTCAGCTGGGGCGACACCAGGGCGGGGTGGTCGTACACATGTCGCCACGTCAGCCATGCGACAGCCACGATAGCGACGATATTGCCGGCATAGAGCGTCACCGCCAGCGCGCTCAGGTGGGTGTTGAGGACCGAGGTCGAGAAGGGCACGAGTCCGATCAGCAGCAGCTGCAGCGTGTTGCCGGTGACGAGCGTCGAATCGATCGCGACCAGGTAGCGGAAGCGCCGCAGGTGCACGCGCCAGAGCGCCGCCACGACCAGGAAGCTGATCGCGTAGGAGAGCAGCCTGGGCCCGGTCTCGACCAGCAGTGTCGCCAGATCGGCCTGGCCGGCCTGCTCCGGGAGGCGCACGTCGAGGGCGAGCAGCGTGATCAGGATCGCGAACACGGCATCGGAGAAGAGCACCAGGCGCTCCATGGCGAAGCGGTCGTGCTCGAGCCGGTCGTCGGCGCGATGCTCGTCGGTGGTCGAGGCGAAGTCGGTCGGCTCCATCGGACGGTCCGTTCAACGCGGCAGGCTGCCGAGCCCCGGGAAGAGCTTGACGAGGCCGTCCGACATCACCTCGACCGCGAGAGCGGCAAGCAAGAGACCCATCAGGCGCGTCATCACGTTGATGCCGGTCTTGCCGAGCACACGGGCGATGCCGCCCGAGAGGCTGAAGGCGACCCAGACCGACAGGGCGATGACCACGCCGTAGCCGACCAGCACCGCAAGCTCCCACCACTGACGCGTCTTCTCGGCATAGATGACCATGGTAGAGATCGTCGCCGGGCCGGTGAGCAGCGGGATCGTGAGCGGCACCACGGCGATCGAATCGCCGGCGTCGGCCTTGTCGCTGCCCTCGACGATGTCCTCGCTGCGGCTTTCGGCCGGCTGCGCGTTGAGCATCTGCAGAGACGCCAGCAGGAGCAGCATGCCGCCGCCGACCTGGAACGAAGCCAGCGAGATGCCGAAGAACTCGATGATGCGAAGGCCTGCCAGCGCGCTGACGGCGATGACGACGAACGCGCTGAACGCGGCCACGTGGATGGTCCGCCGCCGCTGCTCGGGCCGAAAGCCGCGCGTGAAGTGCAGGAAGAAGGGCAGCACGCCGATCGGGTTGACGATCGCCAGCAATGCGATCAGCGGCTTCAGCAGTTCCATCGGCGGGGGGGGCGGGCGTCGGGCCGCAGGGCGGCGTCAGCGATTGTCGCCGGCCAGAGTGCGCAGGTAGCGCAGGCCGGCGACGGCGCGGGGACCGTACCAGCTCAGCCTCTCGCCGTCGACGTCGACGATGTCCGCGTTCGGGCAGAGGGTCGCCGCCTCGACGCGATGCCGCGGACCGAAGGCGAACGGCTCCGAGCTGAGCAGCACAGTGTCCACCTCGGCCAGCCAGGGCTCGTCGCCCCGGAGCGCCGGATAGCGCGCCGCGCCCGCCATGCCGCCCTCGACCTGCGGCAGCGTCAGCCAGCCGATCCGGGCCAGCATGCGCGAAAGGTAGGTGTCACGGGCCACCGTCATCCAGGGCCCGTGCCAGATCAGATAGAGCACGCGGCGCTCGAGCCGGCCGGCCGGACCGGTGGCCACCAGTTCGCGGGACAGCGCCCCGACCAGAGCCTCGGCGCGGCCGGCGACGCCCTCGACGCCGGCGAACGCATCGGCCAGCTGGCGGACGAGGGCGACGTTGTCTTCCGGCGCGAGCGGATGGGTGACGACGACCTCGGGCGCGACATCGCCCCACGCGGCGAGCGCCTCGACCGTCTCGCGCCGGTTCTCGTCGACGTTGACGAGCACGTGGCTCGGGGCGAGACGGCGCAGCTTGGCAAGATTCACGTCCTTGGTGCCGCCGACCTTGGCGACGGCGCTGATCGCTTCGGCAGGGTGGACGCAAAAGCCGGTGCGCGCGACCAGGTACGGCCCGAGACCGAGCTCGAAGACGAGTTCGGTCAGGCTCGGCACCAAGCTGGCAATGCGCAGGGCCGGCGGGCGGTCCGGCGTCATCCAGCCGCCATCGCCGATAGGCCGGCAAGCCCTGCTGCGACCGCCCCGGGTCGGGGCGAATCGCGCTCGTCGGCAGGGGGGCGGCCCCAAAACAACAGATTGGGGCGGATCCTTGTCAATTTTTCAGGCCGTTTCACTTATATTCGCCAGTCTGTGTATGGAAGCAGCGCCTTCGCTTGAATGGTTCACGGTGGGTAGACGCTCCACATCTCGGCTAAGAACAGGAAGGGAGCTCTCCCATGGGCAATAAACTTTACGTCGGTAACCTCTCGTACAACGTCCGCGACGACGATCTTCAGCAGGCGTTCGCGCAATACGGGACGGTCAGCTCGGCCAAGGTCATGATGGACCGCGACACCGGGCGCTCGAAGGGCTTCGGCTTCGTCGAGATGGGGTCCGACCCCGAAGCGCAAGCCGCCATCAACGGCATGAACGGCCAGGCCCTTGACGGCCGGGCCATCGTCGTCAACGAAGCTCGTCCGCGCGAAGAGCGTCCGGGCGGATTCGGCGGCGGCGGTGGCCGCTCGGGCGGCGGTGGCGGCTACGGCGGCGGCGGTGGTGGCCGCTCCGGCGGCGGTGGCGGCGGCTACGGCGGCGGTGGTGGCGGTTACGGCGGCGGCGGCGGTGGCCGTTCGGGCGGTGGCGGCGGCTACGGCGGCGGTGGCGGCGGCCGTTAAGGCACAGCAGCGGCGCCTACCGAGCCAGCCTCGACGCCGGGCATCCTCCCGGCGCGTGCAGAAAGAGCGGTGCAGCGCAGGCGCACCGCTTTTTTCATGGGCTCGACATTCCCTTTCCTGCCGTCCAGCCGTCCAGCGCTGATCACTCGCCCTGACGGCGCTTGCGCGGCCGGCCGGCCAGCGCCCGGTCGAACACCGAGTTCGGCAGCGCCCGAAGCAGGCGCGATACGATTGCCATCTGCCAGGGAATGACGCGGTAGCCGACGCCCGCCTCGATCGCAGCGAAGGCGCGATCGGCGAAGGTGGCGGCGTCGATGAGGAACGGCATCGGGTAGCGATTGCCCTGGGTCAGCGGTGTATCGATGTAGCCGGGCACGATCGTCACGACCTTGACGCCGCTCGCGCGCAGCTCGCCGCGCAGGCTTTCGCAGTAGCTGATCACCGCGGCCTTGCTCGAGCAGTAAGCGCCGTGGCCCGGCATGCCTCGAATGCCGCCGACGCTGGCAATGCCGACCAGCGCGCCGGCGCCCCGCCCTGTCATCGCCGCGACGAAGGGCTGGAAGGTCGCGGCCATGCCGATGTTGTTGGTCTCGTAGGTGGCGCGCATCACCTCGAGGTCGGCTACGTCTGCGGTGTCGAATCCGATGCTGATGCCGGCATTGGCGATGACCACGTCGGGCAGGCCCTGCTCGTCGATGCAGCGCCGGCCCGCCACGGTGATGGCGGCGACGTCGCGCACATCGGCGGCGTGGATGGCGAGCATCGAACGATCGATGCCGGCGCCTTCGGCCCAGCGGGCGACCTCGTCGGCGCGACGCGCGACGAGCGCCAGGCGATAGCCGGCGCGCTGAAAGCGGGCCGCCAGCGCCTGGCCGATTCCGCTCGAGGCGCCCGTGATGAAGGCCAGGCGAGCCCTCGGCGCGGCCGTGCTCACGGCAACGCCTGCGGCACGGAGGGCCGGGCCCGGGCTGGCGGCCGGAAGACGGCGCTCGTGCGGCCCTTGAAATCGACCACGCGCGCCAGGTTGTCGTACTCCATGCCGCCACTGGCACGGATCGCGCTGCCGCCTTGCGTGACGACCACCGGGAGGTGCGAGCGCACGCGTTCGATGTTGCGAAATGCGTGCAGGAAGTCGCTGCGAAAGTCGATCGCCTCTTCCTTGCCCTGCGCCGGCCGGGCGATGTGCGCATCGCCGATCAACTGGATCTCGCTGCCGTCGCCGTTGGCCAGCGCGCGCCGGGCTGTGGCCACGGTCACGACGCCGTCGGCGCCGACGGCGCGGATCCGGGCCTCGTCGATCTCGAGCGTGTCGTCGTCGGCGTAGTGGCGCAGCCGCGCTCCGTCGATCTCGGTGCGCAGCGCGCCACCGGAGCCGAAGCGCTGGATCACGAAGTCGGTCATGACGTAGTCGGCCTCGTGCCTCGGCGCCGACTCCTCGCGACGCGGCTCGCCGGTCGGCGCGTTGCGGACCAGCCACCATGTCCCGGCCGCAAGCAGCGCCATCATGATCAGCGGCAGGTAGGCCGATGCAAGGTCGAGCGTGCGCTGGTGCCAGGCCGCCGCCGGCACCGGCTCGGGGCCGGCGAAGGAAAGGTCGACCTCGTCTTCCTCGAGCGCGGAGTCCACCTCGAGCTCGACGTCGTCCGCGGCGTCGCCCGCATCGGCGACGTCGACGACGCCGTCAGGGGCCGCCATCGAGCGTGTGCTGCGGGCCGCGCCAGAGCTCCGCGTAGCGGCCTGCAGCGACCAGCAGCAGGTCGCAGCATTCGCGCGCCGCGCCGAATCCGGCAGCGGAGCGGGTGACGTGGTGGGCGATCGCCCGCACCTCGACATGCGCGCCTGGCGGCGCGCAACAGAAACCGGCGCGCCGCATCAGCGGCAGGTCGGGCCAGTCGTCGCCCATCACCGCGACGCGCGCCCAGTCGAGGCCGAGCGAGGCCAGAAGCGGCAGCGCGGCGGCCAGCTTGTCGCCGGCGCCGTAGGCGGCGTGCGCGAGACCGAGGTCGGCGACGCGACGCCGGACCGCCGGCGAGTCGCGGCCGGTGATGACGATCGGGACGATGCCGCCTTCGGCCAGCAGCTTCAGGCCCTGGCCGTCGAGCGTGGAGAAGGCCTTGAAGGTCTCGCCGTCTTCGCCGATGTAGATGCGCCCGTCGGTGAGGACACCGTCGACGTCGAAGATGGCCGCGCCGATGCCGGCCCCGGGGCCGCGCGCGGCGAGCAGCAGTCCGGGCGAAAACGCGATCGCCGGCATGGCCAAGCCGCCGTCGGCACGGCCGGCTGCCATCAGATGACCTTCGCACGCATCAGGTCGTTCGAATTGAGGGCGCCGACCAGGCCGCCCTCGGCGTCGACGACGAGCAGCCCGGTGACGCGGTGACGCTCCATCAGCTCGGCTGCCTCGACCGCGAGGGCATCGGCGCGCACCGTGCGCGGCCGCGGATGCATGGCCTCGCGCGCGCCGAGCCGGCGCAGGTCGGCGCCGGTCTCGATCAGGCGCCGCAGGTCGCCGTCGGTGAAGATGCCGGCGACGGCGCCGCCTTCGCCGACGACGGCGGTGAAGCCGAACCCCTTGGCCGTCATCTCGCGCAGCATCTCCGGCACGTGCGCGTCGACGCCGACGCGCGGCACCGCCGCGCCGGTATGCATGAGGTCGGCGACGTGCATCAGGAGCTTCCTGCCGAGGCTGCCCCCCGGATGCGAACGGGCGAAGTCTTCCTCGCGAAATCCGCGCGCGTCGAGCAAGGCGACGGCGAGGGCGTCGCCGAGCGCCATTTGCGCGGTCGTGCTGGCAGTTGGCGTCAGGTTGAGCGGGCAGGCCTCGGCATCGACCGCGCTCGAGACGACGATGTCGGCGAGGCGCGCCAGGCTGCTGTCGGCGCGGCCGGTCATGGCAACCAGCGGCACGCCGAGACGCTTGATCGCCGGCACGATGGCGCCGATCTCGTCGCTCTCGCCGGAGTTGGAGATCGCGAGCACGACGTCGCTCGCGGTCAGCTTGCCGAGGTCGCCATGGCTGGCCTCTGCCGGGTGGACGAAGAACGACGGCGTGCCCGTCGAGGCAAGCGTCGCCGCGACCTTGCGCCCGACGTGGCCGCTCTTGCCCATGCCCATCACGACGACCCGACCGGTGCAGTCGAGCATGGCTCGCACCGCCGCGACGAAGGCATCGCCCTGGCGCGCCTTCAGGCTCTCGAGCGCGCGCGCCTCGACATCGAGCGTGCTGCGCGCCAGCTCGAGAACTCGCGCGGCATCGAAGGTGGGTTGGGCGGGCACGGAAAACGCGAATGCGTCCAGTAGGATCGACCGATTCTAGGGTTGGCCTCGAAGGAAGCAGCCGCCCCTCTCGCTTGATGGCAAACGCATGGCCTCGACGCTCGAACTGACGCTGCTCTATCTCGTCGCCGCCGTCGCCGGGGTGGTCCTGTGCCGCCTCGCGCGCCTGCCGCCGATCCTCGGCTACCTGGCTGTCGGCGTTCTCATCGGCCCGAACGCGATGGCCCTCGGAGGCGATTCCGGCGGCGTCCAGTACCTGGCCGAGTTCGGCGTCGTCTTCCTGATGTTCGTGATCGGGCTCGAGTTCAACCTGCCGCGGCTGCGCAGCATGCGCCGGCTGGTGTTCGGCCTCGGACTCAGCCAGGTCGTGCTGACGGTGCTGGCCGCACTCGCCGGCAATGCCATGCTCGGCTGGGCCCTCGCGCTGCTCGGGCGCTCATGGGGTCTCGGCTGGCAAAGCGCCGTCGCCCTCGGCGGCGCGCTCGCCATGAGCTCGACTGCCATCGTCGTCAAGCTGATGGCCGAGCGGCTCGAGCTCGAGAGCGAGCACGGGCGGCGCGTCATGGCGGTGCTGCTCTTCCAGGACCTGGCCGTGGTGCCGCTGCTGGTCCTCATCCCCGCCCTCGGCTCGCCGCCCGACGTGCTCATGCGCGAGCTCGGGCTGGCGCTGCTGAAGGCGACCGCGCTTCTCACCGTGCTCCTCGTCGGCGGCCAGCGGGTCATGCGCTGGTGGCTGACAATCGTGGTGCGGCGAAAGAGCGACGAGCTCTTCATCCTCAATCTGCTGCTGGTGACGCTCGGCCTGGCCTGGCTCACCGAGCACGCCGGCCTCTCGCTGGCGCTGGGGGCCTTCGTCGCCGGCATGCTCATTGCCGAAACGGAATACAAGCACCAGGTCGAGACCGACATCCGGCCGTTCCACGACGTCCTTCTCGGCCTCTTCTTCATCACCGTCGGCATGAAGCTCGATGCGGCCGCGGTCATGGACCGCTGGACGCTCGTGCTGGCCCTGACGGCGGCGCCGGTGCTCTTCAAGTTCGCGCTCGTGACGGCGCTGGCACGCGTCTTCGGGGCGGCGCCTGGCGTCGCGCTGCGCACCGGCCTCTACCTCGCCCAGGCCGGCGAGTTCGCCTTCGTGCTGCTGGCCCTGGCGACGCAGCGCGGCCTGATCGCGCCCGAGCTGCAGAGCCCGATCCTCGCGAGCATGGTGCTGTCGATGCTGGCGACACCGCTGCTGATCCAGCACAGCGACCGCATCGTCATGCGCCTGTCAGCCACCGACTGGATGCTGCAGGCGGTGGCGATGACGACGATCGCCAGGCGAGCGATCAACAGCGAGGCGCACGTCATCATCTGCGGCTTCGGTCGCAGCGGCCAGAATCTGGCCCGCCTGCTCGAGCACGAGAAGATCGCCTACATCGCGCTCGACCTCGATCCCGATCGGGTTCGCCAGGCAGCCGCGGCCGGTCAGAGCGTCGTCTTCGGCGATGCGGCTCGTCTGCAGAGCCTCATGGCAGCGGGGCTGGCGCGCGCCAGTGCTCTCGTCGTCAGCTACCACGACACGCCCTCGGCGCTGAAGATCCTGCACCTGGCGCACACGCATGCGCCGACGGTCCCCATCGTCGTGCGCACGATCGACGACAGCGACATGGAGCGCCTGCGCGCCGCCGGCGCGACCGAGGTCGTGCCGGAGGCGGTCGAGGGCTCGCTGATGCTCGCGAGCCACGCCCTCGCCCTGGTCGGCGTACCGATTCGGCGCGTGCTGCGCGTCGTTCGGGAGCAGCGCGACGCGCGCTACGGGCTGCTGCGCGGCTACTTCCACGGCGCCGACGACGACACCGCCGACGAATTGCAGCAAGCGCGTCTTCTGAGCGTGACCCTGCCGGCGACGAGCCGCAGCATCCATCGCCGGCTTGGCGACGAGCTCGCCGCCGACCCGGGTGTGACGGTGGTGTCGCTGCGGCGGGCTTCCGGCGCGTCGCTGCAGCCCGATCACGCTTTGGCGTTGGCGGCCGGCGACACGCTGGTGCTGTCGGGCCTGCCCGAACCGCTCGCCCGCGCCGAGGCGCGGCTGCTGGCGCCCGCGTAGCCCGCTCGCTGCTCAGAGCATCGGGGCCTGGCGCGAAAGGGTCGCGCGCATGCGGATCGCCATCACCGAGCCGGCCGCGCGCAGCAGCTCGAGAGCGAGCGCCGGGGAGCGCTGGGCGAGCTATTCCATGCGCGGGCCGCGCAGCGCCCAGACGACACACGGCGTCATCGCCTCGACATTGGCCATGCGCGGCGTATCGCCGAAGAGGCCCGGCTCGCCGACAACGCCGCCGGCGCGCAGGATCGCCACCTTGCTGGCACCCGGCGTCCCGCCGGTCATGAAGATCTGCATGCTGCCGGAGGCCAGGAAGTACATCGAGCGGTCGGCGTCGCCCTGCTTGATCAGTAGGTCGCCCATCCGGATCTCGTAGCGCGCCAGGTACGGTGCGATCGTGCGCCAGTTGTCGTGCGTCAGCCGGGCGCGAAACGCGTCTTCCGCGTTCAGCGTCTGCACCGCCTGCACGAGCTCGTCGATTTCCATCTTGTCTCCCAGCCGGGGACAGAGCCGCCTGGCGGACTGCCACCACGGGGGATTATCAGACGGGGCCCTGGAGGCCAGCGACCTTACGACGCGCGCCGGCGCCCTTTCGTCCGGGTACCGGTGATTCTTGGCACCGCCCGGCCATGTCATCATCGAACGCAGGCCGGCCCGAGCGGACACGGCACCTCCCATGCAGCCCGAACCCGATCCGTTCCTCGCCCTGCGTCGCGAGATCACCGACTGGCGCCAATGGATGACGCGCGCAATCGTGCTCGCCTTCGCCGTCGTCGCCGGCCTGATCATCGTCGCCTTCACGTGGCTTACCGACCACGCCTACGCGATCTTCACGCAGCTGGTCTCGCTCAACGAATGGCTGCCCCTGGTCTGGATGCCGCTCGTCACCGCCTCCATCGTCTGGGCGACGCGGCGCTGGGCGCCCGGCTCGGCCGGCTCCGGCATTCCGCAGGTGATGGCCGCCCTCGACACCCGGGTCGCACCCGTGACCATGCATTTCTTCGTCTCGCTCCGGCTGGCGGTGGCGAAGATGCTGCTTACCGCGTGCGGCCTGCTGGGCGGATTGACGCTCGGCCGTGAAGGCCCGTCGGTGCAGATCGGGGCCGGCGTCATGCACGCGGCGCGCCACCTCCTGCCTTCACGCAGCGCGGTGAGCGACCATGGCCTCCTGATCGCGGGCGGCGCCGCGGGCATCGCGGCCGCGTTCAACGCGCCGCTGGCCGGCGTGATGTTCGCCATCGAGGAGCTCTCGCGCAAGCCCGAGCAGCGCTCGAGCGGCCTGCTGGTCGCTGCCATCGTGCTGTCGGGCCTGATTGCCATTTCGGTCTATGGCAACGCCACCTACTTCGGCGTCATCCAGGTGCCTTCGATCGGCTGGCGGCTGCTCGGCCCCGGCCTCCTCGTGGCCGTCGTCTGCGGCCTGTGCGGCGGCGTCTTCTCTCGCCTCCTGCTGCGCTCGCTCGGCGGCAGCAGCGACCGCTTCAGCCGCTGGCGCCGGTCGCAGCCGATCTGGTTCGCCGCCGGCTGCGGCGGCGCCGTCGCCGTGATCGGGCTCGCCACCGCCGGCGCCACTTTCGGCAGCGGCTACGACTACACCCGGGACCTGCTCGACGGCAGCAAGAGCGCCCCGGTGGTCTACGCGCTGTGCAAGTTCGTCGCCACCTGGCTCACAGCCTGGAGCGGCGTCCCCGGCGGCCTGTTCGCGCCTGCGCTCTCGGTCGGCGCCGGCATCGGCAGCGACATCGCCTGGCTGACGAGCAACGTCGACCGCTCGGCGCTGATCGCGCTCGGCATGGCCGGCTTCCTGGCGGCCGTGACGCAGGCTCCGCTCACCACGTTCATCATCGTCATGGAGATGATCGACGGCCACGGCATGGTGCTGAGCCTCATGGCCTGCGCGCTGATCGCGAGCCTGGTCTCGAAGCTCATCAGCCCGCCGCTCTACGCCGCCCTGGCTCAACTGCAGCTGAAGCGGATCGAGCCGATGCCAGCCGCCGCGCCCCTGCCCCTTCCTGCGCCTGCCGGCCTCGGGGTCGAACCACCCGAATTGCGCAGCGTCTAGGCGAAACACCCGGGGTGAGGCCTTCCCGTCTGATGGTAGAACGGGCGAATCGCCGCTGCCGGTCTCACCGGCGCCACGCCCGGCGAATTCCCTCGCCCACTATCGGAGTTTCCATGAGCCGTTTCATCGTTCGTTCACTTATCGCCGGAGCCGCCGCGGCGTCGCTGGCCTCGGCGGCCTTCGCCGCAGACTTCATCAACGTCCTCACCGGCGGCACCAGCGGCGTCTACTACCCGATGGGCGTGGCGCTGAGCCAGGTCTTCGGCAAGGCGTTGCCCGACGCCAAGGTCGCGGTGCAGTCGACCAAGGCCTCTGCCGAGAACCTCAACCTGCTGCAGGCCGGCCGTGGCGAGATCGCCTTCACCCTCGGCGATGCGCTCTCCGACGCCTACCGGGGCGACGCCGACGCCGGCTTCGCGACGCCGCTGAAGAAGCTGCGCGGCATTGCCGGCATCTACCCGAACTACATCCAGATCGTCGCCAGCGCCGAGTCGGGCATCCACTCGCTCGCCGACCTGAAGGGCAAGCGCGTCTCCGTCGGCGCACCGAAGTCGGGCACCGAGCTGAACGCCCGCGCCGTGCTGAAGGCCGCCGGCATCAGCTACAAGGACCTCGGCAAGGTCGAGTACCTGCCGTTCGGCGAATCGGTCGAGCTGATCAAGAACCGCCAGCTCGACGTCACCCTGCAATCGGCCGGCCTCGGCGTCGCCTCGCTGCGCGATCTCGCCTCGGCGATGAAGATCGTGGTCGTCGAGGTGCCGGCCGACGTCGTCGCCAAGATCGGCGACCCGGCCTACCAGGTGGCCGTCATTCCGGCCAACACCTACGAAGGCCAGACCAAGGACGTCAACAGCGTCGCGATCCAGAACTACCTGGTGACTCACGAAGGCGTGTCGACCGACACCGTCTACAAGATGACCAAGGCCCTCTGGGAAAACCTGCCCGCGCTGGCCGCCGCCCACGCCGCGGGCAAGGCGATCAAGAAGGAAACGGCCGTCAAGGGCATGCCGGTGCCTCTGCACCCCGGCGCCGAGAAGTACTACAAGGAAATCGGCCTCGTCAAATAGGCAGCGCCGGCCATGAGCCGCCGCGTCGTCCCTGGGGCGACGAGCGCTGCGACCGGCCCGGGGCTTCGTTCATGAGCGCTTCCCCGGGCACGCCAGCCGGCCAGACTGGAGCCATCGACCTGGAGGAAGCCGGCTTCCAGGAGCACGGGCAGAGGCGTCGCCTCGGCGGCGCCGTCCTCCTCTTCTCGACGGCGGCCGCGCTCACCTTCTCGACCTACCAGCTCTGGATGGCGGCCTTCGCGCCGCTCTCCAGCCTGGTCATGCGCTCGCTGCACGTCGGCTTCCTGCTGCTGCTGACCTTCCTTCTCTACCCGGCCGTTCGCCGCGGCCGCCAGCTCGACCGCGTGCCGTGGTTCGACTGGCTGCTGGCGGCGACGGGATTCGGGCTGGCCTTTTACCAGTGGGTGTTCGAGGCCGACCTCATCCAGCGTGCCGGCGACCCGACCTCGATCGATCTCGCGGTCGGCGTCGTCATCATCGTGCTGGTGTTCGAAGGCGCCCGGCGCGTGCTCGGCGTGGCCTTGCCGATCGTCTGCGGCCTGTTTCTCGCCTACGGCGTGTTCGGCCAGTACCTTCCGGGCGTGCTGGCGCATCGCCCCTACGCCCTCTCGCAGATCGTCGACCAGCTGGCGTTCGGCACCGAAGGCATCTACGGCATCCCGACCCTGGTGTCTGCCACCTACATCTTCCTCTTCATCCTGTTCGGCTCGTTCCTCGAGCACGCCGGAATGATCCGGCTCTTCAACGACCTGGCGCTCGGCCTGGTCGGGCACACGAAGGGCGGGCCGGCCAAGGTCGCCGTCGTGTCCTCGGGTCTCATGGGCACGATCTCCGGCTCGGGCGTGGCCAACGTGCTCACGGTCGGACAGTTCACGATCCCGCTGATGAAGCGCTTCGGCTACTCGCCGATCTTCGCCGGCGCCGTCGAAGCCACCTCGAGCAAGGGCGGGCAGATCATGCCGCCGGTGATGGGCGCGGTGGCCTTCATCATGGCCGAGACGCTGAACGTGCCGTACTCGACGATCGTGCAGGCGGCGGTGATCCCGGCCTTCCTCTACTACCTGACCGCCTTTCTGATGGTTCACCTCGAGGCCGGCCGCGCCCACTTGAGCGGCATGCCGAAGGACCAGTGTCCCAATCCATGGCTGGCGATCAAGCGCGACTGGTATCTCGCGCTGCCGCTCGCGGCGCTCGTCTACATGCTGTTCCACGGCTTCACGCCGATGTTCGCCGGCATGGTCGGGCTGGCGCTCACGGCGACGCTGGTACTCGGCGTGGCGATCGCCGCGCGCATCTCGGCCATCGCATTCCGCTTCGCGTTCTGGATCGCCATCGGGCTGGCCGCGGCGTCTTTCGCCGAGTGGGGCATCGTGCCGGTGCTTGTGCTCATCGCGGTGCTGGTCATCGCCTGCGCGATGGTGAGCGGCGGCCGTACCACCCTCGTGGCGCTGAGGGAGAGCCTGGTCGACGGCGCCAAGCAGGCGCTCGGCGTCGGCATCGCCTGCGCCGTCGTCGGCATCATCATCGGCACGCTGACCCTGACCGGCGCGGCCTCGACCTTCGCCGGCTTCATCCTCAGCGTCGGCGAAAAGAGTCTTTTCTATTCGCTGCTGCTGACGATGCTGGTCTGCCTCGTGCTCGGCATGGGCATCCCGACCATCCCGAACTACATCATCACCAGCTCGATCGCCGCACCGGCGCTGCTCAAGCTCGGCGTGCCGCTGATCGTGAGCCACATGTTCGTCTTCTACTTCGGGATCATGGCCGACCTGACGCCGCCGGTGGCTCTCGCCGCCTTCGCCGCGGCGTCGATCTCGAAGGCTTCGCCGATGAAGACCGGCGTGAAGGCCACGCAGATCGCGATCGCCGGCTTCGTCGTGCCGTTCATGGCCGTCTACGCGCCCGAACTGATGCTGCAGGGCGATGCGCCGTGGACGGCGACGGTCTACGTGACGGTGAAGGCTATCTTCGCGATCACGCTCTGGGGAGCCGCCGCGGTAGGCTTCCTCGTCGGGCCGCTCGACATCGTCAACCGGCTGCTCTGCACGCTCGCCGCCGGGTTGCTCGTCGCGGCGCTGCCGCAAACCGACGAGATCGGGCTGGCCCTCGGCGCCGCCTGCATCGCCTGGAACGTGTGGCGCACGCGTCGCGCCGCAGCGCACGCCGCCGGCTGAACCAGCGATGGCCGTCTGCTTCGCCGTTGCCGGCCTCGTCACGGCGCTGGCGACGCAGACCTTCACCCTGGCCTGGACGCACTCGATCGAGAAGATCCGCTGGGAGGAAGACTACAAGGTCGAGGGCGACCGGCTGCGCCTGGTCGAAGCGCGCATTCGTGGGAGCGGCGCCGGGATGGAGCCGCCGCCCGACAGTCGCTTCGACAACGGTGTCTGGCACTACGACCCGCATCTGGCGCCGCTGGCGCGCTTGCACCTTCAGGTATCGCCTTATACGGATGGCTATTCGCTCTGCGTCGCCGGGCGATGCGAGCCGCTCGCGGCGCGGCTGAGGCTGCCGGCGGCGACGACGATGGTCGTCACGGTCAGCGCGTGTTCGCCTCCGGCCGCATCGTCGCGAGGCTCGCGACGATCGCCCTGATCGCGGCAGTCAGCGGCTGCTTCGCAGCGTCGCCATGAGCTCGGCGGCGCGTCGCAGGTCGGCCGTGTCAAAACCCTCGTCGAAGCTGGCGTGGATCGGTGCCAGGACGTCGAGCGCCCGGTCGGAGTCGCCGGCTTCGATGCGCAGTTGGGCCAGGCTCGTCGCGGCGCGCAACTCGAGTGATCGCGAGCCCTGCCGCCGCGCCACGGCCAGCGCCGATTCGAAGTGCCCTTCGGCCGTCTGCCGCCGCGCAGCGTCGCGCCCGGCAAGCGCGACCTGGCCGGCGAGCCGCGCCGCTTCGGCTGCGTGCAGCGAGTTTGCAGTGGCGGCGATAAGGCGGGTGCCTTCGGCAAGCGAAGCGCTCGCCGCGCCGACCCGGTTGCCGGCGAGCTCGGCCTCGGCGAGTCTGCACAACAGATAGGGCACGCCCACCAGACCGCCGTCGGCGCGAATCTCGTCGATCGCCCGCTGCATGCTCTCCACGCCGCCGATCGCGTCGCCGTCGTGCACGCGCGCAGCGCCGAGCGAGAAGTCGGCGAGCTGGCGCCAGAACGCCAGGCCGTGCTCGGCGCTCAGCGCGCGCAACTGCAAGGCGTTGGCCCGATCGCGCGCCACGTCGCCGCACAGGTAGTGCAGCTGGCTCGCGTAGCCGATGGCAAACGCCGTCGAATGCGGGCTGCCCGCGCGCTCGGCAATCGCCAGCGCCTCGTCCGCCTGCCGAAGGGCCCGGTCGGGCTGGCCGCGATACCAGTGGACCCAGGCGAGAAAGATCGCGACGCGCGGCGCTTCGCGCAGGCGCGCCGGGTCGCCAGCGGCGAGCGACGCCGAGAGCGACCGCTCCAGGTAAAACCCCGCGCTCGCCAGATCGCCGAGATGGACGCACGTCTGGCCGAGCTTGGCGTGCGCGTCGGCAACGAGCGCTTCGTTCTGCGCCGATTCGGCCTGGGCAAGAAGGCGCTCGGCCATCGTCCGCGCCCGAGCGAGGTCGGCGCGGAGAAAGGCGACGTTCCACAGGCCGCGCAAGGCCCGCTCCGGATCGACCGGCCGGGCGCCCGACTCGGCGAGCACGAGAGCGCGCTGGTAGGTGGCCTCGACCTCGGTCGAGGCGTAGCCTTGCGCTGCCATCAGCGCGGCGCCGAGCGGCAGCAGCACGTCGAGCTCCTGAGCGTCGCGCTGATCGAGCGGCAGCCGCGGAACGAGGGCGAGCGCGTGCCGCAGCAGCTTGGTGCACTCGACGTAGGCGGCACGCGCCAGCGCCGCTGCACCGGCCTCGCGCAGATAGCGGACCGCGCGTTCGGGATCGTGCGCCGCCTCGAACCGCATCGCCAGTTCGACCGCGATCAATCCGCTCTGGGCACCATAGGCGCGCTCCTGAGCAAGGCCGATCCGTCGCTGCCATTCAGCGCGCCGGCCTTGCGGCACCCGCTCGACGGTGCCCTGCCAGTAGAGCGCGTGCAGGAACCCGAACCCCGACGCCACGGTCCCGTCCGGCCACGACGCGGCAAAGCGGCCGCGCAACAGGCGCCCCTGCTCGGCGAGCCGCAGACAGCGATCCTCGATCGACGCGACGTCGCTTTGCAGCGCCGCGGCGAGCGCTGCGGCCGAAAAATCGACGCCGACAACGGCCGCCGCCTCGACGAGCCGGCGATCGTCGTCGTGGAGGCGGTCGAGCTGGTCATGCACCAGGCGGCGCAGGCTGTCGGGCAGCAAATCGCCGAGCCGCTCGAGCGGCGTGCGGAGCATCCATTCGCCCTCGCTGTACTCGACCAGCTGGCGGCGCACCAGGTCGTCGACCATGGCGACGGTGAACAGAGCATTGCCTTCGGTGCGTCGGCGCACGAAGGTGGCGAGCCGGTCGAGCAGCTCGGCGCGGGCGCCGCCGAAGCGCCGCCCGAGATAGGCGGCGACGGCGTCGGCATCGAGCCGGTCGAGCGCGATCTCGCTCGCCTGGTCGCGTTGGCGCAACTGGGCGACGAGCCCGCGCAGCGGCGTCTCGGCGGCATGCGCGTCGCCGGGGCGAAAGCTGGCGATGACGAGCAAACGGGCCGGCCCACGCCGCCCGGCGAGAAAGGAGATGACGGCCAGGCTCGAGGGGTCGCTCCAGTGCAGGTCCTCGAGCCAGAGGACGATCGGCTGCTGGGCGGCAAGCACCTCGAGCGCCTGCGCGATCTCGCGCAGCATCCCGTGCGTCGTGATCGCGCCGTTGCGATGCAGGAGAGCCGGATCGGCGTCGTGCGCGAGCCACGGCAGCTGCACGAGCCAGGCCGGGGCGTAGCGCGCGAGGACGCCGCGCAGCAAGTCGGCACCCGTCTGCCGCGCCAGACCTTCGAGCGCCTCGAGCATCGGCAGGTAGGCCTCGCTGGTGCCGTACTGCTCGATGCAGCGGCCCTGGCCCGTGCGCAGGTCCGCGTGGGTGGCCTGCCGCTCGAGGCAGGCGTCGACCAGTGCCGTCTTGCCGACGCCGGCTTCGCCGGTGACGAAGACGATTCGCCGCTGCCCCGCCCGCACGTCGGAAAGCACCGTGTCGAGGAGGGCAAGCTCCAGGTCGCGGCCGACCAGGCGGTGAACGGGCGTCGGCTCGGGCAACGGCGGCGCCGGTGCGAAGCCGTCGGTCGCGACGACGGCGACGAAGCGAAAGCCGAGGCCATGCACGGTGGCGATGTAGCGCGGCGCGGCGGCGTCGTCGCCGAGAGCGACGCGCAGCTCGCGGATCGCCCGCGACAACGCGGCGTCGCTGACCACGGTGCCGGCCCACACCGTCTCGAACAGCTCGGTCTTGGAGACGAGCTTTCCTGGCCGACCCAGCAGCGCGACGAGGAGAGCGAAGGCCTTGCGCGTCAGCGCCAGCGGCGCGCCATCGCGGCGCAGCTCGTGCTCCTGCAGGTCGATCTCGAAGGGCCCGAAACGAAGGCGCGGCGAGCGTTGAACCGCGCTTCGGGCGTCCGTATTCATGCGTCTCAGGAAGATATCAGAAAGAAGTCAGGAGCTTGTACTGACCGACGCCAACGCTTGCGCAAGCATGCGCCGCAGGTCTTCCCCACGATCCACAACGAGGAGTCATCGATGAAAACAAGCCTCTCCAAGCGCCTGGGCGCGGCCGCCCTGGGCTGTTCACTGTTCGGCTCGGCGCTCGCCCAGTCGTCCGGGGCCGGTCTGCAACTCGATTCGCTGCAGCACCGGGGCGGGCCGCGTGCGCTGCTGTACTGGCAGCTGCCGCTCGACGCGACCGGATCGACCCACCCGAGCTACGGCCTGCGCCTGGAAAGCTCGCCGATGAGCCGAGTCGACGCGGCACGCCTGCCCGTGGTCGACCTCCGGTTCGACCGGCGGTCGCGGGGCCTGAGCCTGGCCGGCGTGCCCCTGATGCATCTGGGCGACGGGGGTTCGTCCGACTCGAGCATGTCCGACTGGACCGACAACCCCTATTGGCTGGTCATCATCGGGGGCGCCGCCGCCGCGGGATTGCTGTGCGTCACCCACACCGTGATCTGCAGGCACCATGGCGACAACAACAACTCGGACTACACGCCGCCAGGCACTGGGCCGGGCGCGCATTGAACGTCGCCGCAGAGGCAAGTCGTCGCTGATGGACCGCCGTCTCGGGCCTGCCTTGCGCATGCTCTTCACGCTCGCTTGGGGCGCTGCGCTCGCGGTTCTGTCGGGCTGCGTCGCCTTGCCGGAGCGCCTGGCCGCCGAGTTGCGCGCTCCCGCCGCAGCGGAGGCTTCGGCATTCGGCCCGGTCGACCAGGGGACGATCGGCTCGCCCGACCAGGCGGCGATGTCGCCGGCGCTCAACGCGGCGCAGCCGAAGGTGTGGCGGGCCTTCTCCGTCGACCAGCTGCCGCTGGCGTCGGGGCAGGTCATCGTCAGCGAAGCCGGTGGAGCGATGAGTCTGCTCTACAGCCTCGTCGCGGCCGAGTACGCGCCGTGGATCCACGCCGGCATCGTCTCCGTCGAGGACGGCGCGGTGGTCGTCTACGAAGCGAACGCAGACCTGTCGCCCCTTCCGGGGCTCGTCCCGACCGACGCACTGCGAGGCGGCGTGCGACGCATCGGCATCGAGAAGTTCGCTCGCGGCAAGCGGATCATCGGTCTCTACGCCCTGCCGCCCGAGGCCGACGCCGTGCGTCTCGTCGCCTTCGCGCAGGAACAGCATCGTCGTCGCACTCCGTTCGACCCGTTCTTCGACAGCGACGACTCGAGCGCGCTCTATTGCACCGAGCTGGTCGCCCTGGCGCTCGCCGAAGCCGGCGTCGCCCGGGTCGAGCCGACGCCAATGCAGCGCAACGCGTCGCTCGCCAGCGGGCTCGACTGGCTGCACATCCGCAGCCCCGCCGTCTATCTGGCCGGGCACATCGTCGCGCCGCTGCGGGAGGTCGCGCGCTGGAGCCCCGAGCTGTCGCCAGCGCAGATCGACGCCTATTTCGCCGCCAAGCGCGAACTGCACCGCCGCTTCGACGACCGGGCGCGGCTCGGCCAGCTGTTCGACTGGACCGGACTGTCGCTGCGCTACCGACCGGGCGTGCAGCGTTTCGTCGACGCGGCGCTGGCGGAGGTCCCCGAGGCGTTGCGCGGCGGCACGGAGGCCGCGCTGCGCATCGAGCATCTGGCTCGACAGCATTTCGAAGGCGCCCCCTTGCACGAAGGCGACGTGCAGCGGGTGAGCGCCCTGCCGCCGGATCGGTGAGCGCCGCTTGACGCAACCCGTTGGCGAGTCGCCATGACACGGATTCCGATGACCCCTGCTCCGGCCGTCGAGTTCAACGGTCGTCCGCTGGACGAAGCCGGCCGCAATCAGCTGCGCCCGATCGAGGCGATCATCGGAGCCGTTCCGCCCGGCCGCTACTGGTACGACGCGATGAGCGGCGGCGCCGGCGTGATGGGAGGCCCGGCCGTGGCCTACCTCGGGCCGGGACTCGCCCTCGGCGACCCGCTGCCGCCGTCGGCTTCGGGCGGCGGCGACGGCCGCAGCACGGGCGTCTTCGTCAACGGCCGCGAGTTGCACCCGCTCGACGTCGCCGGCCTCGGCCGCCTCGGCCCGGTCTATCCTGGCCGCTACTGGTGGGATCGCTTCGGCAATGTCGGCCTCGAAAGGGGGCCGATGCTGTTCAACTTCTATTCGCTGTTGCAAGCGCAGCAGAGCGCCGCAGCGGGCCGCTCGACCTGGAGCGACAAGGGGCGCGGCGAAAGCACCTTCGTCGGCCAGGGTTGCGTCGTCGTGCACGGTCGCCTGCGCGCCGGCGACGAAGACAGCATGACGTCGTACTACGGCGGTTTCTAAGTCGGGCGGTGCGGCAGGGCCGGCCGGATCCGGGGGATCCGGCGCAAGGCGATGGGCTCGCCTACTTGCCGATGCAAAAGCGCGCAAAGATGACGCCGAGCAGGTCGTTGGGGGTCAGGCGTCCGGTGATCTCGCCGAGAGCGTCGTGGGCCGCACGCAGATCTTCGGCGACCAGCTCGAGCGCCGCGTCGCCCTGCGCCGCGTGGGCGATGGCCAGGCTCAGGCTGGCGCGAGCGCGCCGCAGCACCTCGACGTGTCGCGCCCGCGCGAGTGCCACGCCCTCGGGCGCCGCCTGCCAGCCGGCACGCTCGAGCAGCGCACGGCGCAAGGTGTCGAGGCCGGCGCCGGTCAGGGCGGACAACGCGATGTCGTTCGACGCCGTGTGCCGGGCGATGGCGTCAGGGTCGGCTGCGTCGGCCTTGTTGAAGACGTGCAGCAAGCGCTCGCTGATGCCGACCAGTTGCCCGGCGATGCGCCGCTCCTCGGCGGCGTAGTCGCTCGCGTCGGCTCGCACGAGGTCGTGCAGGAAGACGACGACGTCGGCTGAGGCCGCCGCGGCCCAGGACCGCGCGACGCCGATCGCCTCGACCTCGTCGGCACCTTCGCGCAGGCCGGCGGTGTCGACCACATGAACGGGCACGCCCTCGATCTGGATCGTCTCGCCCACCTTGTCGCGCGTGGTCCCGGGAATCGCGGTGACGATCGCCAGCTCCGCACCCGCCAGGGCGTTGAGGAGCGAGCTCTTGCCGACGTTCGGCTGGCCGACCAGCACGACCTGGATGCCGTCGCGCAGCAGCGCTCCCTGGCGGGCTGATGCCAGCACGGCGTCGATCTGCTCGCGGGCGGCACGGAGGCGGCCGTGCGCCCCCGCGCGCTCCAGGAATTCGACTTCCTCGTCGGGAAAGTCGAGCGTCGCCTCGACGAGCAAGCGCAACTCGACGAGTTGCCCGGCCAGGGCGTCGATCTGCGTCGAGAACGCGCCGTCGAGCGAGCGTGCTGCCGAGCGCGCCGCCGCCTCGGTGCTCGCGTCGATGAGGTCCGCGACGGCCTCGGCCTGGGCGAGATCGAGGCGGTCATTGAGGAAGGCGCGCTCGGTGAACTCCCCCGCCCGCGCCAGGCGCAGGCGCAGCAGCCGCGGCGTGCCGGAGTCGGAATCGACTTCGCGGGCTGCCTCCAGGCAGCGCGCCAGCAGCAGTTGCAGGACGACCGGGCCGCCGTGCGCCTGGAGCTCGAGGACGTCCTCGCCGGTGTAGGAGTGCGGCGCCGGGAAGAAGAGCGCCAGCCCGCGATCGATGGCGGTGCCGTCGGCACCCAGGAAGGCAACGTGGCTGGCGTGCCGCGGCACCAGCGCGCGCCCGCAGATCGCCGCCGCCAACGGTGCCAGCGATGCGCCAGAGACCCTGACGATGCCGATCGCGCCGCGGCCGCCCGCAGTGGCGATGGCGACGATCGGCTCGTCGTGGCGCGGCAGCGCATGCATGGCGCCGATTCTCACGCGCCCGGCAGCGGCTCGCCGCGGCAGGCCGTCAGCGCTACTTCCCGATCACGCCCAGCTTCTTGTTGATCACGTACTGCTGGGTGATCGACAGGATGTTGTTCGTCAGCCAGTAGAGGACGAGGCCGGCCGGGAAGAAGAAGAACATCACCGAAAAGACGAGCGGCATGATCCACATCATCTTGGCCTGGATGGGATCGGGCGGCGTCGGGTTGAGCCAGGTCTGCAGCAGGCTCGTTCCCGTCATCAGCAGCGGCAGGATGAAGTAGGGGTCCTTCGCCGAGAGGTCGGTGATCCAGCCGATCCATGGCGCGTTGCGCATCTCCGCGCTCGACAGCAGCACCCAGTAGAGGGCGATGAAGAACGGCATCTGCGCCACGATCGGCAGGCAGCCGCCGAGCGGGTTGACCTTCTCCTCGCGGTAGATGCGCATCATTTCCTGCTGCATCTGCTGCGGCTTGTCCTTCAGGCGCTCGCGCATTTCCATGATGCGCGGGTTGATCGCTTTCATCTTGGCCATCGAGCGGTAGGCCGTGGCGTTGAGCCAGAAGAAGGCGATCTTCAGGATCACGACCAGACCGACGATCGACCAGCCCCAGTTGCCGATCACCTTGTGCAACTGCGTCAGCAGCCAGAAGAGCGGCTCCGACAGGATGCGAAACCACCCGTAGTCCTTCACGAGCTCGAGGCCCGGCGCCAGCGCCGCCAGTTTGTGCTCTTCCTGGGGGCCGACGAAGAGCCTCGCGTCGAAGGCCTTGCTCGCGCCCGGCGCGATCTCGCCCATCGGCACCAGTTCGCCCACCGAGTAGAGGTTGGTGCCGATCTTCGCGGTGTAGAACTCGCGGCGCGGCGCCGGCGCCCCGGGCCTGTCGACGAGCCACGCCGACGCGAAATAGTGCTGGACCATGGCCACCCAGCCGGTGTCGGCGACGACGTCGTGGTCGGGCTTGTCGCCGGCCTTGCGCTTCTCGATCGAATCGAACTTGATCTTGTTGAAGTGCGAGGTGTCGGTGTAGATCGCCGGACCGGTGAAGGTGAAGTAGAAGCTCGACTCGCCGGGCGGCGGGTTGCCGTCGCGAACCAGCTGCAGGTAGAGCCGCGGGCTGATCGGCGCCGCCGACTCGTTGACGATACGGTGCTCGACGTCGATCACGTAGTCGCCGCGCCTGAACGTGTAGGTCTTGACGAGCTTGACGCCGTCGACCGGGGCGCTTTCGAATTGCACCGTGAGCGCGTCGCGTCCCGGGGCGAGCGTGCGATCGCCGGGGACGAGGTGCATGACCGTATGGTGGTTCGGCAGCCCCGTGCCGCCGTCCGGGGGCACGAGACCGGACTGCGCCACGTAGTAGCGGCTCGCCGACTCGTCGAGGAGGACGACGTTCTTGCTGTGGTCGAGCGAGTCGGCCTGCTTCAGCAACTCGACCCGGCCGAGCGTTCCGCCCAGGCTGTCGAGCGTCGCCTTCACCACGTCGGTCGTGATCGTGACCTTCTCGCCGGCGGGCGCCGCCGCCGGCGAAGGCACCGCGCCGGGCAGCGGCGAGGCGCTCGCGCCGGACGGCGCCGCGGCGATGACCGACGGCACCGGTACGGCGCTGCTGCCGGCGGCGACGTTCGGCGGTGCCGTTTGCGGCGGCGCGGCCGCCGCGGCGGTCGGGTGGGCCGTCGGGCTGAAGAAGGAGGGCTGGCCGTTGTGCTTGTTCCAGGCGTCCCAGATCAGGAACAGCGACACCGAGAAGACCATCCACAGCAGCGTTCGGCGAATGTCGGTCATGGGGCAGAGGATTCGTTGCGGGCGTCGGCGCCGGGGCAAGGCGCTGCGGCGGTCAGGGCGGAAAGGAAGCGCGGTGGCCGGGCCGGCACCGGGTCGTGCCCGCCGGCACACCACGGGTGGCAGCGGGCGATGCGGGCGACGGCGAGG
Organism: Burkholderiales bacterium; assembly: GCA_038225015.1. GTDB lineage: Bacteria > Pseudomonadota > Gammaproteobacteria > Burkholderiales > Burkholderiaceae_C > Schlegelella_A. Next base: position 34,466 of record JBBRFB010000002.1, read on the forward strand.
GCCGAGCCGGCCAGGGCGCCATGAGCGTCGAGCGCCTGCAGGGCGTAGTTCGAGCAGGTCGGCTCGAAGCGGCAGGCGTTGCCGAGCCATGGGCTCAGCAGCAAGCGGTAGGCGCGCACGAGCGCCATGAGTGTGCGGCGGGGCAGCGCATTCATCGGGAGGAACTCCGCTCGACGGTGGCGAACAGGTCGTCGAGTTCGACCCGGGCGACCCGGCGCAGGGCCGGCGATGCCGCGCTCGGAAACTGGCTCCGGTCGAACGGCGCACGCAGGCGGACGATCCAGCAGCCCGACGCCAACGCTTCGGCATGCCGGCCGGCAGCGGCGTAGATCTGGCGCTTCAGGAGCGACCGCGTCACCGCACGGCGAGCATGGCGCTTCGGCACGATCGCGCCGAGATAAGCCGCCGATCCGGCAACTACAGCAGAGTCATCCACAGGCCATCCACTCTTTTCTACCGAATCTGTGGATAACTTGCCCGCCCGGGACCCCGGCGCACACTTCCCCAGTGGGCTGGGCGGCTGTGCAATGTGGTGCACCGCGAAATGGGGTGTGCTGGCGCGGCTGCGGGCGCGCAGGACCTGTTCGAAATCGGTGGCGCGGACCAGGCGCCCGATCGCCCGGACCGGCGCGGCGCGGAGCACGAAGGCGACGCCGCAGGCCTCAGAGGCCCAGGCGCTTGCGCCCCTTGGCGCGGCGGGCGTTGATGACCGCCCGGCCGCCGCGGGATTTCATGCGGACGAGGAAGCCGTGCGTGCGGGCACGACGGACTTTCGATGCTTGGTAGGTGCGTTTCATGACGGGGTTCCATGACGACGCCGCGAGGCGGTCGAGCCGGCGCGGCGTTCGGGGACCTTCGACGCGGCAGCCACGGCGAAGTAAAGAGGTGCCGGAGCACGCGGTTCGAGCCCTGGGGCCGGGGCGAACCCGCGATTACATCAAGAACTGCCCGAGGCGTCAACCGGACTCGTTCCGCGCGACGCCCTGCGGGGTTTTTCGACGGCGGGTGTTTTCCCTGTGGATAAGTGCTTGCCGGACGGCCATCCGAGACTACAATCGAGGGCTTTCACCGGGTACTTCTCCACATATGCGAGCCGATCTCTGGCAACGCGGCTGCGAACGCCTCGCTTCCGAGTTGCCCGACCAGCAGTTCAACACCTGGATCCGGCCGCTTCCCGATGCGGAAGTGACCGATGCCGGCGACGCCGGCACCGTCGTCACCGTGCGGGTGCCGAACCGCTTCAAGCTCGACTGGATTCGCAACCAGTACGGTGGCCGCATCGAAACCGTGCTGAGCGAGCTCGCCGGCGGGCCGGTGCGATTCGACGTGGCGCTCGAGCCGCGCGATGGTGCGGTGCGGGCGGCATTCCAGCCGTCCCCAGGCGGCCCGACGCCGGTGGCGGCGAGCCTCAACGGCGCCCTGCGCGGCAGCTCGGGCCACGCCAACTCGGCACCCGCGCCGCTGCCGAGCCGCCTCAACCCCGCCTTGAGCTTCGACACCCTCGTGCCCGGCCGTGCCAACCAGATGGCGCGCACGGCGGCGCTGCACGTCGCCGGCGCGCCGGGGCAGATGTACAACCCGCTCTTCATCTACGGCGGCGTCGGCCTCGGCAAGACGCACCTGATCCATGCGGTCGGCAACGCCCTGCTGGCCGACCGGCCCGATGCGCGCATCCTCTACCTGCACGCCGAGCAGTTCATCACCGACGTGGTGAAGAACTACCAGAGGAAGACCTTCGACGAGCTGAAGGCCAAGTACCACTCGCTCGACCTGCTGCTGATCGACGACGTCCAGTTCTTCGCCGGCAAGGAGCGCACGCAGGAGGAGTTCTTCAACGCCTTCGAGGCGCTGCTCGCCAAGCGGGCGCACATCATCATGACCAGCGACACCTACCCGAAGGGTCTGGTCGACATCGACGAGCGCCTCACGTCCCGCTTCGACGCCGGACTCACGGTGGCGATCGAGCCGCCGGAGCTCGAGATGCGAGTGGCCATCCTGATGAAGAAGGCCGACCAGGAAGCGACGCCGATGCCCGAAGACGTCGCCTTCTTCGTCGCCAAGAACGTGCGCGCGAACGTTCGCGAACTCGAGGGAGCGCTGCGCAAGATCCTCGCCTACTCGCGCTTTTCGCAGAAGGACATCAACATCCAGCTCGCTCGCGAGGCGCTGAAAGACCTGCTCTCCATCCAGAACCGCCAGGTCGGCGTCGAGAACATCCAGAAGACCGTCGCGGATTTCTACAAGATCAAGGTCGCCGACATGTACTCGAAGAAGCGCCCGGCGTCGATCGCCCGGCCGCGCCAGATCGCGATGTACATCGCCAAGGAGATGACGCAGAAGAGCCTGCCCGAGATCGGCGAGCTCTTCGGCGGCCGCGACCACACGACCGTGCTGCACGCGGTGCGCAAGATCTCGGCGGAGCGGCAGAAGAACACCGACCTCAACCACCAGCTGCACGTGCTCGAGCAGACGCTGAAGGGCTGACAGATGCTGTGTTCCCTATCTGCCGGCGCGTCAAGTCACAACCCTGGGGACAATCTCGACAACAACTGCGACCTGTCCACAGGGGTCGCCGAAATCGTCGAAGTTGTCAGCACTTCAGCGCCGGCTCACGGCGTTGGATCACAGCCTTCAGGCAAGCCTAAGTTCGCGTCCGGAGGGAGGAAAATGCGCTTGTCCACAGAATTTCGCCGCCCCTACTACCACGACCATCTCAAGAGGTTGACATGATTGTGTTGAAAGCTGCGCAAGAAAAATTCCTTGCTGCGCTGCAGACGGTCGCAGGCATCGTCGAGCGACGCCACACGCTGCCGATCCTGGCCAACGTGCTCATCCGCAAGACGGGCGAGCAGATCGAACTGACGACCAGCGACCTCGAGACCCCGGTGCGCACCCCCGCCGAGCTCGGCGGTGACGGCTCGAACTTCGCCACGACGGTGGGTGCCAGGAAGCTGATCGACATCCTGCGCTCGATGCCTGCCGAGCAGGTGGTGACGCTCTCGGCCACGCAGTCGAAGCTCACGCTGGTCGGAGGCAAGAGTCGTTTCACGCTGCAGACGATGCCGGCCGACGACTTCCCCCTGGTCCAGGAGTCGGCCGACTTCGGGCCGGCGTTCGGCGTACCGCAGAAGGCCTTGCGCGGCCTGATCGCCCAGGTGCATTTCGCGATGGCGGTGCACGACATCCGCTACTACCTGAACGGCATCCTCTTCATTGCCGAGGGCAAGAGCCTGACGCTGGTGGCCACCGACGGGCATCGGCTGGCGCTCGCTCAGGCGACGCTCGAGACCGAGATCCCGAAGCAGGAGGTGATCCTGCCGAGGAAGACCGTGCTCGAGCTGCAGCGGCTCCTCAAGGACGACGACTCGCCGATCGAGATGCGCTTCGCGCCGAACCAGGCCAAGTTCTCGTTCGCCGGCATGGAGTTCGTCTCGAAGCTCGTCGAGGGCAAGTTCCCCGACTACAACCGCGTCATCCCGAAGAACCACAAGAACAAGGTCACCCTCGGCCGCGGGCCGCTCCTGGCGAGCTTGCAGCGCGCGGCGATCCTGACGAGCGAGAAGTTCAAGGGCGTGCGCGTCAACATCGAGCCGGGCACGTTGCGCATCGCCTCGTCGAACGCCGAGCAGGAAGAGGCGATGGAAGAGCTCGAGATCGACTATGGCGGCGACACCATCGAGATCGGCTTCAACGTCACCTACCTGATCGATGCCCTCGCCAACATGGGGCAGGAAATGGTCACCGTCGAGCTGCAGGACACGAACTCGAGCGCCCTCATCACCGTGCCCGATCAGGCCGGCTTCAAGTACGTCGTCATGCCGATGCGGATCTGACGGCATGACGATATCGGCAATGACTCCACACGAAGAAGACAAGGACCAGAAGCCCGGGATCGCCGGAACGCATGGCGACATGGCCACCAAGGCCACGAACAGCGCGGCCGGCCCGGGCCTGAACGGACTCGGCGGCGCCGGAGCGGTCGAGCAGGACGCCTACGGCGAGAGCAGCATCCAGATCCTCGAGGGCCTGGAAGCGGTTCGCAAGCGCCCGGGCATGTACATCGGCGACACCTCCGACGGCACCGGCCTGCACCACCTGGTGTTCGAGGTGGTCGACAACTCGATCGACGAGGCGCTCGCCGGCTTCTGCGACGACATCGTCGTCACCATCCACACCGACAACTCGATCAGCGTCACCGACAACGGCCGCGGCATTCCCACCGGCGTGAAGATGGACGACAAGCACGAGCCGAAGCGCTCGGCGGCGGAGATCGCGCTGACCGAGCTGCACGCCGGCGGCAAGTTCAACCAGAACAGCTACAAGGTCTCGGGAGGCCTGCACGGCGTCGGCGTGTCGTGCGTGAACGGCTTGTCGAAGTGGCTGCGCCTCACGGTTCGCCGCGAGGGCCTGGCGCACTACATGGAATTTCGCCAGGGCATCCCGCAGGACCGCGAGGTCGTCGTCCGCAACGGCGTCGCCGTCTCGCCGATGCGCGTGACGGGCGAGACCGAGAAGCGCGGCTGCGAAGTGCACTTCCTGCCCGACCTCGAGATCTTCTCTAACATCGACTTCCACTACGACATCCTGTCGAAGCGCCTGCGCGAGCTCTCGTTCCTGAACAACGGCGTGCGCATCCGCCTCGTCGACGAGCGCAACAACAAGGCCGACGACTTCGCCTACGCCGGCGGCGTCAAGGGCTTCGTCGAGTTCATCAACACCGGCAAGAAGGTGCTGCACCCGAACGTCTTCAGCGCCACGGGCTCGAAGGCGAGCGACCAGGGCAGCCTCATTACCGCCGAGGTGGCGATGCAGTGGAACGACGGCTACAGCGAGACCGTCCTCTGCTTCACCAACAACATCCCGCAGCGAGACGGTGGCACCCATCTCACCGGGCTCAGGGCGGCGATGACGCGCATCATCAACAAGTACATCGAGGACAACGAACTGGCCAAGAAGGCCAAGGTCGAGGTCACCGGCGACGACATGCGCGAGGGCCTGTGCTGCGTGCTCTCGGTGAAGGTACCGGAGCCCAAGTTCTCGAGCCAGACGAAGGACAAGCTGGTCTCGAGCGAAGTGCGCGGCCCGGTGGAAGACATCGTCAGCAAGGCGCTCACGGACTTCCTGCTCGAGAGCCCGGCCGACGCCAGGATCATCTGCGGCAAGATCGTCGATGCCGCGCGGGCCCGCGAGGCGGCCAGGAAGGCGCGCGAGATGACGCGTCGCAAGGGCGTGCTCGACGGTCTCGGCCTGCCCGGCAAGCTCGCCGACTGTCAGGAGAAGGACCCGGCGCTTTGCGAGATCTACATCGTCGAGGGCGATTCGGCGGGCGGTTCGGCCAAGCAGGGACGCGACCGCAAGTTCCAGGCGATCCTGCCGCTGCGCGGAAAGATCCTCAACGTCGAGAAGGCACGTTACGAGAAGCTGCTCACGAGCAACGAGATCCTCACTCTCATCACCGCGCTCGGCACCGGCATCGGCAAGGGCTCGGGCGGCGACGACTTCAACGTCGAGAAGCTTCGCTACCACCGCATCATCATCATGACCGACGCCGACGTCGACGGCGCCCACATCCGCACGCTGCTGCTGACGTTCCTGTTCCGGCAGATGCCCGAGCTCGTCGAGCGTGGCCACATCTACATCGCCCAGCCGCCGCTCTACAAGGTGAAGTTCGGCAAGGACGAGCAGTACTTGAAGGACGGCCATGAACTCGACGCCTACCTGATGAAGGTCGCCCTGAAAGACGCCCGGCTCGAAACGGGGGTCGAGGATTCGGCCGTGCTCGAGGGCGACGCTCTCGAGGCGCTCGCCGGCCAGTACGTGCTGGCCAAGAACGTCGTCGAGCGGCTGTCGAACTGGATGGACGTCGACGCCCTGCGCGCCATTGCCAATGGCCTCGAGCTCGACCTCGACACGCTCGAGGCAGCCGAGGTCTCGGCGCGCGCGCTCGAGGGCATGCTGAACGACGCCGAGGTGGCAGCCGAGTTCGATTCCCGGCTCGACAAGCATGTGCTGCGCATCAGCCGCATGCATCACGGCAACGTCAAGTCGAGCGTCGTCACGGCCGACTTCATCCACGGCGCCGACTACGAGGCGCTCTCGAAGGCCGGCCGCGCCTTCCGCGGCCTGGTCGGTGCGGACGCGGTGGTCAAGCGCGGCGAAGGCGAGCGCCAGAAGGAAGCGAAGGTCGGTGATTTTCGCGAGGCGATGGCCTGGCTCATCCAGCAGGCCGAAGGCGCGGTGGCGCGTCAGCGCTACAAGGGCCTGGGCGAGATGAACCCGGCCCAGCTCTGGGAAACGACCATGGACCCCGCCGTCCGCCGGCTCCTTCGTATCCAGCTCGACGACGCCATCGAGGCCGATCGTGTCTTCACGATGCTGATGGGCGACGAAGTCGAGCCGCGGCGCCAGTTCATCGAGAGCAACGCTCTGCGCGTCGCCAACATCGACGTCTGACCCATGCTCGAGAACTTGCCCGAGGCCCTGGGTCATGCCCTGCGCGACCAGCGCGCGGGGCTCGACAAGACGGCTTTCCAGGCCGTCGATCTGCGCGCCGGCATGGCCCGGATCAACGTGCAGAGTCTTGCCTTCGCCGACCACGCACCGATTCCCGAACGCTACACCGCCGACGGCGAGGGCGTCTCGCCGCCGCTGCACTGGAGCGGCGTGCCGGCCGGGGTCGGCTCCGTGCTCCTGATCGTCGAGGACGCCGACGCGCCGACGCCGCAGCCGCTCGTACATGCCATCGTCGTCGATTTGCCCGGCGAAGACGGTGCGCTCGCCGAAGGCGCGCTGCCGAGCTCGGATCACGATGGCAGCGGGCTTCACACGGGTCGCAATTCCTTCCTGCAGGCGAGCTGGCTGCCGCCCGACCCGCCGCCGGGCCATGGCGTGCACCGCTACGTGTTCCAGGTCTTCGCCCTCGCCGCCGGCGCCGTCTTCGACGGCACGCCGGGCAGAGAGGCCGTGCTCGAGGCCTTGCGAGAGCACGGCGTGGCCAGCGGTTGCCATATCGGCACGTACGAGCGGCCCGACACGTCGATCCGCGCCGATCAACCCGCAGCCGTGATGACGCCGCCGACGGCGGGTTGAACTCACGAGCGAGTCTGGCGCAACGTCAGGAGTTGGCGATCGGCAGCCTGTCGTCACCGCGCCGCATGGGCGCGACAAGGAAGCCGACGCGACAATCGCAGACCGTGCTCGCATCCTTCCTGTCCCGTCCGCGCCGCCTCAGTTGCGGCATCGTCCTGCTCGCTCCCGCGGGCGAGCTGCTGCTCTGCCACGTCACCGGGCAGCGCCACTGGGACCTGCCCAAGGGCGGCATCGAACCCGGCGAGACGCCGCGCCAGGCGGCGCTGCGCGAGACCGTCGAGGAGACCGGCCTGCGTCTGGAAGCGAATCCCCTGGTCGATCTCGGACGAATGCCCTACACGGCCAAGAAGGACCTGCACCTCTTCGCGATCCTCGCCGACCGGATCGATCCGCGGCAGTTGCGTTGCGACAGCCAGTTCCTCGACCGGCGCACCGGCCGGCCGCAGCCCGAGATGGACGGCTTCGGCTGGTATGCCTTCGATCGGGTCGCCGAGCTCTGCACGGAAAAGCTCGCCGACCTGCTGGCGGTGCTCGATCTGCCGGCCGTGCTCTCGTCCCTGCGCAGCGCCGACGTCGAGCGAATCGCCGCCTGAGGCGGCGAACGCCGCGAGTCCGCGACCCGCGGGCCGGGCTCAGCGCGAGAGCGCCAGCTTCAGACCGAAGCCGATCATGAACACGCCCGCCAGCCGGCGCAGCACGCGCGACGCGGCCGGGCTGGCCCGCAGCCGCTCGGCGAAGCGGTGTGTCGCCATCGTGACGGCCAGCCCGTAGAGCAGCGTCAGCACGGCGATCGTCGCGGCCATCAGCGCGAACGTGGCGACACCGGCGTGGTCGGCAGGGTCGACGAAGAGCGGAAAGAACGCCATGTAGAAGACGATCGCCTTCGGGTTCAGCAGCGTGATGAGGAAGGCTTGGCGAAAGTACTGACCGGTGCGGATGTGCAGCACCGGCTTGTCGCCGGGCCGGGCCCGCAGCAGGCGCAGGCCGAGCCAGGCCAGGTAGCCGGCGCCGAGCCACTGCACGGCATGAAACGCCGGCGGCCAGGCCGCCAGCAGCGCGGCGACGCCAGCCACCGCCAGCCACATCAGGACCTGGTCGCCGCCGATCACGCCGCGCGGGGCGGCGACGCCGCCGCGCAGCCCGCCCGTGCTCGTGGACGTGATGAGCGCGAGGTTGCCCGGCCCGGGGATCATCAGGAAGACGATCACCGCAACGACGAAGGACGGGTAGTCGGCGATGCCCAGCATGGGGCGGTCCTTTGGGCCGGAAGTCGAACGGGGTCGACTGTAGCCGCGTCGTCCGGCGACAGTCGGTGCTCGACAATCGGCTGTCCATGCCATCCCCGCCCAAGCCGTCGTCCTCGCAAGCATCGCCCGCCAGCGACGAAGGCACTCCGGACGCGTTCCTCGCGCTCGTTGCCGAAGCGCTCGCCGGCGGCACCTTCCGCAAGCTCGTCCTCGCCAAGCCGCGCTCACGCGCCGGCGCGCCGCCACGCCTCGATGTTCGCCGGATCGACCTCCGCGGCGTGCCGACGCTGTCGTTCGTCGCCAGCCACGCGGACCACGACGTCACCGACAACGCGTCGATCGCCGAAGGGTTGATCCGTCTGGGCAACCTCGTTCGCGATGAGTATGCGCACGCTCACTTGATGACGGCCGACGAGGACATCGAGCGACGGGCGAGCCGGCGAGGCCAGGTTCGCATCGTTCGTCGGGCCGCAGCGCCCGGCCGCGACGAGCCGGCGGCGGCGGACGCAGACCGCCACGATCGCGCCAAGCACCGCGTCGTCGACCCGCAGGCGGCCTTCCTCGTCGAGCTCGGCATCATGGACGCCGGCCATCGGCTGATCCCGGCGATGGCGCGCAAGTGGAAGCAGGTCAACAAGTTCGTCGAGATCCTCGAGCACGCGATCGAGCATTCGCCGCTGCGCGACGCGACGTCGATCCGGCTCGTCGATTTCGGTTGCGGCAAGGGCGCCCTCACCTTCGCCGCCTATGACTACCTGCAGCAACGTTACGGCGAGGGCCGCGTCGAGGTCGTCGGCGTCGAACTGCGCGCCGAGCTCGTCGCGGCGGCCCGGCGCGCCGCCGAACGCGTCGGCTTCACGGGCCTCGGCTTCGTCGCCGGCGACCTGAGGAGCGTCGACGTCGGAGCGATGGACGTCATGATTGCGCTGCACGCCTGCGACACCGCCACCGACCACGCGCTCGACCTCGGCCTCGCGGCCGGCGCCGCCCTCCTCGTCGCCGCGCCGTGCTGCCACAAGGAGCTGCGTCCGCAGATGCGCACGCCCGGCGCGCTCGCACCGCTCCTGCGCCACGGCGTGCACCTCGGCCAGGAATCGGAGATGGTGACCGACAGCCTGCGCGCGCTCCTACTCGAGGCAGCGGGGTACGACGCCCGCGTGTTCGAGTTCGTCGCGCTCGAGCACACGCGCAAGAACAAGATGATCCTGGCGACGCGACGCGGTGCCGCGGCGCCGCCGTCGCCCGCCCTCGCCGAGCTCGACGGCATCAAGCGGTTCTACGGCATTCGCGAGCAATGCCTGGAGACGCTGCTGCGCCGGCGCGGCCTCCTCGCGGCCTGAGCGGGCCGGCCGCGTGGGGCCGGGCTATTGCCGTGGCGCTTCCGGCGCGCAGCGCGAGATCTTGAACTCGACCCGCCGATCGAGCACGTCGAAGCCGTTGTCGGTGCCGCTGCCCACGATGTTCTCGCGAAAGCCGACGCCCTCGGCCTGCGTGCGCGAGGCCAGCGTCGGCTCCTCGGCGATCAGGCGCTGCCTTACGTAGGCCGCGCGCTTGAGCGACAGCGCCACGTTGACCGGGGCCGGGCCGCTGTGGCTGGTGTGGCCGACGATCTTCATGCAGCGATCGGCCGCGACGACCTCGCGGCCGATCTGCCGCAGCCACATCGGATAGGCGCCGCTGATCTTCGGGTCCGACCAGAACTCGACTCCCCCCGGGTTGAAGAGGAACTTCACGCCGAGCTGGTTGTAGGCGATGCCCAGCGCCACGATGCGCCCGAACGCCTGTTCGGCCTCGGCGGTGCGGCCCAGCTTCATGCTCGTGAGGTAGACGCCGCTCTGTGCCCGCAACTGCTCGCCTTGCGGCGTCGACAGGGCGGTCTGGTACTGGCCGAGGGCGTCCTGGTAGCGCTCGGCGTTGTAGAGGTTGGTCGCTTCGGTGATGACGGTGGCCGCCGCGATCCGCTCCAGGTAGTACGGATCGGCACGCTGACCGGGGGGCGTCACCGTCGTCTTGGCATAGCCGTCGGCCACCTTGTCCTTCATCAGGACGGGCGTGTCCTTGTAGTACGGCGACGGCGTCGCGTCGAGGTTTTCCTCGCGTGCCGGCACCGACGACTGAGCGACGACGAATCCGGTCTTCAGGTCGGTCAGGGCCAGATTGAGCTGCACCGTGTGCTTCGGTCCGTCGGCGGGGGTGCGCGACATCGTTCCCGTGAGCAGGTACTGGGCACGCTTCAGGTTCTCCGAGCGGAACGGCAGGAATTCGAACTGCAGGAACTTGAAGCCCATGCGCTGCGTGACGCGACGCTCGAGCAGGGCACTGGTCTCGGTCTGCTGCCCGGTGATGGTGTCGAGCATCGGGTCGATGACGATGCCGCGCTTCGGCGCCGACCGGTCCGGCACGTTGATCGTCGATTCGATCCGGGCCAGAAAGGCCGGCAGCTTGCCCGTCTGGGCGACCAGCTCGTCGGTCGCGTCGGCCGCCGCCTTCTCGAAGGTCTGCGGGCCCGTCGGCCCGCAACTGGCGAGCCAGCCGGCAAGCCCGAGCAAGAGGACCGACGCGCCCACGCGCCCCCGGTGGCGGAACCAGCGCTTCATTTGCATTCCTTTTTATAGAACTCGGTCTCGGCGGCGCTGATCGGCTCGAGCGAGGCTTTCTGCAGGATGTAGGTGCAGCGGTTGAGGCGCTCCGCCGGCGAGGTGGGCTCGAGCACCGGCGGAGTCGCTGTCGTGGTCGTCGTCGCTGGCACCTGGAGGGGTGCAGGCGAGACCGTCGGCGGCGGCACCGCCGTGGCGACGGCCGGCAGGGCGGCCGGGACGGCGGGTGCCGGCAACGCCGCTGACGCCGGCGGTGCGGCCGAGCCCGGCGGCACGACGATGGCTGCGGGCAGGGCGGCGGGGGTGGCAGCGAGCGCCGGGCGCTCGGCCTTGCGCCCGTAGTACTGCAGTGCGAGCGCCGCCACGCCGATCATGGCGAAGGTCAACGCGATCAGGCCGTAGGCGAAGCGCTTGCCGAACGCGCGCCGGGCGAGGTCTGTGCCGCGCATCCACGAAGGCGTGTTCCGCTCGCCGGGCCCCTCGGCCTCGACCGCGGGCCGGGCCGGACGCGCGGCAACCGCCGTCTTCGCTGCCGCCGGCACGGCCTGCGGCAACGCCGGTGGATCGGGAACCGTCGTCTCGCCTCTCGTCTCGGCGAACAGGAAGGGCTCGTGCATCAGGTCGCGCTGCGGCGCCAGCGAGACAGGCGTCTCCGGAGCGTCCATGTCGCGCATCAGGGCGCGGAACTGGAGATGGTCCTGCGGCCGCAGCTCCGGCTGCACGGCCAGCGCGGCATCGATCGCCGCCAGGAAGCTCGCGCTGTAGAGGCCGGCGGCGACCCGCGCCAGCGGCTGGACACGATCCTGCGCCAGCCGGTCGGCGGCGGCCACGGGCGCCGCGCCGCTGATGGCGGCGTGGACGACAGCCGCGAGGGCGTAGAGATCGGTCCAGGGGCCGCGTCTCGATCCGGCCTCGCTGCCGTAGAGCTCGATGGCCGCGAAGCCCGGCTTGAGAGCGGCGGCGGACCGGTGGTTCAGTGCCGCGACGGTGTGGTTCGCCGAAGCGAACCCGAGCAGGACCGGGCCCATGGGCGTCAGCAGGATGCTGTCGGGGCCGATGTCGAGGTGCCGTGTGTCGGCGTCGTGGAGGACGGACAGGGCATTGAGGACCGGCCGCAGCCACGTTCGCAGCTCGGCTTCGCCGGGGACGTGGCCGAGCTCGGCGAGGGCGGTCTCGAGGGTCGGGCCTTCGTAGAAGGGCATGGCCATGTAGGCGGTGCCGTTTTCCTCCCAGAAACGGTAGACCTTGACGAGCGAGGGATGGTCGAAGCGGGCGAGCAGCCGGGCCTCGTTGACGAAGCTCTTCAGGCCGGCCTTGAAGGTATCGACATGGCGCTCGGACTTGACGACGAGGGCCGGGGAGCCCGCGACGCGCGAGGCCATGCCGGCGGGCATGTACTCCTTGATGGCGACCTTGCGCTGCAGCGAGTGGTCCCAGGCGAGATAGACGACGGCGAAGCCGCCCTCGCCGATGAGCCCCGTGATCTCGTAGTCGCGCAACCGCGTGCCGAGCCCGAGCGTGCGTGCCGGAGGGGGCGCGTTCGAGACGCTGGAGCGCGCCGTGTCGACATCGGGCGCCGGATTCATCGCAGTGCTGATGCGGGTGCTCCTGCAGGACGGGGTGCGGCCAGGGAAGGAAGACCGTGGTCGCTCACGTGCCGCGAGCCGGGATTGTCGCCCCGGCGGGCCTCATCGAAGGTGGTCGCCGCGCTGCAAGCGGCAGCACAAATTCACGCGTTCGCGGCGGCGGGTGACGCCTCGCGCCGGCAGGGCGGCGCCCGTACCGACCGGAGCCGGCGAGCGTTCACCGGCCGTCGCGCTTCAGGCCCCGAAGAAGTGACGAAAGACGTCGGGCTCCAGCACTTCGCGAATGGCGACGCCGGCCAGCGGCTCGCGAAAGGATTCCGACGCCATGGGCGCGTCGAACATCGCCGGCCGGGTGCTGTCCCAGGCCGGCGCGGCGCCGACGTGCATGCGAGACGGGACGTCATCGGCCATGGAAGAGACGGAAGACGGCGCGCTGCGCGCGCCCCGCAAGACCAGGCGCTGCGAAAGGGACTCGGCGAGCGACGGGAGCTCCTCCCACTCGATGGCGCCAACCGGCGGCGGGACGCGAAAGGCTTGCGAGAAGTGAAACGTCGAAGGGGCGTGGCGCATGCGGGTCACCCTGAAGTCAGCTGCATCCACGATACGACCCCGCTGCGCAACCAAAGCCGCGAACAGCGCGGAAGTCGCGGCGCTGATCCTGCGCGTGCTCGCCCGGCCGTGACCTGCTTCTCGGCTCGTGCGGAGCTCAGCGCATGCGCACTTCACCGTGCTCGCCCAGGCCGGTGGGCGGCTTTCCGGTGACCGACGCCTTGGCCATCTCGTAGAGCTGCACGATCTTCGATTCCTTCACGTCCCAGTAGTTGGCGTGGATGATCCGCACCTGCACCAGGGCCAGGTCGGGGTCGGTCGAGCCGCCCGGGAACCATGCTTCGGCCAGCTTGTTCCAGAGCTGGTTCTTCTTGGCCTGGTCCTCGATCACCGCAGCTTCGCCCGACACCGACACGTAGCAATCGTCTCCGGGGTCGGCGTAGACCACGTTGACGACCGGATCGGCCTTCAGGTCCTCGACCGGGTCGCCCTTCTTCGACATGAAGAACCAGAGGCTTTCGTCTTCGTCGATCGCCTTGTTCTGCGTCGTCATGGGCCGCGAGTGCAGGTGGCCGTTGCCGTGCCGCGTGGTGAACATCGCGAACCTGATGTCCTTGATCATTTCCCACAGGTGCTTGCGGGAGGCGGTGGTGTCGTTCATGAGGGGCTTTCGGTCGGTTCGAGGGAAGGGAGGCGCCTGAAGCGCGCTGTCGAGCCATTGAAGCACCGGGCAAGGAAAAGCCCGGTCAGGCGCGAGCCGACCGGTCTGTAGGACGGGTTCGGATTCAGGCGCGACGCGACGACCTATGAGAGCTCTCGACGAGGGCGGCGAGTCGTCCCTGTCGGACGTCAGCGTTGCAGGCCGTCAGAGAGTCGCGAGAGTTCGTTGGCGGCGTGGGCCAGGTCGCCCAGCCACGCCGTCCAGGCGGCGGCCTTGTCGGCCGGATCCATGCGCAGCAGGGCCGACGGGTGCAGGGTGATCAAGACGCGCCGGCCGTCGGCGCGGGTCATCCACCGGCCACGCTGCCGCGTGACGGCGACCGGCGAGCCCATCAACTGCCGCGCCGCGGTGGCGCCGAGTGCCACCATGGCGAGCGGATCGACCAGGGCGATCTCGCTTTCGAGCCAGTGCAGGCAGGCCGCAGCTTCCTGCTGGGCCGGCGTCTTGTGGATCCGGCGCTTGCCGCGCAGCTCGAACTTGAAGTGCTTGACCGCGTTGGTGATGTAGACCCGGTTGCGCGAGATGCCGAGCTCGGCCAGGGCGCGAGCCAGCAACTGCCCCGCCGGACCGACGAAGGGCCGGCCCTGGAGGTCTTCCTGGTCACCCGGCTGCTCTCCGACGAACATCAGCTGGGCGCGCGGCGGGCCTTCACCACCGACCGCCTGCGTCGCGTGCTCGCCGATCGGGCATTCTCGACAGCGCTGCAGCGCCGCGCCGAGCGCCTGGAGCGACGCTGGCGGCCGGCCACCGTCGCTCGCCGATCCGGCCGGCGCGGCCGCGTCGGGGCCCACCGGGCGCCGGCGTGACGGTTCGCTCGGGCCGCGTTCGATCATGGCCCCGCTTCGGGCGGCCGCGTCGGCGGCCAGCGGGTCGATCCACGCCGCCTCGGGCAGGTTGGGCCAGTAGCGCCGCGGCATCTCCTTCTGCATGGCCTTCAGCTTCAGGCGGGCCGGGTTGAAGATGCTGCGGTAGTAGGTGAGCCAGAGCGCCTCGCCGGCGTCGGCTGGAGGCGCCTCGTCGCGGCGTGCGCCGGGGCCGAAGACCAGCGCGGCACCATCCCACCGGACCGAACGCCGCGGCGTCAGGATCGCCCACCGCATGGCCGTGAAACGGCGCGCGAAAAACGGCGCCGTCGCCTCGACGATGTGGTGTTCCGGCTCGAACCAGGCCACGTGCAACGGCTCGGCGTCGAGACCGTCGTCGAGCGACCGGAAGCGGACGAAGGCCTTCATCTTGTGCATGTCGCGCCGCACCGCCTGGGCCATGTGCTCGGCCTGGACCCAGTCGGCGTCGAGCGGATCGTCGCGCAGGGCCCGCTCGACCTGCAGCCGCCAGAGCAGCCGGTACAGCAAGCCGAAGCGCCCCGGATCACTGTGCAGCACGACGCTCTGGCAGATCGGCATGAAAGACGCCGGCACCTGCACCGGCGGCGCGCGCGACGGGACGACCACCGTCTCGGCGGAGGGGTCGGCGCCCGCGGCGAGCGTCACGAAGAGATCCTGCTCGATCTCGTCACGGGTATGCCAGCTCACCCGGCCGGGTTCGACCTGCTCCGCCCAGAGCGCCCGGCAGGCATGCCGGAAGCCGATCAGGTCGGTGGCGTCGGCGAGCGTGACGACGTGCGGCGCGTCGCTTGCAGGCAGAACCTGTGCTCCGGGAGCGTTCGCGGTGGTGGCGGCATTGGCGTCGACGGTCGCCATGGCCATGAGCTTACGACGAGCCGTGAGGGGCAGCGAAATCGTCGGCAGAGAACAGCGACCCCTGGTGTGTCGGCGCGGGACGCCGATCGAAGCGGGCGGCCTCGAGCCCGACCGGTGCCGGGCGCGGCGTTGCCGTCAGGCCTTCACGCCGAACACCTGCCGAAGGTAGGCCAGGAAGGTCTCGTCGTCGCAGAGCAGCTTGCCCGGGCTGTCGGAGAGCTTGGCCACCGGCTGGCCGTTGGCCTGGGTCAGCTTCATGACGATGTGCAGCGTCTTCAGGCCCATGTCATTGGTGAGGTTGGTGCCGATGCCGAACCCGCAGGGGGCGCGGTCGGCAAAGTGCCGGTAGAGGGCGAACGACTTCTCGAAGTCGAGCCCGTCGGAAAAGACCAGCCGTTTCGTCCGCGCATCGATGCGCAGCTGCTCGTAGTGGGCGAGCGCCTTCTCGCCCCAGACGAACGGGTCGCCGGAATCGTGGCGCAGGCCGTCGAACAGCTTGGCGAAGTAGAGGTCGAAGTCGGCGAGGAAGGCGTCCATGCCGACCACGTCGGTCAGGGCGATGCCGAGGTCGCCGCGGTATTCCTGCACCCAGGCCTCGAGCGCGGCGCGCTGGAAATCGCGCAGCCGCACACCGAGCGTCTGGAACGTCTGCAGGTACTCGTGCGCCATGGTGCCGATCGGCACCAGGCCGAGATCGCGCGCGTAGAGCACGTTCGAGGCGCCCTTGAAGAACTGCGGCACCTCGCGCTTGAAAGTCGTCAGCACTTCGCGGTGCCATTCGCCCGAAAAGCGCCGGCGCACGCCGAAGTCGAAGAACTCGAACGGCGTCGCCAGCTTCGGCTCGCGCTCGAACTCGCGCAGCCGCTGCAGCTTGGCGGCCAGGCGCCTGCGGCCTTCGGCCCACGCCTCGCGGGCGTCGAAGCGGCGGAAATAGAGCTCGTTGACGATCGCCAGGACGAAGATCTCGAAGCCCATCACGTGCACCTGCGGACCGCTGGCGACGATCTCCAGCCCGCGCCCGTCGGCGGCGACCTTGGCGACGATGAAGTCGCGCTGAAAGTGAAAGATGCGCAGGAAGTCGACGAAGTCGCTGCGGATGAAGCGCAGGCTGCTCAGGTACGCCAGCTCGGCGGGGCGGAAATGCAGCGCACAGAGCGCGTCGAGCTCGCGGTTCAGCTCGGTCAGGAGCTCGGCCAGCGGATAAGCCGGCGTGTTGCGGCAGACGAAGCTGTATTCGGCGTGCGTTTCCGGGTGGCGATGCAGCATTGCCTGCCACATCGTGAACTTGTACAGGTCCGTGTCGAGCAGGCTGGTGATGACGGGTTGCATCGTCGCTTTCGCAGGCGTCGGGGCGGCAGAGCGCGCACGATAGCAAGTCGGCGCTTCGGGCGCCGCCGTCTTTCACCCGATCTTCAGCTGAATCTGGGAGCCGGCGAGCCTCGCCGGGTAGGTGGCCAGCGCCACGGTTGCCGGTGCGCAGGTGGCCTCGCCGTTGCGGATGTCGAAGCGGCCCTGGTGAAACGGGCATTCGATCTCGTGCCCCTCGAGGAAGTCGTCGCACAGGCTCGCCTGCCCGTGGCTGCAGACGCTGTCGGTGGCGAAGACCTCGCCGGCGACGAGATAGATGGCGATCTGCCGGCCACCGCGCTCGACGGCGATGACGTCGCTCGCGGCGAAGTCGTCGAGCGTGGCGACGCCGTGCCAGGGGGCTCGTTCGACGGCTCGGCAGTCATCGGCTCAGATCGGATAGATGATGGAGTGGGGGGATCAGCTCGCCATCGTAGATGACGAGCCGGCTTTCGAACTTCAGGCCCGCGCGCGCCAGAGAGCGAAGGTGACAAACCAGGTATGCAGCAGGCCCGGGTGGTACGGAATGAGGCGGGCGCCGACGCCTTCCCAGTCGATCGGCAGTGCGTCGACGGCATGGCGAGAACCCGTGGCGGGCGCACAGCCGCGCTCGCCAGCCTTGCCGTCGTACGCGCAACTCGCCGCTGCTCAGGCCGCGATCGGCTTCATGATGGCGAGCGCCGCGCCCTGCGGATCGATGAACATCGAGAAGCGCCCGACGTTCGGAATGTCGCTCGGCGGCACGACGATGCGTGCACCCAGGCCCTGGGCCTTCTCGGCGCTGGCGTCGCAGTCGGCGACCTTGACGTACTGCAGCCACATCGTCGGCATCGACGCATCCATCGCCTTGAAAAGGCCGGCGCGCATCTTGTCGCCCTGCTTGAGGATGTTGTAGGTGCCCTGCGGCATCGGCATGGCGTCGTGGCTGAAGTCGAACACCTTCTCGTAGAAGGCGAGCGCGGCGGCGTCGTCCTGCGTCGTCAGCTCGTTCCAGTACCAGCCGCCCGTGGCGACGGTGTCGCTGTCCGCCGGATCACCCTGGGCGCCCTTCCAGAGCGCGAACACGGCGCCGGTCGGATCGGCGATGGTGGCGGCGCGCCCCGCCGCGCCGTAGTCGAACGGCGCCATCAGGCTCTTCGCGCCGGCGGCGATGGCGGCCTTGTACGACGCGTCGACGTCGGCCACCGAGAGATACGAGAGCCACTGGCTCGGCGCGCCCGCGGGTGCCTCGGCATAGCCGCCGATGCCGCTCGCGCCGTTGTGGATCACGTGGTAGGCGCCGCCGCCGGGGATCGGCATCGATTCCGTGTTCCAGCCGAAGAGCTTCTCGTAGAAGGCGCGCGCCTTGGCGATGTCGTTCGACAGGTTCTCGAACCAGACGAATTTTCCGGGCAGATGGGACATGTCGACTCCTTGTCGGTGGGGTAGGCCGGCCTCAGGCCGTGGTGAAACGCCCGCCGGGATCGGTGGCGGGAAAGCTGGGGCGCTCGCGCATGGCGGCAAGCGCGCGCCGCAGGTGCGGTGTGGCCGCGAGCAGGCGCGGCCCGTCGGGCAGGCGCTCGAGGTAGGCCAGCATCGGCATCAGGAAGAGGTCGGCCATCGACAGGGTCTCGCCGGCCAGCCAGGTCGACTTCGCGTAGGCGCCGTCGATGAGCGCGAGCGAGACCGGCATTTCGGCCAGCGCCTGCTCGATGGGGGCTCGCTCAGGCTGGCCGTCGGCGCCGGAGGGAAACAGTGACGGGCGGATGTAGCCGAGCACGAATTGCGCATAGAAGGTGCTGTTGAAGACGCTGACCCATTGCTCGCAGACGGCGCGCTCGACGATCGAGCCGGGCACCAGCCGGGGCCCGTCGAAGCATTCGTCGAGGTAGCGGACGATGGCGCTCGTCTCGTAGAGCGCGAGGTCGCCGTCGGTCAGGGCCGGCAGGCGGCCGAACGGGTTGACGGCGAGGATCCCCGGGCTGTGCGGGCCGCACGCCTCGAGCGTGTAGGCGATGCCCTTTTCGGCCAGCGCCAGGCGCGCGGTCCGCGTGTAGCTGCTCGGCCCCACGCCGTAGAGCGTCAGCGTCGCGGCGCTGCCGCGCGGGTCGAGCAGGTCGACGAGTCTCGCGTAGGTGCTGTTCCAGCCGCGCTCGTGGCCTGCCAGGGCGGCCTGGGCCGGGAAGCCCGAGTGGCGCATCTCGAGCAGGGTTCCGCCATCGCGCTCGCTGAGATCGACCTCGACCAGCGTGGTCGGCCCGGGCATCGGGCCTTCTTCCCATTGCCAGGTGTAGGCCACCCGCCGCGGCGGCTCGAGCTCGCAGTAGACGCCGCGGATCTTGAAGAGCGAGCCGTCGCGGGAGCGCATGACGAGGCGCCAGGCACCGCCGACGCGGTGATCGACGTCGATCTCGGTCACAGTCATGCCGCGCGGGCACTTCCACAGGCGCAGCAGGTCCTCGCGAACGAGTGCGTCGTAGACCCGCTCGCGCGACGCGCGGATGAAGCGGCTCATCTGGAGCTCGAAGGTCGCGGCGTCGCTCATCGTGCTTTCCTCTTCGTCCCGGCCTTGACGCGGCGCCCGCCGATCGGCGGCGCCGGCGGCTGCTCGAGCAGCTCGACCAGCCGGTCGAGGCTCGATTCCCAGAACTGCCGGTACTGCTCGACCCAGTGGTACGCGGCGGCGAGACCTTCGCCGCGCAGCCGGCAGACCCGCCGCTGGGCGCTCACCTCGCGCTCGATCAGGCCCGCCTCTTCGAGCACGCGCAGGTGACGCGAGATGGCCGGCGCCGAGACGTCGAACGGCCGGCCGAGCTCGCCGACGTGGGTTTCGCCCTCGGCGAGGCGGGCAAGGATCGCGCGCCGCGTCGGGTCGGCCAGGGCGGCGAAAGCGGAGCTCAGTCGGTCCATGGCCCGTATTTAACGGTTTGGTTAAATGAATGTCAAGCGACTCGCCAATCGCTCGGCGGCGGTACCCCGCAAGGCTTGCCGGAAAATGCCCCATCCCACCCGACCGCTGCCGAATGACCTCTCACGACCCCGCCCGCGAAACTTCACCCGAATCGACCGCGCCGCCGGTCGCGCCGCGCGAGCCGAAGGACGTCAGCGTCCATGGCGACGCACGCGTCGACGACTACTTCTGGCTGCGTGACCGCGACGATCCGCGCACGATCCCGTACCTCGAGGCCGAGAATGCCTGGGCCGAGGACTGGTTCGCACCGCACGTTGCGTTGAAGGAGACGCTCTACCAGGAGATGTTCTCGCGCGTGCAGCAGGACGACGACTCGGTGCCTTACCGCAAGAGCGACTGGTGGTATTCGAGCCGCACCCGCGAGGGCGAGCAGTACGCCCGCCACGTCCGTCGCCGCGCCGCAGGGTCCGACCGGCGCTTCGACCTGCAGGGCAGCGACGAAACGCTGCTCGACCTGAACGAGCTGGCCCGCGGCAAACCTTTCCTGCGCCTCGGCGCCGCGGCCGTGAGCCCCGACGCTGCCCGTCTCGCCTACACCGTCGACTTCACGGGCGGCCGCGACTACGCGCTGCACCTGAAAAACCTGACCAGCGGCGAAGTCGATGCGTGGTCGATGCCCGAAGTGGCCGCGGTGGCCTGGGCCAACGACAGCCGGACGCTCTACTACGTGACGATGGACGCGGCCAAGCGCGCGAGCCGCCTGTGGCGGCACGTCGTCGGCAGCGCGGCGGCCGACGAGATGCTCCACGAGGAAGCCGACGAGCTCTTCAGCGTCGACATCGCCCGCACGCGCGACGGCCGCTATGTGCTGGTCTCGATCGACAGCATGGATTCGTCGGAGGTCCGCCTGATCGATGCCGGCGCGCACGGCACAGACCCTCCGCCGGCGCTGCGCACGGTGTTCGCCCGCCTGCCCGATATCGAGTATCACGTCGACCATCGCGACGGCCGGTTGTTCGTGCTCGTCAACGACCGCGGCCGCAACTTCCGCCTGGTCACGGTCGACGCGGCGATGCCCGACCTCGATGCCGCCGAGGAGCTCGTCGCGGCGCGCGACGACGTCATGCTCGACGACGTCGACGTCTTCGCTGGCCACGCCGTCGTCACCGAGCGCGCCGCGGGCAGCCTGCGCCTGCGCGTCATCGATCTTCGCGGCGGCGGCGAGCACACCGTGGCCTTCGACGAGCCGGCCTGCAGCGTCCACGTCGGCGCGATGGCCGAGTTCGAGACGGCGAGCCTGCGCTTCGTCTACACGTCGCTGACGACGCCGGCCTCGACCTTCGACTACGACATGGCGACGCGCGAGCGCGTGCTGAGGAAGCGCCAGCCGGTGCCCGGCTACGACGCCTCCCTTTACGCCAGCGACCGGCTCATGGCCAAGGCCGCCGACGGCACCCCCGTGCCGATCTCGCTCGTCTGGCGCCGGGATGCCCGCCGCGAGGGGCCGCAGCCGCTTCTCCTCTACGGCTACGGCAGCTACGGCATTCCGATCGATCCGACCTTCGCGCAGACCCGCGTCTCGCTGCTCGACCGCGGCGCCGTCTTCGCCATCGCCCACATTCGCGGCGGCGGCGACCTCGGCCGCACCTGGTACGAGGCCGGCAAGATGGCGAACAAGGCGACGACGTTCTCCGACTTCATCGCCTGCGCCGAGGCCCTGATCGCGGCCGGCTGGACCGTGCCGTCGCAGCTCGCGATCGAGGGCGGTAGCGCCGGCGGCCTGCTCATGGGCGCGGTCGTGAACGCGCGCCCGGCGCTGTTCGTCGCGGTCGTCGCCCACGTGCCCTTCGTCGACGTCGTCAACACGATGCTCGACGAGACGCTGCCGCTCACCACCGGCGAGTTCATCGAGTGGGGCAATCCGAAGGTCGCCGAGCAGTACGCCTGGATCCGGGCCTGGAGCCCCTACGACAACCTGAGGCGAGGCGCCTACCCCGCGATGCTGGTGCGAAGCGGCCTCAACGACACCCAGGTCGCGTACTGGGAGCCGGCGAAGTACGTCGCCCGCCTGCGCACGCTGAAGACCGACGATCGGCCCCTGCTCTTCAAGGTGAACCTCGAGGTCGGCCACGGCGGCGCCTCGGGCCGCTTCGATTCGCTGCGCGAGGACGCCGAGGACACGGCCTTTCTGGTCGTCGTTCTCGGGCTCGCGCCGGCACCGCCGCGCTCAGGTTCCGGGGATGGGGATTTCGAGCGACAGCCCGGGTAGGCTGACGCCTGCACTTCCCCCGCTCACGCTCAGCTTGAGCAGGACCTTGCGCAGCACCGGGATCGTCTTGAAGCGCACCGCGATCTCGCCCTTGACGCTGGCCTGCACGCCTGCGAGGACGACACGCGCATCGTCTTGGCTGAGCTCGGCCGACGAGTTCAGGCTGAGGGTGGCCTCGAGGTCCAGGATCGGCCCGAGCGGTCCACGCTTCGCGAGCTTCTGCTTGATCAGCGTCAGATCGATCTCGACCTCGCCGAGCTTGCCCTCCGGCCCGAGGGTCACGGCGAACACGGTCGAGCCCAGCGAGCCGAGCGACTTCGACTCGAACGTCATCTTGGCGGTGACTGTCGCTTCCTCGGGCCCGATCGAGATGGATCCGCCACCCTCTTCTTCCTCGCCCCCGCTCTTTGGCGGCGCCGGCTCGACTCCGGCATCGACCTTGACGTTCTTCGGCGTTCTCTCGAGAACCGCCGCGCGGTCGGCGGCATTCAGGCCGGCGACCAGCCGGCGCCACAGGGCATCGAATTCCGGGCGCACGGTGAGGATGGCGACCCCGACGCGCTGATGGCCGCTGGTCGTGCGGTCGGCGAACGCCTCGAGCTTGCCGGCACGCTTCAGGAGGCCCATGGCATCGAGCAGGCTGCGCATGTCGAGCTTGTCGAGAATCGTCACCTCGAAGCCGATATCGGCGCCGGCCTTGATCTTCGCGAGGATCCGCTCGATGAGCTTCGCCGCGTCGCGGGCATCGGTGGACGCAGCGGTCAGGTCGTCGCCCGCGTCGATGCCGGGAAGAACGTCGCGCACGCCCGCGACGACGCGTCCACCCAGATCCTCGAGGTTGTCGACCAACTGGCGTACACCGGACGGCTCGTCAGCGATCGGAGGCTTCGTGGCGCCGCCGGCGAGCGCTCGTTCCGTGGCGCCACCGGCGTCGACCCTGCCGTCGGGCTTGGCCTGTCCGAGGGTGCGTTGAAAGGCGTCGATCGCGGCGATGGTCTGCGGTCCGCACTGACCATCGGCGGCGATGCCGAGCGCCCTCTGGACGACGCCCACGTCGCCCTTCTCGTTCTTGCCGCCCCGACCCACCGATCCGCGCAGCGGGAAGGAGCGTGTCAGGCCGGCGGCGGCGTCGTCGACGGCTTCGGCCGCCTTCTTGGCCACACCGGCGGCGGCGCCGGCCGCTACCGCCGCTGCCTTGGCGGCGGCCGCGGCCAGCCCCGAAGCAGCGCCGCCAATGCCACCCTTGGGGGCGCCGACCGCCTCGGCCGCCTTCTTGGCGACACCGGCGGCGGCGCCGGCCGCTACCGCCGCTGCCTTGGCGGCGGCGCCGGCCAGGCCTGAAGCAGCGCCGCCAATGCCACCTTTGGCGGCACCCTTGACGTCCTGAATGACCTCCTCGGCCTCCTTCTTCGCCGCGTCGGCGAGCGCGAGTGCCTCGTCCTTGATCTTTCCGGCCGCCTCGCCGAGATCGACGCCGAAGGCGCTCTTGAACCAGGAATCGTGTTCTTCACCCATGGCGTTCTCTTCGAGTGGGCCGGGACCCGGCGACTCTATCGCTCGAGGCCGGACGCTTCAAGCTGCGTGCGCGCCGACAGCCGGGGTGCGGCGCGAGCGCCGGTCAGCGGTGGGTAGGTGCCGGCTGAGCCGCGGGCAGGCGGCCGATTCGCCAGGCCAGCCCGAGGCCGCAGAGAGCGAATGCGCCGGTCACCGTCCATGTCCAGTGCCAGCCGCCGGCCCGGCTCGCGACCCAGGCGACGAGCGGCGGGCCCGCGAACTGGCCGAAGGCCGACCACTGCTGTACCCAGCCGACCGTGCTCGACAGCGTGTCTTCGCCCGGCGCGACGCGCACCGCCAGCGAAAAGAGCGTTGCCGGGATGACGCCGCCGACCATCGAGAAGGCGAGCACCGCGGCGTAGCGCCCCCACGCCGGCAGGCCGGCGCCGTGCGCGCCAGCGAAGGCGCCGGCCGCTGCCACCGCCATCGCGGCGAAGCCGACCGCAAGAAGCGTCGCCGGCCGCACGCCGCGATGCAGGAGCCGGCCGGCCGACAGGTTGCCGACGATGTTCGCTGCGGCGGCCAGCGCGGTGAGCAGGCCCGTGGCCGCGCCGGCGAGGCCGGCCTGCAGGTAGATCGTCGGCAGAAAGCCGATCACCGCCAGCCACTGGCTCGAGTACGCCGCGAAGGTGAGCGCGACGAGCCACGGCCCGCCCGCGGCAAGGGTGCCGCCGAGCCGCGCTCGCCACGACCCGCGGGACGTCGCGGATGGCCTGGCCGCAGCGGCCGGGTGAGGCTCGTCGGGCACCGCGCGGGCGAGCACCACCGCCATGACCAGGCTGATGCCGGCGAGCGCCCACCACCACGAGCGCCAGCCCAGCGCCCCGATCCACGTCGGCCCGGCGAGCAGGGCCAGCGCGGTGCCGAGCGGCATGTAGGCGCCCCAGACGCCGAGCATGACGTTGACGCGCCCCGATGCGACGAGGCGTCGCACCAGGCCCGGGGCCGGCAGCACGACGAGCAGCAGCCCGAAGCCCTCGAGCGCGCGCAGCGCGAGCAGGGCGCCGACCGTGTCGGCGCTGCCGCCAGCCGCGCTGGCGAGCGCCAGCACCGTCAGTCCGATCACCATGCTGCGCTTCAGGCCGAGCCCGTCGGCGAGCGCACCGAAGGCGATGCCGCCGGTCATGCCGGCCACCTGGACCAGCGAGAGGAGGAAGCCCGCCTGCACCAGGCCGAGGCCGAGCGCGTGCTGCAGTGCCGTGATCGCCGGCGGCAGCTTGCCGACGTGCAGCGCGGCGCAGACGCCGGCGACGATGACGACCAGCGCCGAACCCTCGGCGCCGCGCGGCGGGCGAAGAGCGGGCGTCAAACGTCGAAGAAGACCGTCTCGCCCTCGCCCTGCAGGCGGATATCGAAGCGGTAGACCGTGGCGCCGTCTCTCGCCTTCTGGTCGAGCCGCTGGGCGACGAGCGTCTGCCGCCGCGCTTCCCACTCGATCACGTTGAGGACGGCATCTTCCTCGTTCGCCTTCGCCTCGTCGCTGAAGTAGATGCGGGTGTTGAGGCCGATGTTGATGCCGCGGGCGACGATCCAGGCGCTGATGTGCGGCGCCATCAGGCGGCCGTCGCGGCCCTCGACCCGGCCCGGCTTGACGGTGTCGAAGGTGTAGACGCCGGTCGCGAAGTCGGTGCAGCTGCGGCCCCAGCCGCGAAAGTCGGGATCGAGCGGCTTGCCCGGCTGGCGGTCGCCCGGGTGCGCGTAGCGTCCGGCGGCGTTGGCCTGCCAGAGCTCGATCAGCACGTCTTTCAGCACGGTGCCGATGCCGTCGAACACGCGGCCTTCGATGCGGATGCGTTCGCCCTTGGTCCTGGCGTTCGTCAGCACGCTGCCGAAGTTGTTCTCGAAGATGTCGAAGCCGGCCGCCTCCGGCGCGAGGCCGATGTGCACGTACGGGCCCGCGGTCTGCGACGCGGTCTCGCGGCGCACCAGGAGGTCGCTGCCGCCCGGCGCCGCGAAAGGCCCGGCGAGGTGACGGTACTCGACGGGGCCGCTCATCGCGTGCCCCGCGCACCGGCGGCCCGGGCACCGGCACGCCGCGGCGCCTTCGCCGCCGGGCGCTTGCCGCCCGGCACCGAGTGCAGCTGGCGCACGACGGCCGATTCCGACTCGGCCGGCGTCTGCTGCACGTGGTTCTCGAACAGTGTCGCCCGATGCCCGCGCAGGACGATGTCGAAGCGGTAGGCGCGGCT
>JBBRFB010000003.1:0-58277 GCA_038225015.1 Burkholderiales bacterium
GAGCGGCGTCGCCGTCTCGAGGATGCCAACGCCCGCCAACGCCGCGTCGGCCACCACCGCGACCGACGCCGCCGTGCGCGCCAGCGCCGCCGCGCCGCCCTGCGGCCAGGCCGATGCGGCGATCAGGGCCACCGAGGGCGCGGCCGACCCCGACGCCACCCAGGCCTGGCACAGATGCTCGCCCTCGAGGAGCATTTCGCCCTGGCGGCGATAGCCGCCGGGCTGGCGCGCCAGGCGGCGCAGCCGCACCAGCAGGGCGTTGTCGCGCGAAGCGATGTGCGTGACCTTCGCTGCCACGTCGCGCGACGATCAGAAGAGCCGGTCCATGACCTCGCGCACCGGCGCGAAGCTTCTGCGGTGGTGCGGGCACGCCCCGTGTTCGCGCAACGCCGCCAGATGCTCGGGCGTCGAATAGCCCTTGTGGCCGTGGAAGCCGTACTGTGGATGCGCGTCGTGAAGCGCCGTCAGGAGCCGGTCGCGATAGACCTTGGCGATGATCGAGGCCGCCGAAATCGCCCGGACCTTGGCGTCGCCGCCGACGACGGTTCGCACCGGCATCGGCAGCTCGGGGCGCTGGTTGCCGTCGACGAGGACGATGCTCGGCACGTCGCGCAGGCCCTCGACAGCTCGGCGCATCGCCAGCAGCGCCGCGCGCAGGATGTTGAGCCGGTCGATCTCCTCGACGCTGGCCTCGGCGACGCTGCAGCAGATGGCGCGGCGGCGAATCTCGACGTCGAGCCGCTCGCGTTCCTCGCGCGTCAGCAGCTTCGAATCATTCAGGCCGCGAATGACGCGGCGCTCGTCGAGGATCACGGCAGCGGCGACCACCGGCCCGGCCAGCGGACCGCGCCCCACCTCGTCGACCCCGGCCATCGGGCCGCTGACGTCGACGATGAGGCGCAGCCGGGCGGCTCGGAGAAAGGTCGTCGCATGCATCGGGCTGGTCTTTGCAGGTCACGGGGCGGCGGCGACCGTTCAGGCGCCGAGGACCTCGGCAATCGCCTCGGCGGCGATTTTCGCGGTATCACGGCGCAGATCATGATGGATCGATTCGAAGCGCAGGCGCAGTGCCTCGCAGGCAGCCGGGTCGTCGAGCCACTTGAAGCAGGCGGCGGCGATCTTCGCCGGCTTGGCGTCGCCCTGCAGCAGCTCGGGCACGGCGAAGTCGCGGAGCAGGATGTTCGGAAGCGATACCCACGGCTGGTAGTTCATGCGCTTGCCCATCTGCCAGGTCAGCGCATGCATCGCGTAGACGACGACCATCGGCCGCTTGAAGAGCGCCGCCTCGAGCGTCGCCGTGCCGCTGGCGACGATGGCGACGTCGCACGCGGCCAGGGCCTCGTGCGCACGTCCGTCGAGGAGCTCGATCGGCGCGTCCGGCGCGTACTGCCGGCGCAGCGGCTCGATCGCGTGGCGCAGGCCGGTGACGACCGGAATGACGAACTTCATGCCCGGCCGCTCGCGGTTCATCTCGACCACTGCACCGAAGAGCCGCGGCGCGATGTACTGGATCTCCGACTTGCGGCTGCCGGGCAGCACCGCGACCAGCGTCTGGCCGGGCTCGACGCCGAGGGCGGAGCGGCTCGCCTCGCGCGGCACCTCGAACGGGATGGCGCTGGCGAGCGGGTGGCCGACATAGACCGCCTTGACGCTGCGCTTGGCGTAGATCTCCGGCTCGAACGGGAAGATGCACAGGACCAGGTCGGTCGCCCGCTTGATCTTTTCGATCCGCTTGCCGCGCCAGGCCCAGATCGAGGGGCTGACGAAGTGAATGGTCTTGACGCCCGCCGCCTTCAGGCGCAGTTCGAGGTCGAGGTTGAAGTCGGGCGCGTCGACGCCGATGAAGGCGTCGGGCGGGTTCTTCAGGAGGCGCTCGGTGAGCTGGCTGCGGATCGCCGCGATCTCGCGGAAGTGGCCGAGAACCTCGACGTAGCCGCGCACCGCGAGCTTGTCGTGCGGCCACCAGGCGGTGAAGCCGCGCCCGGCCATCTGCGGCCCGCCGATGCCGCTCGCCTCGAGTGCGGGCCAGCGCGCGCGCAGGCCGTCGAGCAGGAGGCCGGCGAGGAGGTCGCCCGAAGCCTCGCCCGCGACCATCGCGAAGCGCGGAGATGTCGACACCATGGGGAAGCGGATCAGCGGGCGATGCCTCGCCTCGCTTGCGCGAGGAAGTCGCCGAGCAGGGCGACGTCGCCGGCGGCGGCGGGCATCTCGGCGGCAAGTGTCGCGATGCGCGCCCTCGCCTCCTCGAGCGTCAGGCCGGAGCGGTAGAGAAGCTTGTGCATCTGCTTGACGGCGGCGATCCGCTCGGGGCCGAAGCCGCGGCGACGGAGGCCCTCGGCGTTGAAGCCGCGCACGGCCATCGGGTTGCCGTCGACCGTCATGAAGGGCGGGACGTCCTGGTTGACCGTGCTCGAGAAGCCCGCCATCGCGTGGGCACCGAACTTCACGAATTGATGCAGCCCCGTGTAGCCGCCGATGAAGGCCCAGTCGCCGAGATGGACGTGGCCGGCCAGCGCCGCATAGCTCGCCATGATGACGTGGCTGCCGACCCGGCAGTCGTGGGCGATGTGCACGTAGGCCATGAGCCAGTTGTCGTCTCCGATCTTCGTCACCCCGGCGTCCTGCACCGTGCCGGTATTGAACGTGCAGAACTCGCGGACCGTGTTGCGATCGCCGATCACGAGCTCGGTCGGCTCGCCGGCGTACTTCTTGTCCTGCGGCTGGGCACCGAGGGAGCAGAACTGGAAGATGCGGTTGTCGCGGCCGATGGTCGTTCGACCCTCGAGCACGCAGTGCGGCCCGATCGTCGTTCGGGCGCCAACCCTGACTCCGGGCCCGACGACGCTGTAGGCGCCGACCGAAACCGACTCGTCGAGCTCGGCGCCGGGATCGACGATCGCCGTCGAATGGATGTTCGCCATGGCATCCCGCGCGCTATTCGAAGCTGCGTACCGTGCACATCAGCTGCGCCTCCACCGCGAGCTCGCCGTCAACCAGTGCGCGCGCCGTGAACTTGAAGACCCCGGACTTCATCCGGTCGAGCTCGGCCTCGAGGATCAGCTGATCGCCCGGCTCGACCGGTCGCTTGAAGCGTGCCGCATCGATGCCCGCGAAGTAGTAGAGGGTGTTGTCGTCGACCGTCGCGTTCATTGCGTCGAAGGCAAGCAGCGCCGACGCCTGCGCCATCGCCTCGATCATCATGACGCCAGGCATCACCGGCCGGCGCGGGAAGTGACCGACGAAGAACGGCTCGTTGAAGGTGACGTTCTTCAGCGCCCTGATCCGCTTGCCGTGCTCGATCTCGAGAACCCGGTCGACCATCAGAAACGGGTACCGGTGCGGCAGCTTCTTCAGGATCTCGTGGATATCCGACGTCATGGTGACTTTTTCTCCAGGGCCCGAACCCGCTCGCGCAACGCGTGAAGGTTGCGCAGCGTCGCCGCGTTCTTCTCCCACGAGGCATTGTCGTCGAAGGGGAAAGATCCACTGTAGACGCCGGCCTTGGCGATCGAACGCGAGACCTGCGTCGCGCCGGAGATGCTGACGTGATTGGCGATGGAGACGTGCCCGATGATGCCGGCACCGCCACCGATAATGCAGTGCGCCCCGATCACGGCGCTGCCGGCGATGCCGACGCAGCCGGCGATGGCGGTGTGCACGCCGATCTGCACGTTGTGGCCGATCTGCACGAGATTGTCGATCTTGACGCCGTTGCCGATCACCGTGTCGCCGACGGCCCCGCGATCGATGCAGGTGTTGGCGCCGATGTCGACGTCGTCGCCGATGCGCACGTTGCCGAGCTGCTCGATCTTCTCCCAGCAGCCCTCTGTCGGTGCGAAGCCGAAGCCGTCGGCACCGATCACCGCTCCGCTGGCGACGACGCAGCGCTCGCCGAGAACGCAGTCGAAGAACACGGTGACCCGGGGCGCCAGCCGGCAATCCGCGCCGACTGCCGCGCCGCGACCGATGAATCCGTGCGCGCCGATGACGGCGCCACGGCCGATGCGCGCCTCGGCCTCGATCACGGCATGGGGGCCGATGCTGGCGTCGGCTGCGACCTCGGCCG
This sequence comes from Burkholderiales bacterium, assembly GCA_038225015.1. Lineage (GTDB taxonomy): Bacteria > Pseudomonadota > Gammaproteobacteria > Burkholderiales > Burkholderiaceae_C > Schlegelella_A. Next base: position 4,067 of record JBBRFB010000003.1, read on the forward strand.
TGGCATCGACCACGGCCGTCGGATGCACGCCCGGCGCCGGCGCCGGCCGGGTCATCGTCGCCCACCATTGCGACAGGCGTGCGAAATACAGATACGGATCGGCTACGACGATCGCCGCGCCACGGGCCGCAGCCTCCTCGCGAAGCGCCGGCGCGACGATCACGCAGCCGGCAGCGCTGGCCGCGAGCTGTCGCCGGTACTGCGCACTGGCGAGAAAGGAGATCGAATCCGGCGAGGCCGCATCGAGCGGCGCGATCGCCCGAATGCGCAGCGCCCCGTCGCCGATCAGTTCACCGCCGAGGCGCTCGGCGATTTCGCGCAGCGCGACATCGACCACGGTGGGCCGCTTACTTGCCCTGGGCGTTCAGCGCCTTGATCACCTTGTCGGTGATGTCGACCTTGGCACTCCAGAAGACCGCTTCCTGCAGGATGAGGTCGTACTTCTCGGTCTCGAAGATCTGCTTGATGACGCGGTTGGTCCGCTCGACCACGCTCGCCAGCTCCTCGTTCTTGCGCTGGCTCAGGTCTTCCTGGAACTCCCTGCGCTTGCGCTGCAGTTCGCGATCCTGGTCGACGAGCTCGCGCTGGCGGCGGTTGCGCTCGGTCTCGGCGAGCGTCGGCGACTCCTTGTCGAGCTTGTCGCTCGCCGCCTTCAGGCGCGTTGCCAGGTCGGTGAGATCCTTCTCGCGCTTGGAGAACTCGGTTTCGAGCTTCGCCTGTGCCGCCTTGGCCGGAATTGCATCGCGCAGGACCCGGTCGCTGTTGACGTAGCCGATCTTGAGTTCCTGCGCCGTCGCCGCCGTCGCCGCGCCGGCGAGAAGCGCCGCGGCGAGGAGGGTTCTCACACTGAGGCTGTTCATCAAAAGGCCGTCCCGATCTGAAACTGCAGGCGCTGGATTCTATCTTCCGGTCTCTTCCTGATCGGCGTGCCGAAGCTCAGCTTCAGCGGGCCCACCGGCGAGATCCAGCTGACGCCGATGCCCGCGGACGCGCGCAGGCTCGACAGGGTCAGCCTCTCGAATTCGCCCCACACGTTGCCCACGTCGGTGTAGAGGAAGATGCGCAAGGTGCGGTCGGCGTTGGCGCCCGGCACCGGCAGGTAGAGCTCGTTGTTCAGGTTGAACCGGCGGTTGCCGCCGATGTAGGCGCCGGTGACGTCGACCGGCCCGAGCGAGCCCTGGTCGAAGCCGCGCACGGTGCCGAGGCCGCCGCCGTAGAAGTTCTTGAAGATCGGGTACGGCTTGCCGCCGACGCCCTTGCCGTAGCCGATCTCGGCGTTGATGCCGAAGGTGAAGGCACGAGTGATCTGAATGTACTGCTGCGCCTGCAGGTTCAGGCGCAGGTAGCGCGCGTCGCCCGCCACCGCGTAGTCGGCGTTGATGCGCGTGTAGCGACCAGCGGTCGGCACCAGGGCGCTGTCGCGGCTGTCGCGCGACCACCCGATCGTGAGCGGGATCGAGTTGCTCGTGGCGCCGAACTGCTCGCGGTAGAGGAAGTAGCTGTTCGGCAGCTGGGTGCCGCCCTTGATCTCGGTGCGCTCTGCTCCGATGCCGAAGAACACCGTGTCGTACTCGCTGAAGGGCACACCGAAGCGCACCGCGATACCCGGCGTCACGAGCTGGTATTCGTCGCCCTGGCTGTTGATCGGCTTGCTGGTCCGGTAGTAGAGATCGACGGCGCGCGAGATGCCGTCGATCGTGAAGTACGGGTCGACGGTGCTGACGACGAAAGTCCGGTTGTACTTGCTGGTGTTGAATTCGAGCCCGAGGTAGTTGCCCGAGCCGAAGATGTTCTCCTGCTTGATCGAGGCGGTCAGCGCGAGCTTGTCGGCCGAGGAATAGCCGGCACCCACAGAGATCGCGCCGGTCGGCTTTTCCTTGATCGTCACCGTCAGGTCGACCTGGTCGAGCGTTCCGGGTACCTCGTTGCTCTCGACGCTGACGTCGCTGAAGTAGCCGAGGCGGTCGACCCGGTCGCGCGACAGCTTGATCTTGCGTCCGTCGTACCAGGACGACTCGAACTGGCGGAACTCGCGGCGAACGACCTCGTCGCGCGTTCGCGTGTTGCCGGCAACGTTGATGCGGCGTACGTAGACCCGGCGCTGCGGATCGGCGACCAGGGTGACCACGACCCGGGCCGTGGCCCGGTCGATCTCCGGGCGCGCATCGACCTTGGCAAACGCATAGCCGAAGCTGCCGAAGCGCTCGACGAAGGCGCGCGTCGTCTCTGCCACCGCCTCGGCGCGGTACGGCTCGCCCGACTTGATGGAGACCAGCGTCTTGAAGTCGTCTTCCTTGCCAAGGTACTCGCCTTCGAGCTTGACGCCGGTGACGGTGTACCTCTGGCCTTCCTTGACGTTGATGGTGATCGTGATGTCTTCCTTGTCGGGCGAGATGGCGACCTGCGTCGACTCGACCTCGAACTCGAGATAGCCGCGGTTCTGGTAGTAGGCCCGCAGCGTCTCGAGGTCGGCGTTCAGCTTGGCCCGGGAATAGCGGTCGCCCTTCAGGTAGAAGTTGAGCCAGCCGCCGTCGTTGAGCTCGAACAGGCCCTTCAGCGTGCGCTCCGAGTACACGGTGTTGCCGACGATGCGGATCTCGCTGATCTTCGCCGGACCGCCTTCGGTGATCGTGAACGTGACGTTGACGCGGTTTCGCTCCTGCGGCGTCACGGTGGTGACGACGTCGGCGGCGTAGAGGCTTCGGGTGAGGTACTGGCGCTTGAGTTCCTGCTCGGCGCGGTCGGTGAGCGCCTTGTCGAACGGGAGGCCTTCGCCGATGCCGAAGTCGCGCAGCGACTTGATCAGGACGTCCTTCTCGAACTCCTTCATGCCGACGAAGTCGATGCTGGCGATCACCGAACGCTCGTCGACGATGACCACGGCAACCCCGGAATCGACGTCGATGCGCACGTCCTTGAAGAGGCCGGTCGCGAACAGGGCGCGCAACGCAGCGGCGCCCTTCTCGTCGGTGTACGTCTCGCCGATCCGAAACGGCAGCGCCGCGAAGACGGTGCCGGCATCGGTGCGTTGCAGGCCCTCGACCCGGATGTCCTTCAGCACGAACGGCTCGACCGCTCGAGCCGGGTTCGCGACCAGGGCGGCGGCGAGGACGAGAGCGGCAGGAACGAAACGGAGCAAGCGCAAACGGACGAACGAAAGTGCGAGAGGATGCATGCAGTCGGTCATTGGAGGCCCAGGAGGCGGGCCATGTCGTTGTAGAGGGCCAGGGACATCATCATCAGCATGATGGCAACCCCGCCTCGCTGCAGCCGGTCGAGCCACAACTCGGAAACCTGTCGTCCGGTCACGGCTTCGAAAAGATAATACATCAGGTGTCCGCCGTCGAGCACCGGCAGCGGCAGCAGGTTGAGCACCCCGAGGCTCACGCTGACGACCGCCAGGAAGCCGAGATAGTAGGCGAGCCCGAGTCGTACCGACTGCCCCGCGTAGTCGGCGATCGTCACCGGCCCGCTCAGGTTCTTGAGCGATGCCTGGCCGACGATCATCTTGCCGAGCATCTTCACCGTGAGGGCCGACATCTGCCAGGTCTGCGCGGCCGCGGCGGTCAGTCCTTCGACGACGCCGTAGCGCACGAACACCCGACGCGGCGGCTGCCCGGGGTAGACCTCGAGACGACCGACGCGCTCGCCGGCGTCGAGAACGACAGCCGGCGTCACCACGAGATCGACGGCGCGGCCGGCACGCTCGATCCGCCACTGCATCGGGCGGGCCGCGCCCGAGGCGCCGCTGGCCCGGATCAGGGCACGCGCCTCGGCGGCGTCGGCGATGGCGCGGCCGTCGATGCGGACGATGCGGTCACCGGCCTGCAACCCAGACGCCGCCCCGGCGCCACCGGCCTTCACCTCGCCGAGCACCGGCTCGCTGTAGGCGTTGCCGAGCCCGACGCGCTGCATCAGTTCGGCATCGAGCTCACTCGTGGCGAGCGGGGCGAGGTCGAGCGCGACCCGCCGCTCGCCATGGCCGTCACGATCGGTGATCTGCAGTTCGAGGCGCTCGCCACGCAGCAGCGCCTGCGCCACCTGCCAGCGAAGGTCGGTCATCGAGCGAACATCGTGCCAGTCGCTGCCGTCGGTCGACGTGGCGCGCACCCAGTCGCCGGCGCCGAGGCCGGCACGGCCGGCGACGCTGCTCGCGGCCGGCGGGCCGAGGACGGCCTCGGTCTCCTGCACGCCGATCCAGTTCGCGCCTGCGTAGAGCGCGACCGCGAGCAGCAGGTTCGCGGCCGGCCCGGCGGCGACGACGGCGGCGCGCTGCCAGAGCGGCTTGCGGTTGAAGGCCCGCCCGAGCTCGGCCGGCGCCACCACGCCTTCGCGCTCGTCGAGCATGCGCACGTAACCGCCGAGAGGCAAGGCACAGAGGACGAACTCGGTGCTCTCCGGCGACTTCTGTCGACGCCAGAGCACCCGTCCGAAGCCGATCGAAAAGCGCAACACGCGCACGCCGCAAGCCACCGCGACACGGTAGTGCCCGTACTCGTGGACGACGATGAGGACGCCGAGCGTGAGCAGGAAAGCGAGGACGGTAGTGATCATGCGGCGGTCGCCTCGGTCTTTTCGCGCCGTGCGCAGCGCGGGCTCATCGGGCGGCAGCCTTCACGGCGCGGCGCGCCCATTGACGGGCCTCTGCATCGAGCGCGAGCAGGGATTCGAGCGACTCGGCTGCGCCGCGGTCAGGGACAAGCGATTCCACCGTAGTCTGGTTGATGCTGTGAATCCGGTCGAAGCCGATGGTTCCCGCTAGGAACGCGGCCACGGCCTCTTCGTTGGCGGCATTGAGGACGGCCGACGATCCGGCAGGGCCGCGCAAGGCGTCCCACGCGAGCGCGAGACCCGGGTACAGCGCCAGATCCGCCTCCTCGAACGTCAGGCCGCCGAGCTGGCGCCAGTCGAGCGCCGAGGCGCCCGACTCGATGCGCTCGGGCCAGGCCAGGCCGACGGCGATCGGCACCCGCATGTCGGGCGTACCGAGCTGCGCCAGCACCGACTGGTCGCGGCAGACGACCATCGAGTGGATGATGCTTTGCGGATGGATGACGACGCGGATCTGCTCCGGCGCCAGGTCGAACAGCCAGCGTGCCTCGATCACCTCGAGGGCCTTGTTCATCATGGTCGCGGAATCGACGGAGATCTTGCGGCCCATGACCCAGTTCGGGTGGGCGCAGGCCTCGTCGGGCGTGACGTGGCCGAGGGTCGCGGCGTCGCGGCCGCGAAACGGTCCACCGGACGCTGTCAGCACGATGTGGTCGATCCGATCGGGCCAGCTCTTCCGGTCTTCGGGCAGGCACTGGAAGATCGCCGAGTGCTCGCTGTCGATCGGCAGCAGCGTCGCGCCTCCCTGCTTCACCGCGTCGACGAAGAGCGCACCGCCGACGACGAGCGCCTCCTTGTTGGCGAGGAGCAGACGCTTGCCGGCGCGCGCCGCCGCCAGGCACGGCGCCAGGCCGGCCGCGCCCACGATCGCCGCCATCACGACGTCGACCTCGGGATGCGCGGCCAACTCGCACAGCGCGTCGGGGCCGTGCACGACCGTCGTACCGAGCTTTGCTTCGGCCAGGCGGGCGGACAAGGTGCCGGCATCGTCTCCGTTCGCAACGGCAGCGAAGCGCGGCCGGAATCGCATGCATTGCACGAACAGGTCGTCGAGCCGGCGCTGCGCCGTTAGCGCGAACACCTCGAAGCGATCGGCATGGCGGGCGATGACGTCGAGCGTGGCCAGGCCGACCGAGCCGGTCGCGCCGAGGACGCAGACCTGCCGGCGCCCGGCCGCTTCGTTCATCGCGACGACGCCACCAACGCCAGCGCGATCGGAAACACCGGCAACAACGCGTCGATGCGATCGAGGATGCCGCCATGGCCGGGCAGCAGGGTACTGCTGTCCTTGGCGCCGGCGCTGCGCTTGACCAGCGATTCGAAGAGGTCGCCGACGACGCTCATGGCCACCAGGAAGACGACCGCCGCAGCCATACCGGCCATCGTGTAACGATTGGCGACCGTGGAAAAGAGACTGGTCGACCCGGCGCCGAGCCGGGATTCGACAGCGACCCAGACGGCGGCGACGACGAGCGCGCCCGCCATTCCGCTCCACACTCCTTCCCAGCTCTTGCCGGGGCTGATCGACGGGGCGAGCTTGCGTCGGCCGAAGGCGCGGCCGCCGAAGTAGGCGCAGATGTCGGCCGCCCAGACCAGGGCGAAGACGGACAGGATGAAATCGAGGCCCTGCGCCTTGGCGTTGGCAAGCGCCAGCCAGCCGGTCCAGAGGGCGACGAGGCCGAGCGCGATCCGAAACGCGGCCGGCAACCGGGGCCAGCCGGACGGCCCGACGCGCAGCACGACGAAGCCGCCGATGACCCACGCGGCCAGCGCCAGCCACCACGCGATCGCAGGTGCGGCATCGCTCCAGCCGGCGACGAAGGCGGCGACGCAGGCCGCGCCGAGCAACGCACCGAGCAGGATCGCGGCGCGTCCGGCAGCGTTCAGCCGGGCCCACTCCCACCCGGCCGCGGCGATGGCCGCGAGCGTCAGGAGCGCGAAGGGCCACGACGCCGGGACGATCAACGCCGGAATGAGCAGCGCCAGCAGGATGGCGGCGGTGATGATCCGCTGCTTCAGCACGCCTCAGGCCCCGCTCGGAACGAGCTCGGCCGCGCTCGTCACGGCGCCGAAGCGTCGGTCGCGCCGGCGGTACTGCGCCAGTGCCGCGTCGAGCTCGTCGGTGCCGAACTCCGGCCAGAGGCAGTCGGTGAAGACGAGTTCCGAATAGGCGGCCTGCCAGAGCAGGAAATTGCTGATCCGGATCTCGCCGCCGGTGCGGATGAAGAGATCCGGATCGGGGGCGTAGCTGAGCGCCATGTAGCTGTTGAGCTTGGCTTCGTCGAGCTCGTCGGCGCCGACGCCGGCGCGGATCGCCTGCCGACAGGCCTGGACGATGTCCCAGCGGCCGCCATAGTTAAAGGCCACCGAGAGCACGATGCGCGTGTTGTGACAGGTGCTCTCCTCGGCGTGCTGCCAGGCTTGGCGGAGCTTCTCCGAGACCTGCGACCGGTCACCGACGATGCGAACCCGCACGCCGTCCTTGGCCAGCGTGGCCAGATATTTCGAGACCGCCACCAGAACCAGCCCCATGAGGCCGGACACTTCGTCGCTCGGGCGCTTCCAGTTCTCTGACGAGAATGCGAACACGGTGAGGTACTCGATGCCGCGGTCGGCACAGGCGCGCACGGTGCGAACCAGCGCATCGACACCCTGCTTGTGGCCGAAGAAGCGCGGCATGTAGCGCTTCTTCGCCCAGCGACCGTTGCCGTCCATCACGATGGCAACGTGGCGCGGCACAGCCACCGGCAGCTCGGCGGCGTCGCTCATCGACGTCTCCCGGAGCGCATGGCGACAGGTCGGCAGCGTGTCATCAGACAGCCATGACCTCGGCCTCCTTGGCCGCGTCAAGGCGGTCGATCTCGGCGATCGTGCGATCGGTGAGCCGCTGCAACTCGTCGAGGGAGCGGCGCTCTTCGTCTTCGGATATCTCCTTGTCCTTGGCGAGGCGGCGGGCGTGCTCGTTGGCATCCCGGCGCAGGTTGCGCACGGCGATCTTGGCCTCCTCGCTGGCGTGGCGGACGACCTTGGTGAGCTCGCGGCGCCGCTCTTCGGTGAGTGCTGGCATCGGCACGCGCAGGAGGTCGCCCTGCGAGGCCGGATTGAGCCCGAGATCCGATTCGCGGATCGCCCTTTCGATCTTCGCGCCCATGCCCTTTTCCCAGGGCTGGACGCTGATCGTGCGCGCGTCGAGCAGCGTGACGTTGGCGACCTGGCTGATCGGCACCTGCGAGCCGTAGTAGTCGACGTGGACCTGGTCGAGGATGCCCGGGTGGGCGCGACCGGTGCGGATCTTCTGCAGCTCGGCCATGAAGGCCTCGATCGAACGGGCCATCTTCTGCTCGGCGTTCTTCTTGATCTCAGCGATCGACATCGCGACAACTCCTCAGACGTGAACGAGCGTGCCTTCGTCTTCGCCGAGGACGACGCGCTTCAGCGCCCCAGACTTGAAGATGGAGAAGACGCGGATCGGCAGCTTCTGGTCACGGCACAGCGCGAAGGCCGTGGCGTCCAGGACCTGCAGGTTCTTGATGATCGCCTCGTCGAAGCTGATCCGGGCGTAGCGCGTCGCCGTCGGGTCCTTGTTCGGGTCGGCGCTGTAGACGCCGTCGACGCGTGTCGCCTTGAGAACGATCTGGGCCCCGATCTCGGCGCCGCGCAGCGCCGCCGCCGTGTCGGTGGTGAAGAACGGGTTGCCGGTACCGGCCGCGAAGATGACCACCTTGCCTTCTTCGAGGTACTGGAGCGCCTTCGGGCGAACGTACGGCTCGACGACCTGCTCGATGCCGATCGCCGACATCACCCGCGCCGTCATCCCTTCCTGGCGCATCGTGTCGGCGAGCGCCAGGGCGTTCATTACCGTCGCCAGCATGCCCATGTAGTCGGCAGTCGCCCGATCCATGCCGACCGCGCCACCGGCCACGCCGCGAAAGATGTTGCCGCCGCCGATCACCACCGCGAGCTCGCAGCCGAGCTGCGTCACTTCCTGGACCTCGCGCACGATGCGCACGATCATGGCGCGGTTGATGCCGTACGCGTCGTCGCCCATCAGGGCCTCGCCCGAGAGCTTGAGCAAGATCCGCTTGTACGCGGCCATGCGGCCTTCTCCTCGTTGTGGTGCCCGTCGACGCGGGCCAGACAGAAGTCTATCCGGCCACCGTGCGGCGCTAGCCGGCCCTGGCGCCGTCGTTCTTGGCCGCCGCCACCTGCGCTGCGACCTCGGCGGCGAAGTCACCGGTCTTTTTCTCGATGCCTTCGCCGACCACGTAGAGCGTGAACGCCTTGATGCGTGTCGCCTTTTCCTTGAGCATCTGCTCGACGGTCTGCTTGTCGTTCTTGACGAAGGCCTGGTTGTTGAGGCTGACCTCCTTCAGGTACTTGGCGACCGACCCCTCGACGCGCCGGGTGACGATCTCCGGCGACTGCGCCGGCTTGCCGTCGGCCTTTGCCTTCTCGGCATCCTCGGCGGCCTTCTGCGAGGCGACGCGTCGCTCCTTCTCGATCAGGTCGGCGGGCACGTCGGCCGACGCCAGGGCGACCGGCTTCATCGCCGCGACGTGCATGGCGACGTCCTTGGCGGCGACCTCGTCGCCCTCGTATTCGACGAGCACGCCGATCCGGGTGCCGTGCAGGTAGCTCGCCAGCCGGCCGCCGCCCGCATAGCGCTTGAAGCGGCGGATCGACATGTTCTCGCCGATCTTGCCGATCAGCCCCGTCCGCACATCCTCGACGGTCGGACCGAAGCCGTCCTGCGCGAGCGGCAGCGCGCTCAACGCGGCGACGTCGGCCGGGTCGTGCCCGGCGACCAGGCCGGCCAGCGCCTGGCCGAGGGCGAGGAACGAATCGTTCTTGGTAACGAAGTCGGTCTCGCAGTTGAGCTCGACGATCGCGCCGGTCGTGCCCTCGACCTTGGCGGCAACGATGCCTTCGGCAGCGATCCGTGAGGCGGCCTTGCCAGCCTTGCTGCCGAGCTTGACCCGCAACAGCTCTTCGGCGCGCTCCATGTCGCCTTCGGCCTCGGTCAGCGCCTTCTTGCACTCCATCATGGGCGCGTCGGTCTTGGCCCGCAGTGCGCCGACCATGCTCGCGGTGATTGCCGCCATCTCGTCTCTCCTTCGCGCTGCGGGCCTGCCGGTCCGCAGCGATTCGCTCAACTTCGGAAAAAAGGGGCTGACGAGCAGCCCCTGTTCGTTCCCGCCCACGGGCGGGAGAGGAGGCCTCAGACCGTCGCTTCGTCGACTTCGACGAATTCGTCGCCGCCGGCGGCCGACTGGACGACATCGTTGGCGGCGTTGGCCTTGCCCTCAAGCACCGCGTCGGCAACCGCCTTGGCGTAGAGCGCCACGGCCTTCGACGAGTCGTCGTTGCCCGGAATCACATAGTCGATACCGATCGGCGAGTGGTTCGAATCGACCACGCCGATGATCGGAATCTTCAGCTTCTGCGCCTCGGCGACGGCGATCTTGTGAAAGCCCACGTCGATGACGAAGAGGGCATCGGGCAGCGCCGTCATGTCCTGGATGCCGCCGATGTCCTTCTCGAGCTTCTCGAGCTCGCGCTGGAACAGCAGCGCCTCCTTCTTGATCCGGATCTCGGTGCCGGCCTCGATCTGAGCCTTCATCTCCTTCAGGCGCTTGAGCGAGCCCTTGACGGTCTTGAAGTTGGTGAGCATGCCGCCCAGCCAGCGTTGGTCGACGAAGGGCATGCCGCAGCGCCGCGCTTCGGCGGAGATGACGTCGCGCGCCTGCCGCTTGGTACCCACCATCAGGATGGTGCCGCGCCGCTGGCTCAGCTGGCGCACGAACTTCATCGCGTCCTCGAAGAGCGGCTGCGTCTTCTCGAGGTTGATGATGTGGATCTTGTTCCGATGGCCGTAGATGTACGGGGCCATCTTGGGGTTCCAGAAGCGCGTCTGGTGCCCGAAGTGGACACCGGCTTCCAGCATTTCTCGCATCGTGATCGACATAGAAGTCCTAAAAGGTTGGATCTAGAATCCCGGCTCGAATCAGCGCGAAAACCACTCGCGGAGACACCTTCGATGAACCGGTTCGCGATTGAGGCGGCGGCTGCGAGCGGACGGCTTCACCGTTACTCGCACGGGCCTGATGCCCCGTTCTTTTTGCCCCGGCCGACAGGCCGCGGAAAAGGATGGAATTGTAGCATCGTCAATGTTCGCTGACCTGACCAGCGCACGAGCCGACGTGCGTGACGCACGCTCGCCGGCGGCCGGCCTGATCGAGCGCGCCATCGGCGCGGCCGCATCGCCGCCCTGCGAGCGCGCCTTCGTCGCGACCGGGTTCGCCGGCGCCCGCGCGGCGGCAGTCGCGGCCGACCGCGCAGTCGCCCGCGGTACCGATCCGGGGGCGCTGGCGGGCCTGGCGGTGTCGATCAAGGATCTTTTCGATGTCGAGGGTGAGGTCACGGCGGCCGGCTCGACCGTGCTGGCAGACGCGCCGCCGGCCGTGGCAGACGCCCCGGCCGTGGCCCGCCTGCGCCGGGCGGGGGCCGCCCTGATCGGCCGGACCAACATGACCGAGTTCGCCTTTTCCGGTGTCGGCATCAATCCGCACCACGGTACGCCGCTGAACGCCGCGACGCTGGCGCTCGACCCGCGGCCGCGGATCCCCGGTGGCTCGACCTCCGGCGGCGCGACGTCGGTGGCCGCTGGCGCCGCCTGGGCCGCGCTCGGCTCCGACACTGGCGGCTCGCTGCGAATTCCCGCCGCCTTGCAGGGCCTGGTCGGCTTCAAGGGCACCGCGCGACTGGTGCCGACCGACGGCGCCGTGCCGCTCTCGACGACCCTCGACACCGTCGGCGCCATCACCCTCAGCGTTCGCGACGCCATCGTCCTGCAGGAAGTTCTCGCCGGTCGGCCGACCGTCCCCGCGGCAAGGCAACTGGGCACGCTCAGGTTGGCGGTCCCGCGAACGCTTGTCCTCGACGGCCTCGACGACACAGTGGCCCGCGCCTTCGAGCGTGCCCTCGGCCGTCTGGCGTCAGCCGGCGTGACGCTCGAGGAGATCACCTTGCCCGAGCTCGCCGAGGTCGCGGCGATCAACGCCAGTGGCGGCTTCTCGGCGCCGGAAAGCTGGGCCTGGCACCGTCGCCTGCTGGCCGAGCACGGCGCCGACTATGACCCGCGCGTCGCCGCCCGGATCCGGCGCGGCGCTGCCATGAGCGCCGCCGACTACATCGACCTCATCGCCGCCCGGCGCGCCTGGATCCGCCGCATGGATGCCGCGATGGCCGGCTTCGACGCCCTGCTCTCGCCCACCGTGCCGATGGTGGCGCCGCTCTGCCAGCCGCTGGTCGACGACGACGAGGCCTTCTTCGCCACCAACGGCCTGCTGCTGCGCAACCCTTCCGTCGTCAACTTGCTCGACGGATGCGCGCTCTCGCTGCCCTGCCATGTCGGCGGCGAGCTGCCGGTCGGGCTCATGGTCTGGGGCGGCGCGCTGCGCGACGACGACGTGCTGGCGACGGCACTCGCCATCGAGGCGGTGCTGGCGCCAGTGGCAGGTGGCCACGGCCACTTCCACGGCCACGGCCACGGCCACTGAGCATGCGCGCCGCCGTCATCGGTGCCGGCGTGATCGGCGTCGCCACCGCCTACGAGCTGAGTGCCGACGGCCACGACGTCACCGTGTTCGAACGGCGCGGCACAGTGGCCGCGGAGTCGAGCTTCGCCAACGCCGGGCTGGTCGCGCCGGGCTACGTCGCGCCCTGGGCCGCCCCGGGCATGCCCGGCAAGGTGCTGTCGCACCTGTTTCGCGCGCATGCGCCCGTTCGTTTCGGCGGCCGCATCGACGCCGCGACACTGGCCTGGATGTGGCGCTGGTGGCGCTCCTGCAATCCGCAGGCCTATCGCGCCAACCGCGCCCGCATGCACCGGTTGGCCGAGTTCAGCAGCGAGCGGCTGGAAGCGCTGACGCAGCGCCTGCATCTCGACTACGAACGGGCCCGGGGGTTCCTCGTCCTGCTTCGCTCGGCGCGCGATCTCGCGCTGGCCGAACCCGGGCTGCGCGCGCTCGCCGAGCTCGGCCTGCACCTCGATATCGTCGATGCCGCAGGCTGCCGCTCGATCGAGCCGGGGCTCAATGCGGCGATGCCGCTGCATGCAGGCGTCTACTCGAAGAACGACCGTGTCGGCAACTGTCGCCAGTTCGCCCACCTGCTGCGCAAGGAGTCCGAACGCGCCGGCGTGCGCTTTCGCTTCGGCATGAACGTCGAGCGGCTGTTGCCCGGCCGCTTGCCGCGTCTGGTCGCCGTGCGCACGCCGATCGATCCGCGCGAGCAGGCCCCGCCGTCGGCGGAGGTGTCGACGAGCGTGGCCGATTGGCGTGCCACCCTGCCGCCGGACGGCGAGGACGGCGAGCAGGCCTTCGATGCGATCGTCGTCTGCAACGCGCTCGGCGCCCGACCACTGATGCGCCCGCTGGGGCTGCAACTGCCGTTGCTCGCGGTCTACGGCTATTCGCTCACCGCCCCGTTGCGCCACGAGGAGCAGCACCTGCATCTCGAGCCGCGGGCGGCGCTGATGGACGAGCGCTACAAGGTCGCGATCAGCCGCTTCGGCAACCGCGTTCGCGTCGCCGGCAGCGCCGAGGTCGGCGGCCGCGCCGATCGGCAGAGTGCGAGAGCGCAGGCGACGCTCGAGAAAGTGCTCGACGACTGGTTTCCAGGCGTCGCCAACCTGGCGCAGGCACAGCGCTGGAAAGGCGCCCGGCCGATGCTGCCCGACGGGCCGCCGATCCTCGGCCCGAGCGGCGCCGAAGGGATCTGGCTGAACGTCGGCCACGGCGGCAGCGGCTGGGCCCTGGCCTGCGGGTCGGCGCGCCTTGTCGCCGACGACGTCGCCGGCAAGGCGACGCCGATCCTCATCGACGGCCTGGGCATCGAGCGACTGCGGTGGTGAGCGCTTCGTCTCTTCGGTCGAAGGCGCGAGACATCGTCCGCGTCGGCTCGCAGATCGAGCGCCTGCCAACCTTCACAGCGGCCGCGACGCGGCGCATCGAGCAGCGCGCGGCAGGCGATGCGCCACCCTACGCCCTGATGGCGAGGGCCGGGGAAGCGACGGCGCGGCTGGCCCTGGCGCTCGCGCCACACGCCGGCTCGGTGCGCGTCTTCGCCGGACCGGGCAACAACGGCGGCGACGGCCTCGAGGCCGCGCGTTGCCTGCGCGAGTGGGGCCGTGCGGTGACGGTCGAGCTGACCGGCGATGCCGCCGCGCTGCCGGCGGATGCGGCCCGGGCACTCGCTCGTGCGCGCGAGGCCGGTGTGCCGATCGACATCGGTCGTGGCGGCGCCAGCGGCCGGGACCGGCCCGGCGCCGACGGCACCCCCGGGCTGGCCATCGACGCGCTGCTCGGCATCGGCGCCTCGCGCGCGCCGCGCGACGTCATCGCCGAGGCGATCGGCCGCATCGCCATGCTGCATGCCGGCGGCACGCCCGTCCTCGCGGTCGACGTGCCGAGCGGCCTCGATGCCGACGTGGGCCGGCCGCTGGGGGAGGCCTGCGTCGTCGCGAGCCACACGCTTGCCATGCTGACGCTCAAGCCGGGCCTCTTCACCGCCGCCGGACGCGACCATGCCGGCGAGGTCTGGCTGGCGTGGTTGCACGACGGCGACCGAGCCGAGGCGGCACGGCCGGATGAGGCCGGGAATCCCAGGGCTGCCGACGCCGAGGTCGCTGCCTGGCTGGTCGGCTCCGCATTCTTCCGCGACCCGATGCGCTTGCGCCGCCACGCCCTGCACAAGGGCAGCTTCGGTGACGTCGCCGTCGTCGGCGGCGCGCCGGGCATGACCGGAGCCGCCCTCCTCGCCGCCCGCGCCGCGCAAGCAGCGGGGGCCGGCCGCGTCTTCGTCGACCTCGGCTCTGCAAGCGACGACCGCCCGCCGTCGCTGGCGGTCGATGTCATGCACCCCGAACTGATGCTGCGCTCCGGCTGGTGGCGAAGCGGCGCCGCCGCGGAGTCCACCGTCGTCTGCGGCTGCGGCGGCGGCGACGCAGTGCGCGAATCGCTGCCGCGACTGATCGCCCTGGCGCCGCAGCTCGTCCTCGACGCCGACGCGCTGAACGCGATCGCGGCCGACACCGGACTGCAAACCGTCATCGCGGCGCGCCGCGCACGCGGCCTGCCGACCGTGCTGACGCCGCACCCCCTCGAGGCCGCACGCCTGCTCGGCCGCACCGTGGACGAAGTCCAGGCTGACCGCCTGGGTGCCGCCCACGAATTGGCGGGGCGCCTGCGAGCCATCGTCGTGCTGAAAGGATCGGGCACCGTGATCGCCGAGCCGGAAGAAATCGCCGCCATCGCGGCCACCGGCAACGCCTCGCTGGCCAGCGCCGGCACCGGCGACGTGCTCGCTGGCTGGATCGGCGGCCGCTGGGCGGCGTCGGCAGCAGCCGGCGGCGGCCACCCGACCGGCGAGGCCAGCCACGCACTGTCCATCGTCGTTCGCGCCGTCGTCGAGCACGGACTGGCGGCCGAGCCGCTTCGACCCGGGGCGCTGCGAGCCGGCGATCTGGTCGAGGCCTTGCACCGGCTCGCCCGGGGCGCGCCGGCCTGATCGGCGGC
Source organism: Burkholderiales bacterium (assembly GCA_038225015.1). GTDB lineage: Bacteria > Pseudomonadota > Gammaproteobacteria > Burkholderiales > Burkholderiaceae_C > Schlegelella_A. The sequence continues at coordinate 19,255 of JBBRFB010000003.1, forward strand.
GGCTCAGGCCGAGCCGCTCGCCTTCGCCGTTTCCAGCAGGCCCTGCGCGGCGCCGCTCTCAGGCACCGTCTCGCCCTCGCGATCGGAGATCTGCTCGAAGCGGTCGGCGATGCGCTCCGCGGCGTCGGCGCCGGGTGCGACGTGGACGCCTTGCGTCAGCGTGATGTGGGCGCGCTCGAAGCCGCCACCACCGGCGCACAGGATGGTTCGCGTCGGCGCGTCCTCGGCGACCAGCATGACCAGCCCTGGCGACACCGCCTCGGGCTCGAACAGCCTCAGGGCCGCCTCGGGAAGCAGGTCTTCGGTCATCCGGGTCGTTGCCGTCGGTGCCAGGCAGTTGACCCGGATGCCGTGCTTGGCGCCCTCGATCGACAGCGTCTGCATCAGGCCCACCAGGGCCATCTTGGCAGCGCCGTAGTTCGCCTGGCCGAAGTTGCCGTAGAGGCCCGACGACGACGTCGTCATCACGACGCGCCCGTAGTTCTGTGCCCGCATGATGTCCCAGACCGCTTTCGTGCAATGCACGGCGCCCATCAGGTGGACGTCCATCACGAGCCGGAAATCGGCCAATGCCATCTTCGCGAAGCTCTTGTCGCGCAGGATGCCGGCGTTGTTGACGAGGATGTCGACGCGCCCCCACTCGCGCATCGCGTCGTCGACCATGGCCTGGACGGCGTCGACGTCGGTGACCGACGCGCCGTTGGCGATCGCCTGGCCGCCGGCGGCCCGGATCTCCGCGGCGACCTTTTCCGCGGCGCCCGGAGCGCCGCCGGCGCCGTCGACCGCGGCGCCGAGATCGTTGACGACGACACGCGCGCCGCGCCCGGCGAGCGCCAGTGCGTGCTGGCGGCCGAGGCCACCGCCAGCACCGGTGACGATCGCGACCCGCCCTTCGAATCGAATCGACATCTGCTTCTTTCCTTCTTCGTGTGTGTGCAAGACGACTTAGTCTCGCGCGCCCGACTAGCGACGGGTGGCGCCGCGGGTACCGCCGCGCACCGCCGACGACTTGCGCGCCGTCGCCTTGCCGGCGCGGGCCGCGCCCACCGCGCCCGCCGGCCGGGCCTTGGCTTTGGCCTTGGTCCCTGCCTTCACCGCCCGGTCGGTCCCTTTCAGCGCGGCAAGCTCGCTCGCTGCGGCAGCGTCGATGTCGCCGGCCTTGGCGCGACGCGCGCGCAGAGCGCCGGCGACCTCCTCGGCACCGTCCTTGACCATGCGGAAGTCGATCTTGCGACCGTCGAGATCGACCCGGCTCACCTGAACGCGAACGCGCGTGCCGATGACGTAGCGAACGCCGGTGCGCTCGCCGCGCAGCTCCTGGCGGACCTCGTCGAAGCGGAAGTACTCGCCGCCGAGCTCGGTGACGTGGACGAGCCCTTCGACGTACAGACCGTCGAGCTGCACGAAGACGCCGAAGCCGGTGACGGCGCTGACCGTGCCGCCGAATTCCTCGCCGAGATGTTCGCGCATGTAGCGGCACTTGAGCCACGCCTCGACGTCGCGCGAGGCTTCGTCGGCACGCCGCTCGTTGGCGCTGCAATGCGCGCCGGCGGTTTCCCAGGCTTCGAGCTCGCTGCCCGGCGCGACCACGGGCCGCCCGGGCCGGGCCTCGGCCGACTTGGCAGCCCCGGACTTCTTCTTCGCGGGTGCCGCGGTGGCAGCGCGCGCCGCCAGCATGTAGCGCTTTCCGGTGAGAAGCGCCTTGATGACGCGGTGCACGAGCAGGTCGGGATAGCGCCGGATCGGGCTCGTGAAATGGGTGTAGGCGTCGTAGGCAAGGCCGAAGTGGCCGGCGTTGATGCCCGTGTAGATCGCCTGCTGCATCGAGCGCAGGAGCATCGAGTGGATCTGCGCCGCGTCGGGGCGGTCTTTCGTCGCCGCCGCGATCGCCTGGTATTCAGCCGGCTTCGGGTCGTCGCCGATCCCGAGACCGAGGCCGAGCGCCTTCAGGTAGTTCTGCAGCAGTGTCCGCTTTTCCGGCGTCGGGCCCTCGTGTACCCGGTAGAGCGCCGGGTGCTTGGCGCGGGCGATGAAATCGGCCGAGCAGACGTTGGCCGCCAGCATCGACTCCTCGATCAGGCGGTGCGCCTCGGTGCGCGTGCGCGGCACGATCTTGGCGATATGGCCGTTCTCGTCGCAGACGATCTGCGTCTCCGTCGTCTCGAAGTCGATCGCGCCGCGCTTGAGCCGAGCCCGCAGGAGCGCGCGATAGACGTCGTGCATGTCGAGCAGGTGCGGCGCCAGCGCCGCCCAGCGGGCCGCTTCCGGCCCGCGCGTGTTCGCCAGGATCGCGGCGACCTCGGTGTAGGTGAAGCGGGCCGCCGAGCGGATCACGGCGGGGAAGAACTGGTAGGCGTGGAGTTCGCCGTCGGCCGCGATCAGCATGTCGCAGACCATCGCCAGCCGCTCGACGTCGGGGTTGAGGGAGCACAGGCCGTTCGACAGTTTCTCCGGAAGCATCGGAATGACGCGGCGCGGGAAGTAGACCGAGGTCGCCCGTTCGTAGGCGTCGCCGTCCAGGGGCTCGCCGGGCTTGACGTAGTGGCTGACGTCGGCAATCGCGACCACCAGTCGCCACCCCTTGCCCTTGTCGATCTTCACCGGCTCGCAATAGACGGCGTCGTCGAAGTCGCGCGCGTCCTCGCCGTCGATCGTGACGAGCGGCACGTCGGTCAGGTCGACGCGGCCCTTGCGGTCGGCCGGCCGGATGGTCTCCGAGAGGGCCGCCGCCTGGTCGAGCGTGGCCTGCGAGAAGACATGCGGCACCTCGTACTTGCGCACCGCGATCTCGATCTCCATGCCGGGGTCGTCGATCTCGCCGAGCACCTCGGTGACCCGACCGAGAGGCTGCGAATGCAGCGACGGCGGCTCGGTGAGCTCGATGGCGACCACCTGGCCGGCGGTCGCGCCGGCGATGCCGTTGCGCGGCACGATGATGTCCTGGCCGTAGCGCTTGTCTTCCGGCGCGACCAGCCAGATGCCGCTTTCGTGCAGCAGCCTGCCGATGATGGGCGCCTTCCGGCGCTCGACGATCTCGAGCAGGCGACCTTCCGGCCGGCCCTTCTTGTCGTAGCGGACGATGCGCGCCTTGGCCCGGTCGTGGTGCAGGACGGAGCGCATCTCCTGCGGCGACAGGTACACGTCAGGCAGTTCGCCTTGCCGAACGAGAAAGCCGTGGCCATCTCGATGGCCCTGGATGCTCCCCTCGACCTCGCTCATCAGCTCGGTTCCGATCGCGGGAGGAGATTTGGATGTTGTTTCTTTGATGATAAAGTCCGTGGTTGCCTGAGATGCCCAGGTGGCGGAATTGGTAGACGCACTAGTTTCAGGTACTAGCGGGTAACTCCGTGGGGGTTCGAGTCCCTTCCTGGGCACCAACAGCGTGTAGATCGTGCGAAGCCCGCCTCGGCGGGCTTTTTTTCGGGGTGTCGCCGCGTGCGGGCCGGCCCGCCATCAGATGACGAACTTCTTCGCCAGGCCGTCGGGCCGGAGGTCGTCGTATTCCTCGAAGGGCTGGTGGATCCAGGGGCTGGTCGGCAGCAGCTCGACGTAGTAGTCGGGCGTGTAGCTGGAGACGCCCTTGGTCCAGATGACGGCCGACTTCAGCTCGCTGATCGACGGCATGCCGCGCAGGCGGTCGACCACGGCGCGCAGCGTGATGCCCGAGTCCGAGAGGTCGTCGACGAGGAGCACCCGGCCGGCGAGATCGCCCTTGGGCAGGGTGATGTACTTCGCCATGTCGAGCCGGCCCTGGATGGTGCCGGCCTCGGCGCGGTAAGAGCTGGTGGCCATGATCGCCAGCGGCTTGTCGAATACGCGCGAGAGCACGTCGCCTGGCCGCATTCCACCGCGTGCGAGGCAGAGGATCTGGTCGAACTTCCAGGCCGACGCATGGATCTTGAGCGCGAGCCGCTCGATCAGCATGTGGTACTCGTCCCATGAAACGTACAGGTGCTTGCCGTCGTCGGTGAGCATGCGTTGTCCTTGGCGCGAAAAGGGCGGCAGTCGTCTTCAGGCAGCCAGCCGGGACGACGGGGCCGGTGCCCGGTCGGGCCGGAAGGGGTGGCGGAGCAGGATGGTGTGGGTGCGATCCGGGCCGGTCGAGACCATGTCGATCGGCGCGCCGATGAAAGCCTCGACGCGCTCGAGGTAGCGGCGGGCATTGAGGGGCAGCGCCTCCCATTCGGTGGCGCCGAACGTGCTCTGCGACCAGCCCGGGAAGCTGTCATAGATCGGCACGCAGGCGGCGATGTCGTCGGCGTCGAGCGGCAGGATGTCGACCCGTCGGCCGTTGAGCTGGTAACCCACGGCTACCTTGATCTCGGCCAGACCGTCGAGGACGTCGAGCTTGGTGATGCACAGGCCCGAGATGCCGTTGATGATGATCGAGCGCTTCAGGGCCGCTGCGTCGAGCCAGCCGCAGCGGCGGGCCCGCCCGGTGACGGTGCCGCGCTCCTGGCCCACGCTCGACAGGTGGTGGCCGATCGAGCCGGATTCGTCGATCGGCAACTCGGTGGGAAAAGGCCCGGCGCCGACGCGTGTCGTATAGGCCTTGGTGATGCCGAGGATGTAGTGCAGCTGGTCGGGGCCGACACCGGACCCGGCGGAGGCATTGCCGGCGACGCAGTTACTCGAGGTGACGAACGGGTAGGTGCCGTGGTCGATGTCGAGCAGCGTGCCCTGCGCCCCCTCGAACAGGATGTTGTCGCCGCGCAGGTGGGCGTTATAGAGCGCGTAGCCGACGTCGCCGACCATCGGCCGCAGGGCTTCTCCGGCACGCATCGCCAGCTCCATGATCGGCTCGAATTCGAGCGTCCGGCCGTGCAGTGGCCCTTCGAGGGCGGCGTTGTGCAGGACGAGGAGCTCGCGCAGCTTGGCGGCGAACCGCTCGGGATGCTTGAGGTCCTGAACGCGCAGCGCACGTCGCGCCACCTTGTCTTCGTAGGCCGGGCCGATGCCTTTACCGGTGGTGCCGATCTTTCCCGTGCCGTTGGACTCGCGCTGCAGCTCGCGCGCCTTGTCGACCTCGACGTGGAAAGGCAGGATCAGCGGGCACGATTCGCTGACGAGCAGGCGCGACCGGACGTCGAGCCCCATCGCCTCGAGCCGGCCGATCTCTGCGAGAAGATGAGTCGGGTCGACGACGACGCCGTTGCCGATGTAGCAGGCGACACCGTCACGCATGACGCCCGAGGGGATGAGCTGCAGAGCCGTCTTCACGCCGCGGATCACCAACGTGTGACCGGCGTTGTGGCCGCCCTGGAAGCGGGCGACGACCTGGGCGTGGTCGGTGAGCCAGTCGACGACCTTGCCCTTGCCCTCGTCGCCCCACTGCGTGCCGACGACGACGACGTTTCGGCCGCCCTTGTTCTCCGCCATGCCTCGGTCGTGCCCTCGGGTGCTCATGGGGTGCTCGCGTCCGTCATGACGAAGCTCGGGGCTCGACGACCCACCGGTCATCGCGGCTGACGAGGCTTCGATCGCAGCCGATCGACGCACCGGCCTCCTCCTGGCCGGGAAAGTCGGCAACGACAATCTCGCCGCTCTGGCGCAGGCCGCGCATCGCCTCGCGCTGCGCTGCCTGGCCGGACCAGCGGGCCCGAATTGCGGTACGGCCGACGGCGGCCGGGGTCAGCGTGGCCAGCTCCTTCACGTCGAGGCCGAAACCGACGGCGGGGCGGTTCCGGCCGAAGACGGCACCGACCTCGTCGTAGCGGCCGCCGCGAGCGACGGCATCGCTCGCGCCTTCGGCATAGACCGCGAAACGAGCCCCGCTGTAGTAGGCGTAACCGCTCGAGTCGGCGAGGTCGAACCCGACCCTCGCCTGCGGGAAGGCCTCGCGCGCATGGGCCGCCAGCGAGCCCAGGTCGGCCAGTGCGCGTGATACGCCGGCCCGCTCGGGAAGAAGCCTGCGCGCCTCGTCGAGGATGCCCTCGTCGCCATAGAGGGACACCAGAACGTCGAGGCCGCGCCGGGCTTCGGCAGGGAACTCTCGGGCCAGCGTCCTCAGCTCGACCACGTCCTTGGCGGCGAGCGCCTCGTAGACCGCGTCGAGCCGCTCGCCGCCGACCGGCACGCCGGCCAGCATCGCTCGCACGATGCGGGCGTCGGCGAGATCGAGCACGACGCGATCGAGGCCGGCGACGTGGAGGCATTCGAGCGCGAGCTGCTGGATCTCGAGATCGGCCTCGAGTCCGTCGTGTCCGTAGATCTCGGCACCGAACTGGAGCGGCTCGCGCGTCGCGTCGCTGCCCGAAGCGCGGGTATGCAGCACCGGGCCGCAGTAGCAGAGGCGGGTGACACCGGGGCGGTTCAGCATGTGCGCATCGATGCGCGCCACCTGCGGCGTGCTGTCGGCGCGGATGCCGAGGGTGCGGCCGCTGAGCTGGTCGACGAGCTTGAAGGTCTGCAGATCGAGCGCGTGACCGGTGCCGGTCAGGAGCGACTCGATGTGCTCGAGCATCGGCGGAATCACCAGCTCGAAACCGAACGTCTCGGCCGCGTCGAGCAAGCCACGGCGAAGTCGCTCGACGTGGCGCGCCCGCGCGGGCAGGACGTCGGCGATGTGCTCCGGCAAGAGCCAGGCAGAGGACATGCGAAAACGCCGCGGATTGAAAACAGGATTGTACCGGCGGGTTCGGGCCCGGCCGCGCCCGCGGCGAGTGCGCGCGCTCAGGCCCAGAAGACCAGCAGCATGGCCAGACCGGCCAGCATGCTCGTCAGGCCGAGGAAGCGGATCTGGCCGTCGCTCATGCGCGCCGCCCGCTCGAAGACGCGGCGCCACGCCGGCGGGCTGAGAAACGGCAGCACGCCTTCGATGACGAGCATCAGGGCCAGGGCGCTCATGGCCACGTCCCAGAAGCCGATATCGCCCAATCGCTACTTTCGCGGCGCCGCCTGTGCCTGCGAGCCGCCGCGCATGGCCTTGAAGAATTCTGTGTTCGGGTCGACGATCATCAGATCGTTCTTGCCGCGAAAGCTCGCCCGATACGCCTCGAGGCTGCGATAGAACTGGGCGAATTGCGGATCCTTGCCGAATGCGTTGGCGAAGATCGCTGACGCCTTGCCGTCGCCCTCGCCCTTCACCTTCTGGGCGTCGCGGTAGGCCTCGGCAATGATGACCTCGCGCTGGCGGTCGGCGTCGGCGCGGATCTTCTCGCCCTCGGCGGCGCCGGTCGCGCGCAGCTGGTTGGCGACTTGCTTGCGCTCGGAGGCCATGCGGCTGTAGATCGAGTCGGTGATGTTGGCGACGAAATCGACCCGTTTGATGCGAACGTCGAGGATCTCGATGCCGAACGACTTCGCGTCGTCGCCGAGACGGCTGCGCACGTCCTGCATGACCTTGTCGCGCTCGCCGGAGAGCACGCCGCCGACGGTGCGCTTCGTGATCTCCTCGTTGAAGGCGGCGTGCACGATCGGCGACAGCCTTGCTTCGAGATTCCTGATGTCGACGCCGTTGTTGCGGATGAACTGACGCGGCTCGCTGATCCGCCACTTGACCAGCCAGTCGATGACGAGGCTCTTCTTTTCCGCGGTGAAGATAGGCCGCGTCTCGGTGCTGTCGAGCGTCTGGATGCGCCTATCGAGGAAGACCACGTTCTGGAACGGCGGCGGCATCTTGAACTTCAGCCCCGGCTCCTGGATGACTTCCTTGATCTGCCCGAATTCGTACACGACCGCGACCTGGCGCTGGTCGACGATGAAGATCGTGGACGATGCGAGCATCAGGAGCAGCAGGATGCCGCCGATGATGAAGCCGATGCGATTCATGGTCGGTGCTTTCCGGCTTCAGCGACCTTCGCGGTCGCGGTTGCGCTGGTTGTCGCGCGAGCGGACGTCGACCGTCGAGCCGGTCTGCGCGGTGTCGGGGGCAGGAGCGCTCGGCGCGGTGGCGGTGGCGGCTGCCGGTGCCGCCGCCGCCGCGGCCTGCTGCAGCAGCCGGTCGAGCGGCAGCGACAGCAGGTTGGCGCTGCCCTGGGAATCGATCAGCACCTTGCTCACGTTCGAGAAGACCTGCTGCATGGTGTCGATGTAGAGACGGTCGCGGGTCACCTGCGGCGCCTTCTGGTATTCGGCGAGCTGGCGAGAGAAGCGGTCGGCGTCGCCTTCAGCCTGGGCGGTCACGCGCGACTTGTAGCCTTCGGCCTCCTCACGCAGCCGCGACGCCGTGCCGGCCGCCTTCGGGATCTCGGCGCTCGCATAGGCGATCGCCTCCTTCTTCAGCCGGTCGCCGTCCTGGCCGGCCTTCAACGTGTCTTCGAACGCCGCTTGCACCTGCTCCGGCGGCTGCACACTCTGCACGTTGACGTTGACGATGACGATGCCGGCCTTCAGCCGGTCGAGCTGGGCCTGGACCGAACGCACCAACTCGGCGGCGATGGCGTCGCGCTGCTCGTACAGCACCGAGTCGATCGTGCTCTTGCCGACGATCTCGCGTACCGCCGACTCGGCGGCGAGCGTCACCGCCTCTTCAGGGTCGCGGTTCTCGAACAGGAAGGCGCGCGCGTCCTTGATCCGGTACTGGACGGTGAAGCGGATGTCGATGATGTTCTCGTCGCGGGTGAGCATCGACGAATCGCGCAAGCCCGTCGCCTGGATCACGGCGTTGCGGCCGACCTCCTTGGCGCGCAGCTGCGTCACGTTGACCGTCTCGTGCGCCTGGAATGGGTACGGCAGACGCCACTGGAAGCCGGCATCGACGGTGTGGCTGTAGCGGCCGAACGAAGTGACGACCGCCTGCTGGCCCTCCTGCACGATGAAGACGCCGCTGCCGAGCCAGATCAGGACGATGACGCCGGCGATCAGCGCCGCGCCGACGCCGGCGCTGCGCATGTTGGGCTGGAAGCTCGGCCCGTCGCCCGGATCGCCGCTGCCATTGCCACTGCCGTTGCCGCGCCTCGGGCCACTGCCGCGACCGCCGAACAGGCCGCCGAGCTTGCGATTGAGGTCGCGCCAGAGCTCGTCGAGGTCGGGCGGGCCGTCGCCGCGGCCGCCGCCACTCTGCTCGATCGCGTCTGGCCGACGAACACCGCCCCAGGGCCTCGCCAGCCGCGACGCCAGCGCCGCGACGAAGGTGACCGCTGCGGCCCGCAGCTCGGCCCAGCGGCTTCGGCGGCGAGAACCAGGGAACGAGTGGATATGCGGCATGTCGGGACTACGAGAAGAGTTCGGTCGGCGGCGCCGTCAGGCGTGCGAATGATAGGTGCCGTCGCGAGCGAGCTCGCTTGCGGCGTCGTGGTCAGGCGACAGGTCGCTTCCCGGCTCGTCGTCGGCAGGTGGGGCCGGGGGACGCGTATTCAAGGCCTCGGCGTCAGGCCGTTCGAGGACGGCGTCAGCGATCGCGCTCCTCAGCAGGTCGAGTCCTTCGCCGCTGCGTGCGCTAACGAAAATTCGTGGCACGCTCAGCCCCTGCGCGAGCTCGAACCGGTCGCTCGCGGCGCGGGGCCGCTCGGTCTCGGCAAAGCGATCGAGCTTGTTGAAGACCAAGATCTTCGGCACGTCGGCGGCACCGATCTGCGCGAGCACGCGCTCGACCTCGGCGATCTGCCCGACAAGCTCGGGGTTGGCGCCGTCGACGACGTGAAGCAGCAGGTCGGCGTCGGCCGCCTCCTGCAGCGTCGCCTCGAAAGCCTCGATCAGGGTATGCGGCAGGTCGCGGATGAAGCCGACGGTGTCGGAGAGCGACACCGAGCGCTCGACACCCTCGAGCGCCAGCTTGCGCGTGGTCGTGTCTAGGGTGGCGAAGAGCTGGTCGGCGGCGAAGGCCGAGGCGTCGACCAGCGCGTTGAAGAGCGTCGACTTGCCGGCATTCGTGTAGCCGACGAGCGAGACGCGGAAGGTCTGGTTGCGCTCGCGCGCCCGGCGCTGCGTGCCGCGCTGGCGCTTGACCCGTTCGAGCTGCTTTCTTATGTTCTTGATGCGCTCGCCGATCATCCGCCGGTCGAGCTCGATCTGCGCCTCGCCCGGGCCACCGCGGTTGCCGATGCCGCCACGCTGGCGCTCGAGGTGACTCCAGCGCCGCACCAGTCGGGTCGACAGGTACTGAAGGCGCGCCAGGTCGACCTGCAACTTGCCCTCGTGGCTTCTCGCCCGCTCGCCGAAGATCTCGAGAATGAGCATCGTCCGGTCGGCGACGGCGACGCCCAGATGCCGCTCGAGGTTGCGCTGCTGTGCCGGCGCCAGCGCCTGGTCGAACAGGACGACCTCGGCCTGATGCAGCTGGACAAGCTCGCGCAGTTCGTCGGCCTTGCCCGAGCCGACGAAGAAGGCGGCATCCGGGGCCTTGCGGCGCGCGATCACGCGCGCGACGGCGACGTCGCCGGCCGATTCCGCCAGCAGGGCGAGCTCGTCGAGCGTGTCGTCGAACGCCTTCCTGCCGAAATCGACGCCGACCAGGACGGCGCGCGCAGGCGCCTCGGCCGGAGCTTTCCTGTCGGCGCTCAATGCCGCGGCAGCGTGCAGGAGCCCGCGCGCCTCAAGGTTGCTCGGCGGGCTCGGAGGCAGCCTGGAAGTTCACGGCACGTCCCGGCACGACGGTCGAGATCGCGTGCTTGTAGACCATTTGCGTGACGGTGTTGCGCAGCAGGACGACGTACTGATCGAACGACTCGATGTGGCCCTGCAGCTTGATCCCGTTGACGAGGTAGATGGAAACCGGAACGTGCTCCTTGCGAAGCAGATTCAGGAAGGGGTCTTGTAAGAGCTGCCCTTTGTTGCTCACGTTGAAACTCCGTGATGTGTTCTGGAGCGAGGCACCTTAGCACAGCGATTGCCGCGCAAGCGGCCGTAGGGGAATGGCTCACGCGTCGCGGCTCGCGTAGGGATTCTTCGACGAGCGCATCTCGATCCGGAGCGGCGTGCCCGTGAGCTTGAAGTGGGCCCGAAAACGCCCTTCGAGGTAGCGCTTGTAGACGTCGGTCACGTGCTCGAGCGAGTTGCCGTGGATCACGATCACGGGCGGGTTCGATCCACCCTGGTGCGCGTAGCGCAGCTTCGGACGGAAGGCGCCCGCGCGGCGTGGACTCTGATGCTGCACCGCTTCCTGGAGCAACCGGGTCAGCACCGGCGTCGGCATCTTTCGCGACGCCGAGGCGCGCGCCTCGGCGATCGTCTTCCAGACCGGCGCGAATCCCTGTCGGCGCGTCGCCGAGATCATGAGCACCGGGGCGAAGCGCAAGAAGGGCAGACGCTGCTCGATCGAGCGTTGCAGCAACTCCTTCTGGTAGGCATCGACGGCGTCCCACTAGTTGACGGCGACGACGACGGCGCGGCCGCTCTCGAGGACGTATCCGGCGATGTGCGCGTCCTGGTCGGTCACGCCCTGGGTCGCGTCGAGCAGCAGGAGCACGACGTCGGCCTCGGTAATCGCCTGCAGCGTCTTGACGACGGAGAACTTCTCGACCGCCTCGAACACCTTGCCGCGCTTCCTGAGGCCCGCCGTGTCGATCAGCTCGAAATGCTGTCCGGCGCGCTCGAACGGCACGCGGATCGCGTCGCGCGTCGTTCCCGGCTGGTCGAAGGCGACCAGCCGCTCCTCGCCGAGCCAGGCGTTGATGAGCGTCGACTTGCCGACGTTCGGCCGCCCGGCGACGGCCAGGCGAGTCGGCGACGCATCGTCGCGCTCGGGCTCATCCCCTTCCTCGGCCGCGGCGTCGGCAGCGGCGGCATCGAGCGCCCTCTCGAGCAGCTGACCGATGCCCTGGCCATGCGCCGACGAGATGACCTGTGGTTCGCCGAGCCCGAGCTCGTAGAACTCGGCCACGGCGGGCGACTCGGCCATGCCCTCGGCCTTGTTCACGGTCAGCACGACCTTCTTGCCGGCGATCCGCAGGAACCGCGCGATGTCGTGGTCGTGGGCGCAAACGCCGGCACGGACATCGACGACGAAGACGACGACGTCGGCCTCTGCTACCGCCTGGCGCGTCTGCCGCGCCATCTCGCGGACGATGCCGATCGGGTTCTCGGGCTCGAAGCCGCCGGTGTCGACGACGATGAAGGCGCGGTCGCCGAGCCGGGCGTCGCCGTAGTGGCGATCTCGCGTGAGGCCCGACAGGTCGGCAACGATGGCGTCGCGCGTCTTGGTCAGGCGGTTGAAGAGCGTCGACTTACCGACGTTCGGCCGGCCGACCAGCGCGATCACCGGTTTCATGTCGCTCGCCGACGCCGCCCCGGGGCTCAGCCCGGTCTGAACGCGAACAGACCGCCGGAGCGGGTCAGCACGATCAACTGGCCGCCCACCACCACCGGCGCGACGACGATGGCGCTGCCGTCGGTCGGGATGCGGGCCCGGGCTTCGCCTTTGTCGCGCGACAGCCAGTGCAGCATGCCGTCGCCGTCGCCGAACACGACCGAGCTGCCGATCGCTGCCGGCGCCGATAGCGAACGGAACATCAACACCTCCGACGTCCAGGCGACGTCGCCGCTCGGCGTCCGCCAGGCCGACAGGCGATCAGACGCGTCGGCACCGAAGAGCATGTCGGCGTCGCCGCCGATCGCCTCGGTGCCGCCGACGGTCTTGGTCCAGCGCACCGCTCCGGCCTCGGCGTCGACGCAGCCGACGCCGGCCTGGAACGAACGTGCGCACAGCACGTCGCCGGCGCGCACCGGCGGGCCGACGAGGTCGGCCAGGCGCTCGATCTCGTTGGCGCCGCGGGGCGAACCGATCGCCACTTCCCAGCGCAGCGTCGCCGCGACCGGATCGAGCCCGGCCAGGCGCGGGCCCTGGCCGACGACGAGAGTGTTCTTGAAGGCGACGAGGACGCCCGACTGGGACAGCGCGAGCGGGTCGCCGGGGCGCTGGAACTGCCAGAGCTTCTGCCCCGTCTGGCCGTCGAACGCCTGAACGCTGCGGTCGACGGCGAGCACGAACACGCGCTCGCCGGCCACCAGCGGGGCCGAGGCGACTCGCACTCGCAGGGGCTTGCGCCATTTGACCGCACCGGCCTCGAGGACGACCAGGTCGCCGTCGCGAGTGACCACCGCCGCCGACTTGCCGTCGCTGCCGACGCCGGCCGAGAGCCTGGCGCCGACGCTGGCACGCCAGAGCGGGCGGCCGTTCTGCGCGTCGACGGCGACGACGGTGCCGTCGCCAGCCGCCACGGTCACGACGTGGCCGTTGACGGCTATCGCCTGCGCGAAATCGACCTTCCCGATCGACAGCTTCCAGGTTGATTGCACCGACATCGGCGAGGCAATAGCCGCCAGCGGCTTCGGCTTCGGCCGGTCCGGGCCGAACCACGAGGAACACCCCGTGGCCAGCGAGAGCACCGCCGCGCACCCGCCCATCAGGCGGACGGCTCGACCGAAACGGCTCGAGCGGGCTGTCATTTCGTCACCTCCGCACCGCTCGCAGTCGACGCCGTCGGCTGGGCGCCGAGCACGTTCAGCTTGGCTTCGATGACCTTGCGGTATTCGACGTCGGGCGCCATGGCCTGCCACGCCTTGTCGTAGGCCACCCGGGCCTCGGCCGACTTGCCCTGGGCCTGCTGGATGTCGCCGCGTCGATCGGCGACGAGCGCGGCGAACTCACCGGCGTCGACCAGCTCGAGCTGCTTCAGTGCCTCCTCGTACTTCTTCTCGTCGAGGAGCAGTCCAGCCAGGCGCAGACGCGCGGCCGCCCGGTACTCGTCGACGGTCGCGTTGTCGGCGACCCAGGCGAGCGCGGCGCGCGCAAGGTCGGTCCGGCCCTTGTCGGCGGCGACGCGGGCGGCGAGCAGCCCGCCCTGCTGGGTGAAGACGGCGCGACCGTATCGGTCCTTCATGTCGCCGAAGATGTTCGTCGTGCGCTCGACGTCGCCGGTGCGGGAAGCGCGGTCGAGCTCGTCGTAGAGGAGAGCCGCTTTCTCGGCCTGGTTGCGCTGCCAGAGGTTCCAGCCGTTCCACGCGCCGAAGGCGCCGAGGACGATGATCAGCGTCCAGGTGACGAGGTTGCCGTACTGTTGCCAGAAGGCCTTCAGCTGGTCGAGCTGTTCCTGTTCTTCGAGATCGAGATGGGTGGCCATGGCGGGGGGTCTGGGCAAACCTGTGATTATGAGGCGAGGCTCGCCGCCCAGGCCGCCACCTCGGCCAGGGGCAGCGATCGCTGCGCCGCGTCGGCGTCGCGCAGCGCCTTGACGGCGACCTCGCCACGCGCCCATTCGTCGTCGCCAAAGATGAGGGCGTAGCGCGCACCGCTGCCGTCGGCCTTCCTAAACTGCGACTTCATGCTGCCCCAGCCGTCGGCGCCGGCGGCATGCATCTGCACGGCAAGGCCGGCGGCACGGAGGGCCTCGCAGGCGACCATCGCCACCGGCAGCGCCTCCGGGCGGGGCACGATCGCGTAGGCGTCCAGCGCCACCGTCGGCACTGCCACGCTCGCTTCCTGAAGCAGCAGCAGCATGCGCTCGATGCCCATGCCCCAGCCGACGGCCGGGGTCGGCTTGCCGCCGAGCTGGCCGAACAGGCCGTCGTAGCGGCCCCCGCCGCACACCGTACCTTGCGAGCCGAGCCGGTCGGTGACCCACTCGAACACGGTCAGGTTGTAGTAGTCGAGGCCGCGCACGAGGCGCGGATTGACCCGGTAGGCGAGGCCGGTGGCGTCGAGGACACCGCGCACGGCGGCGAAATGGGCGAGCGACTCGGCGCCGAGGAATTCCATCAGCCGCGGTGCCGCCTCGACGATCGCCTGCATCGACGCGTTCTTGCTGTCGAGGATGCGCAGCGGGTTGCTGTGCAGGCGCCGGCGCGCGTCGTCGTCGAGCGCGTCGGCGTGCTGCGCGAAGTAGGCGATCAGCGCCTCCCGGTGCGCCGTGCGCTCGTCGGGCTGACCCAGGCTGTTGATCTCGAGGCGGACGTCTCGTTCTTCGACCAGGCCGAGGTCCCTGAAGAGGGCGCGGCACATCAGGATCTGCTCGGCATCGACGTCCGGCCCGGCGTGGCCGAGCGCCTCGACGTCGATCTGGTGGAACTGGCGATAACGTCCCTTCTGCGGCCGCTCGTGGCGGAACAGCGTGACTTCGCTCCACAGGCGAAGCGGCCCGTTGTAGAGCGCGTTGTGCTCGACCATCGCGCGGACGATGCCGGCCGTCGCCTCGGGGCGCAGCGTCAGTCGGTCGCCATTCATGGCGTCCTCGAAGGAATACATCTCCTTTTCGACGATGTCGGTCACCTCGCCAAGGCCGCGCACGAAGAGCGCCGTGGGCTCGACGACCGGCGTGCGCACGTTGGCGTAGGAGTAGCGGCGCATGAGAGCGCGGACCTTGTCCTCGAACCATTCCCAGCGCGCCGATTCGGGCGGCAGGATGTCGTTCATGCCCTTGACGGCACGCAGTGCTTCAGCCATGTCTTTTGTCGCGGAGCCGTCGGGCCCCGCTGTCATGCCGCAACGGTGCTGCCGCCGAAGCGCTTTTCGATGTATGTCTCGACCAGCAACTGGAACTCGCGAGCAATGCCGTCGCCGCGCAACGTCAGCGCCTTCTCGCCGTCGATGAAGACCGGGGCCGCCGGCGCCTCGCCGGTGCCCGGCAGGCTGATGCCGATGTCGGCGTGCTTGCTCTCTCCCGGGCCGTTGACGATGCAGCCCATCACCGCGACCTTCATCGTCTCGACCCCCGGATAGCGCGCTTTCCACACCGGCATCTGCGCGCGCAGGTAGTCGTCGATCTGCTTGGCGAGGTCCTGGAAGGTCGTGCTCGTCGTGCGGCCGCAGCCCGGGCAGGCGGTGACGCTCGGGTTGAACGCCCGCAATCCGAGTGACTGCAGGATCTCGAGCGCGACCACCACCTCCTGCGTGCGCGCCTCGCCCGGCTGGGGTGTCAGAGAGACGCGGATGGTGTCGCCGATGCCTTCCTGCAGCAGCACGGCCAGCGCGGCCGTGGAGGCGACGGTGCCCTTGGTGCCCATGCCGGCTTCGGTCAGGCCGAGATGCAAGGGATAGTCGACGCGCCGCGCCAGCGCCCGGTAGACGCTGATCAGGTCCTGCACGCCGGACATCTTGCACGACAGGATGATCTGCTCCGGCGCGAGGCCGATCTCTTCGGCACGCCGGGCCGACTGGATCGCCGACGTGATGATCGCCCGGTACATGATCTGCTGCGGCTCGTGCGGTTCGGCGAGCAGCGCGTTCTCGTCCATCAGCGTCGTCAGCAGTTCCTGGTCGAGGCTGCCCCAGTTGACGCCGATGCGCACCGGCTTGTCGTAGCGCGCGGCGACCTCGACCATCTGGGCGAACTGCCGGTCGTGCTTGTTGCCCTTGCCGACATTGCCGGGATTGATCCGGTACTTGGACAGCGCCTCGGCGCAGGCCGGATAGTCGGTGAGCAGGCGGTGGCCGTTGTAGTGGAAGTCGCCAATGAGAGGCACGTCGATGCCCATGCGGTCGAGCTGGTCGCGCACATGCGGCACCGCCGCCGCGGCCTCCGGCGTGTTCACGGTGATGCGAACGAGCTCCGAGCCGGCGATCGCCAGCTCCTTGACCTGGATCGCAGTGCCGATCGCGTCGACCGTGTCGGTGTTCGTCATCGACTGCACGCGAACGGGTGCGTCGCCGCCGATCGTGACGACGCGCTGGCCCCAGCGCACGATGGCCTGGCGCGAGTGCCGCGGGCCGGGGCGCGCCGCGGCGACGAAAGCATCGTTCGCGAAATCGAGAGAGGCCATGGGTTCGCTCACTACTTCAGCTCGAGCCGCGCGATGTTGTCGCGGGTGAAGGCGGCCAGCTCGATCGGCTGACCTCGAAAGACGATCCGGGTTCCCTCGGCATTGCCGATGCGCAGCTTGAACGGCGGCGGGCCGTCGATGCCAACGGCTTCGCCTGGCTGCACGACCCGGGCCAGCAAGACCTGGCCGCGGCCGTCGATGACCTCGACCCACGAGGCCGCGGCCGCTTGCACGGCAAGGATGCCCGCCGGCGCGGCCGCCGGCGCCGGGCTGGCGCCGGCAACCACGGGCGCCACGGTGCCGATCGACGCCGTGTCGGCCGAGGGCGTCGCAGACACTGCGCCTGTTGTCGGAGCCGGCTCGACGGGTGCCGTCAGGGTCGCCGCCATCACCGGCGCCGCGGATTCGGGCTCGGCCAGCGCCGCGGAGGCCGGGGTCGCGACCGATTCCGCCGCCGACGCGGCCCCGCTGGCCGGCGACGTCCACGACGGCAGGTGCCCCGGCATGAAGTAGATGACGAAGGCCGCGCCGAGGACGACGACGGTGGCCCAGAACGCCGGGCCGGTCCGGATCGCGCCCCCGCCAAGCGGGCTGGCCAGACCGGGCCGATCGCGGAAAGGCGCGTTGAGGCCCTCGCCGACCTGCTCGAGACGATGCCCGGCCAGCGGCGGCAGCAGTCGCATCACTGCCGTCGAATCGATCTTCAGGGCCCGGCAGACGGTTTGCGCGAGGGCCCGGGCGAACGTGGCATCAGGCAGCAGGTCGAAGCGGTCAGATTCGAGCAGCTCGAGCTTTCTCGGCGTCACCTTGATCGACGCCGCCAGGGCCGCGATGTGCAGCCCCTGGCGCTCGCGCGCCTCGCGAAGAAGCCGTCCGGCGGTCGGCCCGGGCGTCGGGCTTGCCGCAGGGACGCCTTCACTCATCGTAGGCGCCGCGGGCGAACAGACCCGCCTCGCGTGAATCGGGGAATCGATTGCGCAGCTCGGTACCGAAGCCCCTGGCGCCCGCCTCGTTGTCCAGGCGGTGTTCGATGCGGGCAGCGAGCCAGAGGGTCTGCGCGTTGGACACCTCGGGCTGGGCGTTGACGCGGCGGACGTAGAAGCGTGCGCGCTGGTATTCGCCGCGGCGGTAGAGGACCTCGGCGAGATTGGTGGCCGTGAACGGGTTGGTTGGGTCGAGCTCGTAGGCGCGCGCCAGCGACTCGGCGGAGGCGTCCAGGTTGCCCGCGAACGCCTGGCAGACGCCATGTGCGAGGAGGGTGCGCACGGTGCCACGGTACTGCGGCTGCGCGAGCGCCTGCCTGAACAACGCATTGCTTTCGGGGTAGCGCTTCTGCTGGCACAGGTACCAGCCGTAGTTGTGCATGGTGTCGGCATCCTGCGGGTTCAGCTGCAGCGCCCGCTTGAAGCTTTCTTCTGCGAGCACCGGATCGCCCAGGCTGGCGTAGATGAGCCCGCGCAGGTTGAATGCCTCGCCGTAGAGGGGGTCGGCGGCGATCGCCTGCTTCACCTGGTCGAGCGCGGTGGTCACCTGGCCGCGGCCGAAGTAAGCCGACGCCAGCTCCATTCGCGCCCGGGCCCGCTTCTGCGCCTCGGGCTCGTCGGAGGCGGTGACTCGATCCTTCGTCTCGTTGGCCGGCACCTGGGCCTTCGGCGGTGCGACGCAGGCGCACAACGCTCCGGCCAGCACCGTCAGGAGCAGAAATCGGGCCGTCCGGGATCCGGCCATGCTCATGGCCCGGGCACCTCGCCGGCCGCCGCCGGGGCGCGCCGCGAGAGCGGCGCCGCGACGCGCTGCGCGACGACCCCGTCCAACCCTGCCCGCGCGAGGCGCTCCCCGACCCGGGTGCGATCGCGGACCTCGCCGGCCAATTGCCCGCACGCCGCCGCGATGTCGTCGCCGCGGGTGCGCCGCACGGTGGTGACGATCCCGCCCGCCTGCAGCACGGCGGCGAACTCGCCGATCCTGCCGGGCGGCGAACGGCTCAGGCCCGAACCGGGAAAGGGATTGAACGGAATGAGGTTGACCTTGCAGGCGATGCCGGGATTCGCCGCCGAGCCGTCGCCACGAACCAGCGCGAGCAGCGCGGCGGCCTGCCCTGTCGAATCGTTGACGCCGTCGAGCATGCAGTACTCGAGTGTGATGAAGTCGCGCGGCGCCCGCGCCAG
The DNA here is from genome assembly GCA_038225015.1 of Burkholderiales bacterium. Classification (GTDB taxonomy): domain Bacteria; phylum Pseudomonadota; class Gammaproteobacteria; order Burkholderiales; family Burkholderiaceae_C; genus Schlegelella_A. The sequence goes on from JBBRFB010000003.1 coordinate 38,058, forward strand.
GTAGCTTCGGCACGACGCCAGCAGCTCGGCGATCGGGTACTTTCGATTCAGCGGCACGAGGTCGTCGCGCAGGGCGTCGTCCGGCGCGTGCAGTGAGACGGCGAGGGCGACGGGACAATCGTCGCGCAGGCGGTCGATCATCGGCACCACACCCGAGGTCGACACCGTCACCCGGCGCCGCGACAGGCCATAGCCGTGCTCGTCGATCATCGTCCGCAACGCCGGCAGCAGCGCCGAATAGTTCTGCAGCGGCTCGCCCATCCCCATCATGACCACGTTCGTGATGGCGCGTTCGCCGCCGACGCCGAGGCGTTTTCGCAGCGCGAACTCCGCGTAGCGCAGCTGGGCGACGATCTCGGCGGTGGTGAGATTCCTGCTGAAGCCCTGGTGCCCAGTGGCGCAGAAGCGGCAGTTGACCGCGCATCCCGCCTGCGACGAGATGCACAGGGTGCCGCGCCCGGCCTCGGGAATGAAGACGGTCTCGACGGCGTCGCCGGCACCGACGTCGAAGAGCCACTTGACCGTGCCATCGCTGGCGATCAGCTCGCTGGCGACCGGCAGATCGGCAACGACGGCGCGCCCCTCGAGCTTCTCGCGCAGCGATCGCGCCAGATCGGTCATCGCCCCGAAATCGCTCTCGCCGCGCTGGTGGATCCAGCGAAAGAGCTGGGTCGCCCGAAACGGCTTTTCGCCGAGCCGCTCGCAAAAAGCCGCGAGCCCGGCGCGGTCGAACTGGAGCAGGTTCAGCATGCCAGGCGCCGCGGCCGTCGGGTCAACGCCCGTGGACGTTCATGCCGGCGAAGAAGAAGGCGATCTCGCCAGCAGCCGTCTCGGCGGCATCGGAGCCGTGCACCGCGTTGGCATCGATGCTGGCCGCGAAGTCGGCGCGGATCGTGCTCTTGTCGGCCTTCTTCGGATCGGTCGCGCCCATCAACTGGCGATTCTTCGCGATCGCGTCGTCGCCCTCGAGCACCTGGATCATCACCGGGCCCGAGATCATGAACGACACCAGGTCGCCGAAAAAGGGCCGCGCCTTGTGCACGGCATAGAAGGCCTCGGCGTCGCCACGCGAGAGATGGGCCATCTTCGCAGCGACCACCTTCAGCCCGGCGCCCTCGAAGCGCGAGTAGATCTGCCCGATCACGTTCTTTTCCACGGCATCGGGCTTGATGATCGAAAGCGTGCGTTCCACGGCCATGTCCTGTTCTCCGAAGGGCTGGGCAAAGCCTTCGATTGTAGGGCTCGACAGCGGCTGAGGCGCGACGCCGCTAGCGCCCGCGCCTGCCGCCGCCCCCGAATCCGCCGCCCTGCCCGCCCCCCTGCCCGCCACCCTAGCCCCCACCGCCACCACCGCCACCACCGCCCTTGCCGCGGCCGCGATTCTTGCGATGGAAGGCGTCGGCTCCGATGTAGCCGACCGAGGTCTGCAGCGGATCGGGCTGTTTCGGGCCACCGACGTTGTCGTCGCCGCGCCTGGGCGCGCTGCCACCGGCGCCGAAGCCGCTGTTCGGTCCGATGCGGCGTCCCTGTACGAATCGGTGATCGAAGGTCTGCTGAAGCGGGTTCGGGATCGGCCCGTGGTCGACTTCGGCGTCCGGATCGTCCGAGTGATCGACGTGGCGCGCGACCGGCTCGCCCTGACGTGGCGGCTGCTCGAATCGGGGCTCGTCACGACGGGGACCGGGCGGGCGCTGTCGCTCCGGGCCTCGGCCTCGGTTGTCTCGGCCGTCGCGGTTCTCCCGACGCTTGCCCGGGCCCTCGGCTCGCGGCGCGTCCTCGCGAGGGGCGCGCTCGCCGCTATTGCCGGAGGCCAAGCGCCTGATCGTGCGCACGTCGTTCTCGTCGAGGTCGGTCCAGACGCCGCGCGTGAGGCCGTGCGGCAGCTCCACCGTTCCGTAGCGGATGCGGATCTGCCGGCTCACCGTGAAGCCGACCTCCTCGAACAGCCGGCGCACTTCACGGTTGCGGCCTTCGGTGATGACGACGCGATACCACTGGTTCAGGCCTTCACCGCCACCTTTCTCGATCGACTTGAACGCGGCGCGCTGGCCGTCGATCTCGACCCCTTCGAGCAGCTCGCTGCGGGCCTCGTCGTCGAGCGTGCCCATCACGCGCACGGCGTACTCGCGCTCGACGCCGAAGCGCGGATGCATCAGCTGATTGGCGAGGCCGCCCGAGTTCGTGAACAGGAGAAGGCCTTCGGTGTTGATGTCGAGCCGACCCACCGACTGCCACTTGCCCTGCTGCAACCTCGGCAGCTGTCGAAATACCGTCGGCCGGTTCTGCGGATCGTCGTTGCTGACGATCTCGCCGGCCGGCTTGTGGTACGCAATGATTCTTGCGGGCGGCGGGGCGATGCGAAATCGGACCGGCTCGCCGTCGACCGCGACGCGGTCGCCGAACGAGATGCGCTGGCCGGTGTGGGCAGGCTCGTCGTTCACCGTGATCCGGCCCTCGGCGATCATGTCTTCCAGGTCGCGCCGCGAACCGATGCCGGCCTGGGCCAGCACCTTGTGCAGCTTGGGCGCATCGGGCTCGGGAGCCAGGATGCGACGTACCGGCTCCTCGCCGGCCTCCACCGCGTCGACTGACTCCGCGGGCTCCGACTCGGTGTCGAACTGGCCGGAAAGAACGTGCGAGAACACCTCGCCCGCCTCGGGGGCCGGCGCCGCTTCTGCCGGCGGCGCCCGATAGGGCATCGGGCCTTCGAATCCGGGCGGCAACTCCTGGCTGCGCGCCTCGCCACGCCGGCGATCGCGCCGGCTGCGGCGCCGCCCACGCTCGCCGCGGGCGCCTTCGCCGGCCTGACCGGCCTGCGCCGCGTCCGGCCCGGCAGAGGCGGCAGAGCCCGGCGGGGCCGCCTGGGTGCCTCCCCGGTGGCTCGTCGTGCCCGCCGCCTCATGATTCGACTCACCGGCATCGCCGGCCGTCGCAGCCTCCTGCCCGCTCGCCCTGCTTTCCGGGGCTTGCGGCAACAACGCCGTCGTATCGCCTTCACTAACGACTGCGCGCCGGCGCCGCGCCGGCTTGGCCTCGACGGCGGATTCGCCTTCGGCGGGCCGCGCGAGGTCGGCGGGCGAAGAGCTGTCGGAGTCGTTCATGCGTTCGGTTCCTGGAAGTCGGGTTCGGTCGCCGGCACTTCGGCCGGCTCGGTGGTGGCGGGTTCGTTGGCGGCGACGGCAGCGTTGCCGGACGCAGTGACGGCGTCTTCATCGACGGGCTCGGCACCGCCGTCGGCAAAGGCCAGCGTCGACTGCGACGTGTCCTGGCCGTTGCCGAGCTCGAGCGGCCGAATCTCGCCGGTTCCGTCGAGAACGGGCAGCTGCTCCAGGCTCGACAGCCCGAGATCGTCGAGGAACTGTCGGGTCGTCGCCAGCAGCGCCGGCCGGCCGATGGCCTCGCGGTAGCCGATCGCCTCGATCCAGCCGCGGTCCTCGAGCTGCTTGATGATCGACGCCGCCACGGCGACGCCGCGGATGTCCTCGATATCGCCTCGCGTGACCGGCTGCCGGTAGGCAATGATGGCCAGCGTCTCCATGAGCGCCCGGGAATAGCGCGGCGGGCGTTCGGGGCTCAGGCGGGCGAGATAGGGCGCCATGTCCGGCCGGCTCTGGTAGCGCCAACCGGAGGCCACCGACACCAGCTCGATGCCGCGCTCGGCGCAGCCCAGGGCGAGTTCGTCGAGCATGCCACGCAGGGTGTCGGGCCCGATCTCGTCGGCGAACAAGGTGCCCAGGTCGCGCAGCGGCACGGGCTGACCTGCGCAGATGAGCGCGGCTTCGAGGACGCGCTTCGCATCCAGGGTATTCATGTCTTCGTGCAGATCCTCGGCCGCTTCGGGCGGCCCGTGGTCAGAGTGATCCTCGGCGCCGCGATCAACGCGGCAATCGTTGCGTCATAGACGCATCGGGTCGGCTGCGATGGCTGGCCGAAAACTCGGTTGGCGCGCTGGGCGCCGGTCGCGTTGCGATGCGTTGTTCTGTCACCGGCAGCGCCGTCGCTGCTCCCCGGGCGCGCCCGCATCGAAACGGAATCGACACATTGTACCGGACCCGCGCTGACGGCAAAGATCGATCAGCTTGCCGGCCCGATCGGGGCGACGCATTGCCAGGCGGCGGCGAAATCGGCCGGTGGCGCAGCATCGAAGACCACTGTCTGCCGCGACACCGGATGGTCGAACGCCAGATGGGTCGCGTGCAGGGCCTGGCGCTGCATGCCGAGCATCGGCCGGCCGCCGTAGAGCGTGTCAGCGACGAGCGGCTGTCCGTGCGATGCCAGATGGACACGGATCTGATGCGTGCGGCCGCTGTGCAAGGTGCAGCGAAGGGCCGAGACGCCCCCGCCGACCGCGAGGCACTCGACGTCGGTCCGGGCGGGCTTTCCCGAGGCGACGACCGCCATCCGGGTGCGCATCGCCGGGTCGCGCCCGATTGGGGCTTCGATGCTGAACCGGGCAACCGGTGACACGCCATGGGCGATGGCGAGGTACTGGCGGTGCACGTCACGCGCCGCGATGGCACGTACCAGCGCAGTCACCGCCGCCAGGGTGCGGCCGACCACCATCAATCCCGAGGTGTCCTTGTCGAGTCGGTGCACGATGCCGGCACGCGGCAGCGCCGCGCTCGCCGGATCGCGCGCGAGCAAGGCATTGAGCAGCGTGCCCGACCAGTTGCCCGCCGCGGGATGGACGACCATGCCTGCGGCCTTGTCGATCACGAGGATGTCATCGTCTTCGTGCACGATGCTGAGCGGCAGCGACTCGGGCCGATAGGCCCGGCTTTCGGCGGTGGGCACCAATGTGGCGGCGACCAGCTGGCCGGCCCGCAGGCGCTGCGCCGGGGTGGCGACCACGGTGCCATCCACGCTCACGTGGCCGTCGCGGATCAGCGTCTGCAGATGGCTGCGCGAGAATTCGCCGACGAAAGCCGCCAGCGCCTTGTCCAGGCGCTGGCCGTGGCCCCCTTCGGGTACGCTGAAGGAGCGCGTTTCGACCGTCTCCTCCGCCTCGATGTCCGCCTTGTCGACCAGATACCATTCGCGTTCGTTCTCATCGGCGGCTCGCGGCCGGCCCTCGTTGCGCATGATCCCGACCTCCTCTTCGTTCCGTTCCTTCCTCGCAGTGTCGGCGATGACGGCGATCACGATTTTCCTCGCCGGCTGCGACACTCCCGGCCGCGACGCGACGAACCGCATGTCGCCGGAGGAGTTGTATGCCGATGCCAAGGAGGAGGCTTCGGCCGGCAACTACGAGAAGGCGGCCAAGCTCTACGAACGCCTGGAAGGCCGGGCCGCCGGCTCGATCCTGTCGCAGCAGGCGCAGATCGAGCGCGCCTACATCCTCTGGAAGAGCGGCGAGAAGGCGCAGGCGTTGACGGCGCTCGAGCGCTTCATCAAGCTGCAGCCGACCAGCCCGGCGCTCGACTACGCGCTCTACCTCCAGGGTCTGGTCAATTTCAACGACAACCTCGGCCTGTTCGGAGTGATCTCCAGTCAGGATCTTTCGGAACGTGATCAGCAGGCCGCGCGCGACGCCTACCAGTCGTTTCGCCAGCTTGTCGAGCAGTTCCCGCAGTCGACCTACGCCGACGACGCGCGGCTGCGCATGAACTACATCGTCAATTCGCTCGCCGCCTACGAAGTGCACGTGGCCAGCTACTACTTTCGCCGCGGCGCCTACGTCGCGGCCGCGAGCCGGGCCAAGCAGGCGGTCGAGGAGTTCCAGCAGTCGCCTTCGGCCGAGGAAGCGCTCTACATCATGCGCACGAGCTACGACCGGCTGGGGCTGACGACGCTGCGCGACGACGCCGACCGCGTCCTGAAGCAGAACTTTCCGGACACCACCTACTACGAGAACGGCGTCGGCAACAAGAAGAACCCGTGGTGGAAGCTCTGGTAGCTCCGTTGACGGCGCTCAGGCGAGCGCCGGCTCGTCCCTGAGACTACCGAGCCAGGCCAGCGCTTCCGACTCGTCGGCGACGCGCCGCATCGGCGGCAATGCGCCCAGCAGACGGCGGCCGTAGCCCATCGTCGCCAGTCGCGGGTCGCAGACGACGAGCAGGCCGCGGTCGGTCTCGCTGCGAATCAGGCGCCCAGCGCCCTGCTTCAGAGACACCGCCGCCTCGGCGACGAAATAGTCGGCGAAGGGATTTCGCCCGTCCGCTTCGAGGCGCTTCACGCGCGCTTCGACGAGCGGGTCGCCGGGCGGCGGAAACGGCAGCTTGTCGATGACGACGCATTGCAGCGCCTCGCCGGGCACATCGACGCCTTCCCAGAAACTCTGCGAACCGACGAGCACAGCGTGCGGCGCCACCAGGAAGCGCTCCATCAGCTGGCGCTTGGAGCCCTGGCCCTGGACCAGCACTTCGATCGACTCGCCGGCGGCCTCGAACGCCAGGACGAGCTCCGCCCCGACGGTCTGCAGCGAGCGCAATGTCGTCGTCAGCACGAAGGTCCGGCCGCCGAGCGCGCTTGCACAGCGGGCGGCGATGCCGGCCACTGCCCGCGGATGCCCCGGCTCGCCCGGCTTGGCGAAGAAACGCGGCACGAAGATGCGCGCGTGAGCGGCGTAGTCGAACGGGCTGCCGAGTCGCATGGCACGCGCGGCCTCGAGCCCCGCCGGCTCGGTGAACCAGCTGAGGCGATCATCGTCGCCGAGCGTCGCCGACGTGAAGATCCAGGCCTTCGGCGAGGCCGCCATCCCCTCGCGCAGCGCGTCGCGGATGTCGAGCGGCGATTCGACCAGGCGGACCTGGTGCGCAGAGACGTCGATCCAGCGGATCATGGCGTCGGCAGCAGGTTCGGTGAAGCGCTCGGCCAGGCCGCCGAGGCGCCCGGCCCGTTCGGCCAGCCTGGCGAAGTCTGGCGCCAGCTCCGCACAGGACTCGGCCGCTGCGCGCGCGGCAGTGCACGCCGTCTTCACATCGGCGAGCGCGGCGACGAAGGCCGCGGCGCTCGAACGGTCGCTCCAGCGCAGCCGGGCATTGACTCGTCCTTCGCCACGTTCGCCGGCAGCCGCCAGGCGCAGCTCGCGTGCCGCGCGGTCGCACGCCGCGGCGGTGTCCTGCCAGGCGGCGAGGCCACGCGCCTGCTGCAGGCCGCAGGCGAGCAGATCGCGAGCGAAGTCGATCAATTGCGACGAACCGAGGACGGTGCCCAGGAACTGGATGCCGGCCTCGCCGAGCTGGTGCGCCTCGTCGAAGATCGCCACCTCGACGCTCGGCAGGAGCTCGGCGACGCCGCTGTCGCGCAACGCCATATCGGCGAAGAACAGATGATGGTTGACGACCACCAGGTCGGACGCCATCGCTTCGCGGCGCGCCTTGTTGACGTGGCAGGCGCGATGCTCGGGACAGTCGCTGCCGAGGCAGTTCTCGCGCGACGACGTCACCAGCGCAATGACGCTGCTGCGCTCGTCGAGGCCGGCGAGTTCGGCGAGATCGCCGCTCGTCGTCGACTGTGCCCACGTTTCGATCTTGGCCAGCGCCCGCGCCGCGAAGCGATCGGGCAGCTGCGCCGACTGCCGCGCCTGCCCGAGGCGGTGCAGGCACAGGTAGCTTCCGCGGCCTTTCAGAAGCGCCACCCGCAGCGGCAGCTTCAAGGCATCGCGCAGCCGCGGCAGATCGCGCAGGAAGAGCTGGTCCTGCAGGTTCTTCGTCGCCGTGCTGAGCAGCGTCCGGGCGCCGCTGAGCAGCGCCGGCACGAGGTAGGCGAAGGTCTTGCCGACGCCGGTGCCGGCCTCGACGACGAGGGCCTGGCGCTCGTCGATCGCCGCGGCGACGGCCAGCGCCATCTCGATCTGAACATCGCGCTCGATGTGGGTGCCGTCGGCGGCGGCCAGCGCGCCGCAGGCCGATAGCGCCTGACGCGTCGCCTGCTGCAGAGGGCTCATCGCTGTGGCCAGCACCGACCCGTCGGGCTCATGCAGGTTGCGGCGGGTCGAGCGAGGCTTCGAGACGGGCCATCTGATCACGCAGAGCGAGTCGGCGCTTCTTCAGTCGGCGCAAGGCGAGCTCGTCGTGGTTGACGGCAAGCGCTGCGCGATCGATCAGGTCGTCGAGATCGCCGTGCTCGATGCGAAGCTCGATCAGCTGTCTTGAGGGGGAATGCAGGTTGTCTTCCACGGCGCCGACGTGCCGCGAACAGTTTCGCGGTATTCGCCCCTTGGCGAGGCGTCAAAGCGATTATAGTTTTCGCCCATGAGCCCTTCGAGCCTCGGTTACCGCCTGTCCGCGACGACCGGCATCCATCGAGGCGATCGGGCCTACCAGCAGGATCAGGTCCAGATCATTCCGCACAACCGCGTGCCTGGCTGCGTCATGGGGGTGCTCGCCGACGGCATGGGCGGCAAGAGCGGTGGCCGCAAGGCGGCCGACCAGGTCATCCTCACCGCGCAGCAGCTCTTCGAACGCTATTCGCCCAGCCGCGACGATCCCACCGAGGCATTGAAGCAGCTCGTGCTCGAGGCGCACCTGATGATCAAGCTGACGGCGATCACGTCGGAAGAAGAACCGCACAGCACGATCGCCGCCTTCATGATCAGCCCGACGCGCGAATGCGACATCGTTCATGCCGGCGACTCGCGCATCTACCACTTCCGCGCCGCCGAGATGGTAAGCCGCTCCATCGATCACTCTTACGTGCAGCGCCTCGTCGACGAGCGGCAGATCACCGAGGAAGAGGCGAACAGTCATCCCCAATCGAACCTTCTGACCGGCTGCCTCGGCACGTTCCAGGACCCGCCGCTGTCGCAGAAGCACGTCGACCGGCTCGAGATCGGCGACAGCGTCCTGTGCTGCAGCGACGGCCTCTGGCACTACTTCACGCCGCGCGAGCTCGGTGCCATCGTGCACGCGCTGGCGCCGCGCGAAGCCACCGAGATGCTGGTAGGCAAGGCGCGCCAGCGGGCCCGCGGATCGGGCGACAACCTGTCGCTCGCGCTGGTCCGGGTCGAGGCGCTCGCCTAGGTCTCGTCATCGGCGCGGCCCCGGTCGCGCCGGAAGGGCCGCAGAGGCGGCACGCGGAACCGGCAAGGGCGCGGCCTGCGTATGCTGCAGCATCTGCCGCGTCGTCCGGTCGACCACCTCCGCGCGATGCTTGGCCGCCTCGCGCTGACGCTCCTCAAAGGCGGCACGATTCCGCGCTTCCTTGGCACGGCGCTCGTCGGCAGAGACCGCAGGCGATGCCCTGTCGGCCGGTGGACGCAGCCCATGCGCCGCTTTCGGTTCCCGAGCAGCGCCCGTTTCGGGTATGAACCGGCGAGCCTCCGGCGGACGTCGACGCCGAACCTGGAGCGTCCCCAGCCCCGCGTCCCCGCTGGCGGCGCTGGCGGCGCTGGCGGCGCTGGAGTCGGAAGCCGCACCGCGCGTGGCCTCCTCCGCGGCCTTTTGTTGCAAGGCGGCGCGCCGCAGCTCGGCGCGCTCATGTCGACGTGTCGCATCGATCGTGACCTGTTCCGATCGCAGCCGATCGATTGTTCGCCGGCGTTCGCGCTTGGCGTCGTCGATGCACGACATGACGACGAACCGCTCCCGGCACGCCCGCTCCTGCTGGCGAAATCGCGCCTCCGCGGCCGAGCGCTCGCTGGCGATCCGACGCTGCGCGTCGGCTTGCGGATCGGCCGTGGCCGCCACGGCAGCCGGCCGCAGGCCACCGGCCAGCGCCAGACCGACGATGGCCGCGGCGGCCAGGCGGCCGGCGATCGACACGTGCCTGCGGGTTGGTGGGTTCATGTGAGCGATGTATCGACCATGCGTCGGGCTTCGGCGAGAAAGCCGGGCGAGCGCATCTCGTGCAGACGCGACACCGTGCGCGGAAATTCATGCACCAGCGGCCCCTCGGTATACAACGCCTCGGCGGGCACCGCCGCCGACATGATGAGCTTTACCCTCCGATCGTAGAGAACGTCGATCAGCCACGTGAAGCGGCGGGCCTCCGACGCCAGGCGTGGCGGCATCTGCGGCACGCCGGACAGCAGCAACGTATGGAACTGGCTGGCGAGCTCGAGGTAGTCGTTCTGCGAACGGGGTCCGCCGCAAAGCTCGCGGAAGTCGAACCACACCACGCCGCCAGCACGCCGCCGTGCGTGGATCGTGCGGTGCTCGATCCGCAGCGTCGGGTCCTCGTCTTTCGTTTCAGCCAGCCGCTCGAAGGTATCGGCCATCCGGGCATCGGCTTCGGGGCCGAGCGGCGTGTGGTAAAGCTCGACCGACTGCAGCGTCGCCTGCCGGTAGTCGACACCGTTGTCGACCGCGACCACCTCGAGGCGCTCCTTCAGCAGCTCGATCGCGGGCAGGATGCGGTCGCGATGCAGTCCGTCGGGATACAGACCGTCAGGCGGCAAGTTCGAGGTCGTGACGATGCTGGCGCGGTTCTCGAACAGGGCCTCGAGAAGGCGATGCAGGATCATCGCGTCGGTGACGTCGGCGACGTGGAATTCATCGAGGCAGATGAGCCGGAAACGTCGCGCGATGTCCTTGCCCAGCTGCTGCAGGGGATCGCTCGTGCCCTGCAGGTCGTTCAGCCCGCGATGGACCTCTCGCATGAACTCGTGGAAATGAAGGCGCGTCTTGCGCTGCAACGGCACAGCGTTGAAGAAGCAGTCCATCAGGAAGCTCTTGCCGCGGCCGACGCCGCCCCACAGGTACACGCCGCGCGGGATCGACGGGCGGGCGATCAGCTTGATGAGTGCATTGCCGCGTCGCGCCTTGTAGTCGACCCACCCGTTCTCGCAACGCTCGAGGGCGTCGATGGCACGCAGCTGCGCCGGATCGGGCTCGAAGCCCCGCTCCGCGAGGGTGGCTTCGTAGAGTTGGCGGACCGGCACGGCGACGCGAAGGGCGAGCCGGCAGTCAGAAGTTCAGCGCTCGCTTGGCGACGGCGAGCGCCGCTTCCCTGGTCGCTTCGCTGAGGCTCGGATGGGCGTGGCAGATGCGTGCCAGGTCCTCGGCCGAGGCCCGGAATTCCATCGCCATCACCGCCTCGGCGATCAGCTCCGAGGCCATCGGGCCGATGATATGAACGCCGAGAATCTGGTCGCTGGCGGCGTCGGCGAGCACCTTGACGAAGCCGGTCGTGTCGCCGAGCGCACGTGCCCGGCCGTTTGCCATGAACGGGAAGGTGCCGGCGCGGTAGTCGCGGCCGGAGGCCTTCAGCTGCTGCTCTGTCTGCCCGACCCAGGCGATCTCGGGGCTGGTGTAGATCACCCAGGGCACGGTATTGAAATCGACGTGCGGCTTCTGGCCGGCGATCCGTTCAGCGACCGCGACACCTTCTTCCTCGGCCTTGTGCGCAAGCATCGGGCCCCGAACGACGTCGCCGATCGCCCAGACGTTGTCGAGTTTGGTGCGGCAATCCGCGTCGACGGTGACGAAGCCGCGCTCGTCGAGCGCAAGGCCCACAACCTCGGGCGTCAGGCCGACGGTGTTCGGCACGCGGCCGATCGAGACGATGAGCTGATCGACGAGCAATGTCTTCGCCGCGCCGCTTGCGTCCGCATAGCTGACCGTGACGCCCTGTCCTCCCGCATCGACCTTGTCGATCTTCGCACCGACGACGATGTCGAGGCCCTGGCGGGCGAAGACCTTGGCGGCCTCGGCGGCCACCTGCTGATCGACTGCACCGAGGAACGTGGGCAAGGCCTCGAGCACCGTCACCTTGGCGCCGAGGCGACGCCAGACCGAGCCCATCTCGAGGCCGATGACGCCGGCACCGACAACGCCGAGCGTTTCGGGAACGCGCTCGATCGAGAGCGCGCCGTCGTTCGACAGGACACTCTTCTCGTCGAACGCGACGCCGGGCAAGGCACGCGGGCTCGAGCCGGTGGCGACGATCACGTGCCGCCCGGTGATCGTCTCCGGCTTGCTGCCGGCCACCGCGATCTCGTAGCCGTCGCCGGTCTTCCTGGCAAACGAGCCGCGGCCGTGGAAGAACGCGACCTTGTTCTTCTTGAAGAGATACGTGATGCCGTCGTTGTTCTGCTTGACCATCGTGCTCTTGCGCGCAAGCATCTTGGCGACATCGATCGTCAGCTTGCCGACGCCGATGCCGTGGTCGGAGAAATGATGTCCGGCCTGCTCGAAATTCTCCGACGACTGCAACAGTGCCTTCGACGGGATGCAGCCGACGTTGGTGCAGGTGCCACCCGGCGCCGGACCGCCCTTGGCGTTCTTCCACTCGTCGATGCAGGCCACGGAAAAGCCGAGCTGGGCGGCGCGGATCGCGGCAATGTAGCCGCCCGGACCGGCGCCAATGACGACGACGTCGAACGTGCTAGCCATGCCGGGTCGCCTTCAAGAAATGCGCAAGCCGGACAGGCTCGCCGACGTCGGCGGGTCGCCGGATCGATCGAGACGCCTTCATATGTCGAAGAGCAGTCGCGCGGGGTCCTCGAGCGCTTCCTTCATCGCCACCAGGCCAAGCACGGCCTCGCGGCCGTCGATGATGCGGTGGTCGTACGACAGCGCCAGATAGTTCATCGGCCGAACGACGATCTGCCCGTTCTCGACCACGGCCCTGTCCTTGGTCGCATGCACGCCGAGGATCGCCGACTGCGGGGGATTGATGATCGGCGTCGACAGCATCGAGCCGAAGACGCCACCGTTGGAGATCGAGAACGTGCCGCCGGTCAATTCGTCGAGGGAGAGCTTGCCGTCCTTGGCTTTCTGGCCGAACTCGGCGATCTTCTTCTCGATGTCGGCGAAGCTCATCTGGTCGGCGTTGCGCAGGATCGGTACGACCAGGCCGCGAGGCGTGCCGACGGCGATGCCGATGTCGAAGTAGCCGTGGTACACGATGTCGTTGCCGTCGACCGAGGCGTTGATGAGCGGAAAGCGCTTCAGCGCCGCCACCGCCGCCTTCACGAAGAAGCTCATGAAGCCGATCTTGACGCCATGCTCCTTCTCGAAGCGTTCCTGAAAGCGCTTGCGCATCTCGATGACGGGCGCCATGTTCACTTCGTTGAACGTGGTCAGGATCGCGTTGCTCGACTGCGACTGCAGCAGCCGCTCGGCGACGCGGGCCCGCAGCCGGCTCATCGGCACGCGCTGCTCGGGCCGGTTGGCGAGGTTCTCGGCCAGCGCCACGGCCACCGGCGGCAGCGCCTTCGGCGTCACCCGCGACGCCACCGCCGCACCGCTGCGCGCAACCGAAGGTGGTGCGGCGGGCGGCGGCGGCGGCGCGGGCGGCGGCGGCGGCCTGATCGGCTCGCCTTCCTTGGCCGACCCGAGCGCTTCCAGCACGTCTTCCTTGGTCACGCGACCGTCCTTGCCGGTGCCCCGCACCGAGCCGGCGGCCAGACCATGCTCGGCCATCAGCTTGGCGGCTGCCGGCATCGCGATTGCGCTCTTCGTCTCTGCCGCGGCGGCCACCTCGGAGGCGACGCCCGGCGTCGCACCCGGCGCCGGCTCGGCCTGAGGAACACTGCGGATCTGCATCGCGCCCGACACCGCTTCCTGCGCCTCAGTGTCGATCTTGGCGATGACCTCTTCGCTGATGCAGCTGTCGCCGTCGTTCTTGATCACTTGCGCGATGACGCCCGACGAGGGGGCCGGCACTTCGAGCACGACCTTGTCGGTCTCGATCTCGACGAGGATCTCGTCCATCTCGACGGCCTCGCCGGCCTTCTTCTTCCAGTGCAGCAGCGTCGCTTCCGACACCGACTCCGACAGTTGCGGAACCTTGACCTCGATCAGTGACATCTGTTCTTCTTTCCGGATTCGGGGCGGCGCATCACTTGCTGAGCACGAAACCCTTGAGCTTGCCGAATGCCTGGTCGAGCAGGGCCTTCTGCTGTTCCTGGTGCAGGTGGGCGTAGCCGACCGCCGGCGACGACGACGCCGCCCGCCCGGCGTAGCCGAGCCGCTGGCCCTCGCCCATGTTCTCGTGGATGTAGTGCTGGACGAAGAACCACGCGCCCTGGTTCTGCGGCTCGTCCTGGCACCAGACGACCTCGGCCAGGTTCGGGTACCTGCGCATCTCCGCCGCGAAGGCCTTGTGCGGGAACGGATACAGCTGCTCGACGCGGATGACGGCGACGTCCGGGTTCTTGCGCTCCGCACGCGACCGGACGAGGTCGTAGTACACCTTGCCCGAGCAGGCGATCAGGCGCTTGACTCGGTCGGCCTGCACGTCGCCGCTGGTCTCGCCGATGACGGTCTTGAACTCGCCCTTCGTGAACTCGCTGAGCGGCGAGCTCGCATCCTTGGCGCGAAGAAGCGACTTCGGCGTCATGATGATGAGGGGCTTCCTGAACATGCGCACCATCTGCCGGCGCAGCACATGGAAGATCTGGCTCGCCGACGTCGGCTGCACGACTTGCATGTTGTTGTCGGCCGAGAGCTGCATGAAGCGCTCCAGGCGCGCCGACGAATGCTCGGGCCCCTGGCCCTCGTAGCCGTGCGGCAACATCAGCGTCAGGCCGTTGGCGCGTCCCCACTTGACTTCGCCCGATGCGATGAACTGGTCGATGACAACCTGGGCGCCGTTGACGAAGTCGCCGAACTGCGCCTCCCAGATGACGAGGGTGTTCGGCTCGGCGCTCGCGTAGCCGTATTCGAAGCCGAGCACGGCTTCTTCCGACAGCAGCGAGTCGATGACCACGAACGGTGCCTGGCCATCGGCGACGTGCTGCAGCGGCGTGTACGTGCCCTCGTCCCACTTCTCGCGATTCTGGTCGTGCAGCACCGAATGTCGATGCGAGAACGTCCCGCGCGCCGAGTCTTCGCCCGACAGGCGAACCGCGTAGCCGCTGGCGACCAGCGACGCGAACGCCAGGTGCTCGCCCATGCCCCAGTCGACCGGCGCGTCGCCACGGCCCATGGCAGCGCGATCGGCCAGCACCTTGGCGACCAGCGGGTGCACCTTGAAGTTGTCGGGCAGCGTGGTGACGCGCTCGGCGAGCCGCTTGATCTCGACGACCGGCAACGCGGTATCGGCCGCGTCGGTCCACTTCTTGCCGAGAAACGGAGCCCAGTCGACCGCGTACTTGCTCTTGTAGTTGGTGAGCACCGGGTCGTACGTGCTCTTGCCCGCCTCGAGCGCAGCCCGGGTCGACTTGACCATCAGGTCGGGGCCGTCGGCCTCGAGGACCCCTTGGGCGACGAGCTTGTCGCCATAGATCTTGCGCGTACCGGGATGGGCGGCGATCCGCTTGTACATGAGCGGCTGGGTGAGCGCGGGCGTGTCCTGTTCGTTGTGGCCGAGCTTGCGGAAGCAGACGATGTCGACCACGACATCCTTCTTGAACTCCTGGCGGTAGTCGAGCGCCATCTGGGTGCACATCACGACCGCCTCGGGATCGTCGCCGTTCACGTGCAGCACCGGTGCCTCGATCATCTTGACGACGTCGGTGCAATAGAGCGTCGAGCGCGAGTCGCGCGGGTCCGAGGTGGTGAAGCCGATCTGGTTGTTGATGACGACGTGCACCGTCCCGCCGGTGTAATAGCCGCGGGTCTGCGCCAGCGCCAGCGTCTCCATCACGACGCCCTGGCCGGCGAACGCCGCGTCACCGTGAACGATGATCGGCAGCACGGAGTCGCCCTCGGTGTCGCCGCGCCGGTCGAGCCGGGCCTTGACCGATCCCTCGACGACCGGATTGACAATTTCGAGATGCGACGGGTTGAACGCCAGGCTGAGATGAACCGGCCCGCCGCTGGTTGTGATGTCGCTGGAGAAGCCCTGGTGGTACTTGACGTCGCCGGAAGGCAGGCTCTCCGGCGCCGTGTGATCGAACTCCGCGAACAGGTCCTTCGGCATCTTGCCGAGGGTGTTGACAAGCACATTCAGCCGCCCGCGATGGGCCATGCCGATGACCATTTCCTGAACGCCCTTCTCGCCGGCCCGCTGCACGAACTCGTCCATCGAGGCGATGAAGCTCTCGCCACCCTCGAGCGAGAAACGCTTCTGGCCGACGTACTTGGTGTGCAGATAGCGCTCGAGGCCTTCGGCCGCGCTCAGGCGCTCGAGGATGTGGAGCTTCTCGTCGGCGGTGTAGCTGGGATTGGTGCGCGTCGCCTCCAGGCGCTGCTGCCACCAGCGCTTTTCGGTCGGGTCGGTGACATGCATGTACTCGGCGCCGACCGTGCCGCAATACGTCTCGCGCAGCGCCTGGATGATCTCGCGCAGCGTCATGTTCTCGGCGGTCGAGAAGTACGTGTTCGTGGCGCTGAACACGATGTCCATGTCGGACTCGGAGAGGTCGTAGAACGCCGGCTCGAGCTCCGGGATTCTGGGCCTCTCCTGACGCTTCAGCGGATCGAGATCGGCCCAGCGCGAACCGAGGACCCGGTAGGCCGCGATCAGCGACTGGACGTGGACCTGCTTTCTCGCGATGGCGAGATCGCTGCTCGTCGCCCGGTTGCCGAAGGCGTTCGCCTTGGCTCGCTGGGCAAACGATTCGACCACCGGCGCATGGGCCATGTCGCGGGCGGTCGAACCGTCGGTGGCAGGAACGTTCTGCAGGGCATCGAAGTACGTGCGCCAGTTGTCGGGCACGGAGCCGGGGTTGTCGAGATAGGCCTCGTACAACTCCTCGACGTAGGGAGCATTGCCCCCGAACAGGTACGAGTTCGACCTGTATTCCTGCATCATTTCGCTCACCTTTCACGCCGGTTTCCGGCGTTGCAGTGGGTTCCACACCTTCCGCGAACCGGCTGCACCGCTTCGCAGATTGCGACGCGCTCGCCGAGAGCGGCGAGCGAGAAGGACCTCTTCAGGTCACGTTGTCACTGTAACACCCGGTGCCGACGCGAACGTCTGTAGGGTCGCTCGTTCGTGACCGTTGCCGCGCATGACCGTGCCTTCGAGCCGCGCTCTGCGCGACCGCATGGGCTCGGCGCCGCCGGCGCATCAGGCGAGGCGTCGCCGTGCCTGGGCAAGCTCTCGGGCCAGCCTCGCCACGAGCTCTCCGGCGGGGACGATGCGCTTGACCGCGCCAATGCCCTGGCCGCAGCCCCAGATGTCTTTCCAGGCCTTCGTCGCGTCGCTGGCGAAGCTCATCTTGGTGGCGTCGCTTTCGGCCAGCGCGTCGGGGTCGAGGCCGGCATTGCGGATCGAGCCCTTCAGGTAGTTGCCGTGGACGCCCGTGAAGAGGTTCGAATAGACGATGTCGTCGCTCGAACTGGCGCAGATCATCTCCTTGTAGGCGTCGGCGGCGCGTGCCTCCTCGGTCGCGATGAAGGCCGAGCCGATGTATGCGAAATCGGCACCCATCGCCAAGGCAGCGAGGACGCCGCTGCCCGTGGCGATCGCGCCCGACAGCGCCAGCGGTCCGTCGAACCACTCGCGAATCTCCTGCACCAGCGCGAACGGGCTCTTCACGCCGGCGTGGCCACCTGCACCTGCGGCCACCGCGATCAGGCCGTCGGCCCCCTTGTCGATCGCCTTCTTGGCGAAGGTGTTGTTGATGATGTCGTGCAGCACGACACCGCCCCAGCCGTGCACCGCGTCGTTCACGTCCGTGCGCGCGCCGAGCGAGGTGATGACGATCGGCACCTTGTAGCGCGCACAGGCCTGCATGTCGTGCTCGAGCCGCTCGTTGCTCCTGTGCACGATCTGGTTGATGGCGAAGGGCGCGGCCGGGCGTTGCGGATGGGCCCGGTCGTGCGCCGCGAGGGTCTCGGTGATCTCGGCCAGCCATTCGTCGAGCTGCTCGGCGGGGCGCGCGTTCAACGCCGGCATCGACCCGACGACGCCGGCCGTGCACTGTGCGATGACGAGCTTCGGAGTGCTGACGATGAAGAGCGGCGCGCCGACGATGGGCAAGGGCAGGTTGCGAAGGACGGCAGGCCGGGGCATGGGCGGTACGGTGGCTGAAGGATGCGCTGGGGCGCGGCCCGAAGGTCCGGCTAGAAGGCGTCGAGCGCCATTGCGGTGACGCTCGCGGCGCCTTCGACGATGGCGTCGCGCAGGCCGGGTGCCTGGGTCAGCAGGTGCTCGGCGTAGAAGTGCGCGGTAGCCACCTTGGCCTCGGCGAATGCCGGGTCACCGTCCTCGGCAGCGAGCGCGCGTTCGGCGGCGAGCAGCGCCCGCGCCATCTGCCAGCCGGCCACGAGATTGCCGGCGAGCATGAGGTAGTTCACCGAGCCGGCAAAGGCCGCGTTCGGGTTTGCCTTCGTCTCTCGAACGATGAAGTCGACGACGTCGAGGAAGGCCTGGCGCGCCGCGCCGAGGCGCTTTCGCATCGACTTGGCCACCTCGCTGGCGCTTCGTTCGAGCTCGGCCTCGGTCGCCTCGACACGTGCCGCGATCGCCTTGGCGACGCGGCCGCCGTCGCGGGCGGTCTTGCGGCCCACCAGGTCGTTGGCCTGAATCGCCGTCGTGCCTTCGTAGATGGTCAGGATGCGGGCGTCGCGCAGGTACTGCGCCGCGCCGGTCTCCTCAATGAAGCCCATGCCGCCGTGCACCTGCACGCCCAGGCTTGCGACCTCGATGCTCATCTCGGTGCTATAGCCCTTGACGAGCGGGACGAGGAATTCGTAGAAAGCCTGGTTTTCCTTGCGCGACGCAGCGTCCGGATCGCGGTGCGCGGCGTCGAACGCCGCTGCGGCGACCATGGCCATCGCCCGACAGCCCTCGGTGTAGGCCCGCATCGTCATCAGCATGCGGCGGACGTCGGGGTGGTGGATGATCGTCGCGCTGCCCGCGACCGAGCCGTCGACCGGGCGCGACTGCACGCGCTCCTTGGCGAAGGCCGCGGCCTGCTGGTAGGCCCGTTCGGCCACCGCGATGCCCTGCATGCCGACCGCGTAGCGAGCCGCATTCATCATGATGAACATGTATTCGAGGCCGCGATTTTCCTCGCCGATCAGGGTGCCGATCGCCCCCGGCCCGTCGAGCCCGGCGCCGCCGCGGTCGCCGAACTGCAGCACTGCCGTCGGGCTGGCCTTGATGCCGAGCTTGTGCTCGATGCTTACGCACCAGGCGTCGTTGCGCGCGCCGGCCGTGCCGTCGGCGTTGACCAGGAACTTGGGCACGATGAAGAGACTGATGCCCTTGACCCCTTCGGGCGCTCCGACGATCCGGGCCAGCACAAGATGGACGATGTTCTCGGCCATGTCGTGCTCGCCGTAGGTGATGAATATCTTGGTGCCATGCAGCCGGTAGCGGCCGTCGCCGAGCGGCTCGGCGCGCGTGCGCACCAGCGCCAGGTCGGAACCCGCCTGCGGCTCGGTGAGGTTCATCGTGCCCGTCCACTCGCCCGAGATCATCTTCGGGATGAAGCGCTGCTGCTGCTCGGGCGCTCCGGCGGTGAGCAGCGCCTCGATCGCGCCGTCGGTGAGCAGCGGGCACAGAGCGAAGCTCAGGTTGGCGCTATTGATCATCTCGATGCAGGCGGCGCCGATCGTCTTCGGCAGACCCTGCCCGCCAAACTCAACGGGATGCTGCAGCCCTTGCCAGCCGCCTTCGCCGAACTGGCGGAACGCCTCCTTGAATCCCGGCGTCGTGGTCACGACACCGTCCTTCCAGGTCGACGGGTTCACATCGCCGGCTCGATTGAGCGGCGCCAGCACCTCGGCGCTGAAACGCGCGCATTCCTCGAGCACCGCCTGCGCCGTCTCGAGCCCGGCGTCCTCGAAGCCAGGCAGCGCGGCGATGGTTTCCAGGCCGGCCAGTTCCCTCATGCAGAAGAGCATGTCCTTGACGGGGGCGGTGTAGCTCACGGCATGACCTCCAGGGCCGCTCGACGGCCGACAGGGTGAACAGCCCCCCGACGCGGCATCGAGCGAACCGGCGGGGCCACCAGCGGCCGGCCAGTCAAAGGGCGGCGACGAGTTCCGGCACGGCAGTGAACAGGTCTTGCTCGAGACCGTAGTCGGCGACGCCGAAGATCGGCGCCTCGCCATCCTTGTTGATGGCGACGATGACCTTCGAGTCCTTCATCCCGGCCAGGTGCTGGATGGCGCCGCTGATGCCGATGGCGATGTAGAGCTGCGGCGCAACGATCTTGCCTGTCTGCCCGACCTTCCAGTCGTTCGGCGCATAGCCGGCGTCGACGGCGGCGCGGCTGGCGCCGAGCGCGGCACCCAGCTTGTCGGCCAGCGGCGTCAGCACGTCGTCGAACTTCTCGCTCGAGCCGAGCGCCCGCCCGCCGGAAACGATGATCTTCGCCGAGGTGAGCTCGGGCCGGTCGTTCTTGGCGATCTCGGCGCCGACGAAGGTCGACATGCCGCTGTCGACAACCGCCGTCACCGTCTCGACCTCGGCGGTGCCGCCGGACGCCGGTGC
>JBBRFB010000004.1:0-57677 GCA_038225015.1 Burkholderiales bacterium
TCTCGCGCCCGATCGTCAGCTACGGGTTCGGCGCCGACGCCATGGTCCGCGCCGTCGACGTCGAGGCCGTCGGCGCGACGATGCGCTTCACGGTGCAGCGACGCAACGGCCAGCGCATGCCCGACCTCGCGGTGACGCTGAACCTGCCGGGCGACCACAACGTGCAGAACGCGCTCGCCGCGATCGCCGTCGCCACCGAGCTCGAGCTCGACGACGAGGCCGTCGTCAAGGGTCTGGCCGAGTTCCGCGGTGTCGGCCGGCGCTTCCAGAGTCACGGCGAGCTCGCGGCGGCCGGCGGCCAGGGGCACTTCGCACTGATCGACGACTACGGCCACCACCCGGCCGAGATGGCGGCGACCTTGGCTGCGGCGCGCGGTGCGTTCCCGGGCCGGCGCATCGTGCTGGCGTTCCAGCCGCACCGCTTCACGCGCACCCGCGACTGCTTCGAGGACTTCGTCAAGGTGCTCGGCAACGCCGACGCCGTGCTGCTGGCCGAGGTGTACGCCGCCGGCGAGGCGCCGATCGTCGCCGCCGACGGCCGCTCGCTGGCGCGCGCCCTTCGTGTCGCCGGCAAGGTCGACCCGGTCTTCGTCGACGAGATCGACGCCATGGCCCAGGCCATCGTCGAGCACGCCCGCCCGGGCGACGTCGTCATCGCCATGGGCGCCGGTTCGATCGGCCAGGTGCCGGCCCGGGTGGTCGAGCTGGCGGGCGGATCGCCATGAGCGACGCCATCGATCCGCGCGCGCTCGGCAAGACGGCCGTGCTCATGGGCGGCGATTCGGCCGAGCGCGAGATCTCGCTCATGTCGGGCGCCGGCGTGCTCGCAGCGCTCCGCTCGGCCGGCGTCGATGCGCACGCCTTCGATCCGGCCGAGCGCGATCTCGGCGAGCTGCGCCGCGACGGCTTCGCGCGCTGCTTCGTCGCGCTGCACGGCCGCCACGGCGAGGACGGCACGGTCCAGGGCGCGCTCGAGCTGCTCGGGATTCCCTACACCGGCTCCGGCGTCATGGCCTCGGCGATCGCGATGGACAAGGTGATGACCAAGCGCCTCTGGCTCGCCGAAGGGCTGCCGACGCCGCGCTTCGTTCGCCTCGCCGCCGGCGAGCAGGGCCGCGAGCAGCTGCGTGCGGTGCCCGACCTGCTCGGCCTGCCGCTGATCGTCAAGCCGCCGCGCGAAGGCTCGTCGATCGGCATCAGCAAGGTCGCGGGCTACTCCGGGATGCAGGACGCGGTGGCGCTGGCCGTGCGTTACGACGCCGACGTGCTCTGCGAGGAGTTCATCGAGGGCGACGAGGTGACCTGCCCCGTGCTCGGCGAGGGCGCAGGCGCCGAGGCGCTGCCGGTGGTGCGCATCGTCGCCCCGGAGGGCGCCTACGACTATCAGAACAAGTACTTCACCGACGTCGTCCGCTACGAGTGTCCGAGCGGCCTGCCCGCCGCCGAAGAGGCGGAGATCCGGCGCATCGTGCTGGCCGCCTACCGCCTGCTCGGCTGCCGCGGCTGGGGCCGCGCCGACCTCATGCTGCGACGCGGCGACCGCCAGCCCTTCCTCCTCGAGATGAACACGTCGCCGGGCATGACGACGCATTCGCTGGTGCCGATCTCGGCCCGCGCCGCCGGCCTCGGCTACGAGGCGCTCTGTGTGAGGCTGGCGGCCGCGGCATCGCTCGACAGCGGGCCGCGGGTGCCGGTACCCGCAGCAGGCGGGGGGAACTGATGGCCATCGCCGCATCGCGCCGCCGCGCCACTCTTGTCACCGCCCTGCCGCAGGACGTGCGGATGGCGCAGCTGACCGCGGTCTGCTGCGCCGTGGCCGGCGGCCTGCTCATCGCCGCGACCGCCGTCGTCTGGCTGGCCCGGCAGCCCTTCTTCGCTATCCGCGGCATCACCGTCGAGGGCGACGTCGGCCGCAACAGCGTCTCGACGATCCGCGCCAACGCTCTGCCCCACCTCGCCGGCAATTTCATGACGATGGACCTCGGCGCCGTTCGCCGGGCCTTCGAATCGGTGCCGTGGGTGCGTCTGGCGGTGGTGCGACGCGTCTGGCCGAACCGCCTTTGCGTCGAACTGCAGGAGCACCGGCCGGCGGCGCTCTGGGGCACCGAGGCGGGCAGCGAGAAGCTCGTCAACACCTACGGCGAGGTGTTCGAGGCGAACCTCGGCGACGTCGAGGACGACGCCTTGCCGACGCTCGACGGGCCGCCGGGCAGCGCATCGCACGTGCTCGGCATGCTAGGCCGGCTCGCGCCGGCGCTGGCTCCGCTCGATGCCGGCGTCGAGGCTCTCTCGCTGTCGAGCCGCGGCTCGTGGCAGGCCACGCTCGACCCCGGCGCCGTCGTCGAGCTCGGCCGCGGCACCGACGACGACGTGCTCGTGCGCACCGCACGCTTCGTCGCGACCGTGCCGCAGGTGACCGGGCGCTACCAGCGGCCGCTCCAGTACGCCGACCTGCGCCATACCGATGGCTACGCGGTGCGCCTGAAGGGCGTCTCGACCACGGCCGGGGCGGGCGACAAGCCCGCCCAGAAGAAATAGGAGCCAGGACACCATGATTCGCACCCCCGCTTTCCCTGTCGCCCGGCGCCGCCCGGGCGGCCACTGACATGGCGAAGGAAGCCAAGGACCTGGTGGTCGGCCTCGACATCGGCACGGCCAAGGTGATGGCCGTCGTCTGCGAGGTGCTGGCCGACGGCGAGCTGCGCATCGCCGGCCTCGGCAGCGCCCCCGCGCACGGGCTCAAGCGCGGCGTCGTCGTCAACATCGACGCGACCGTGCAGTCGATCCAGCTCGCCTTGAAGGAGGCCGAGATGATGGCCGACTGCAAGATCACCCACGTCTACACCGGCATCACGGGCAGCCACATCCGTGGCCAGAACTCGACCGGCATGGTGATCGTGCGCGACAAGGAGGTGACGCCGATCGACGTCACCCGCGTCGTCGAGACGGCCAAGGCGATCAACATCCCGAACGACCAGCGCCTTCTCCTCGTCGAGCCGCAGGAGTTCGTGATCGACGGCCACGAGGTCAAGGAGCCGATCGGCATGAGCGGCGGTCGGCTCGAGGTGAAGGTGCACATCGTCACCGGCGCCCAAAGCGCGGCCGAGAACATCATCAAGTGCGTGCGCCGCTGCGGCCTCGAGGTCGACCAGCTGGTGTTGAACCCGAGCGCGTCGAGCCACGCCGTGCTGACCGAGGACGAGAAGGATCTCGGCGTGGCGCTGGTCGACATCGGCGCCGGAACGACCGACGTCGCCATCTTCACCGACGGCTCGATCCGGCACACCGCGGTGATCCCGATCGCCGGCGACCTGATCACGAGCGACATCGCGATGGCGCTGCGCACGCCGACCAAGGACGCCGAGGAGATCAAGATCGAGTACGGCGTCGCCAAGCAGCTCCTGGCCGACCCGAACGAGCAGCTCGAGGTGCCCGGCCTCGGCGACCGCCCGCCGCGCATGCTGAGCCGCCAGGCGCTGGCCGGCGTGATCGAGCCACGCATCGAGGAGATCTACTCGCTCGTGCACCAGGTCATTCGCGAGAGCGGCTACGAGGAGCTGCTGTCGTCGGGCATCGTCATCACCGGTGGTGCCGCGGTGATGCCGGGCATGGTCGAGCTCGGCGAGGACATCTTCCTTAAGCCGGTGCGCAAGGGCATTCCGACGTATCGCGGCGCCCTTCACGACATGGTCGCCAATCCGCGCTCGGCCACCGTGATGGGGCTGCTCGAGGAAGCGCGCCTGGCGCGCACGCGGGGCCAGCGCGCGGCACAGAAGGCGGGCTCGGTGAAGACCCTCTTCGGCCGCGCCTGGGACTGGTTTCTCGGCAACTTCTGACCGGACGGCACGACCATGACCCGCCGCGCCTTTGCCAGACACCTGATCCCGTACGCCCACGATCCGCCGCGAGCGCGACCTCGACGAAAAAGAAGAACGACATGACAGGGATTCGCGATACCGGGTGATTCAAGGCAACTGCAACGAAGGACTGGAGCAACAGATGGCAATCGAAATGATCGAGGAATTCACGATGGGTACGCAGATCAAGGTGATCGGCGTGGGCGGCGGCGGCGGCAACGCGGTCGAGCACATGATCTCGGAAGGCGTGCAGGGGGTGGATTTCATCTGCGCGAACACCGATGCCCAGGCGCTCAACCGCTCGGCCGCCAACCATCTGATCCAGCTCGGGACGACCGGCCTCGGCGCCGGCGCCAAGCCCGAAGCGGGCCAGGCCGCGGCCGAGGAGGCGGTCGATCGCATCCGGGAAGCGATCGACGGCGCACACATGCTCTTCATCACCGCCGGCATGGGCGGCGGCACCGGCACCGGCGCGGCGCCGGTGATCGCGCGCGTCGCCCGCGAGATGGGCATCCTCACGGTCGGCGTGGTCACCAAGCCGTTCGAGTTCGAGGGCCCGCGCCGGCTGAAGGCGGCCGACTTCGGCGTCTCCGAGCTCGAGGCGAACGTCGATTCGCTGATCGTCATCCTCAACGACAAGCTGCTCGACGTGCTCGGCGACGACGTCACGCAGGACCAGGCCTTCGCACACGCCAACGACGTGCTGAAGAACGCCGTCGGCGGGATCAGCGACATCATCCACATCCCGGGTCTCGTCAACGTCGACTTCGAGGACGTGAAGACGGTGATGAGCGAGCCGGGCAAGGCGATGATGGGCACGGCCATCGCCTCCGGTCCCGACCGGGCAACGAAGGCAGCCGACGCCGCCGTGGCCTGCCCGCTGCTCGAGGGCATCGACCTCTCCGGCGCGCGCGGGGTGCTGGTGCTGATCGCGGCCAACCGCAACACCTTCAAGCTCTCGGAGAGCCGCAACGCGATGAACACCATCCGTCGCTACGCGGCCGAGGACGCGCACGTCATCTACGGCACGGCCTACGACGAGTCGCTCGGCGAGCAGCTGCGCGTGACCGTCATCGCGACGGGCCTGTGCCCGGCCAAGCGCCAGCAGATGACGCCGATGACCGTCGTGCACAGCGCGCCGGTGCAGCGCACGGGCACCGACAACCTGCCCGTTCTCAACCAGCAGGTGCAGATGCCAGCGCAGACCGGCCCCGGTGGCCACGACTACAGCGGCCTGACGACGCCGAGCGTCTGGCGCAACGGGCGGACGGCGGCGGCGAAGGTCGATGCCCTGGCCAGCAACGGCATGGACGAGATCGAGATCCCCGCCTTCCTGCGCAAGCAGGCCGACTGAGGCCGGGCATGGGCGCGGTCGCCGTGCGGCTGCAGCGCGTCCGCGACCGCTGGTCGGGCAGCCACCCGTCGGCGAGCGGTGCCGGCCCGCTCGCCGCCGGGGAGACGATCCCGCGCCCGGCGGCGGGCGCCGCCGTTCAACGACAATCGTCGGTCATGCTCGCACAGCGAACTCTCAAATCGATGACCCGGGCCGTCGGCGTGGGCGTGCACGGCGGGCAGCGCGTCGAGATGACCTTGCGGCCGGCTTCGCCCGACAGCGGAATCGTCTTTCGCCGCGTCGACCTGCCACGCGCGGTCGACATCAAGGCCGATGCGTTCTCGGTCTGCGACACCCGGATGGCGACGACCTTGTCGGCCCGCGGCGATCCCGACGGCCCAAAGGTGAAGACGGTGGAGCACCTGCTCTCGGCCTGCTCGGGGCTCGGCCTCGACAACCTGATCGTCGACATCACGGCCGAGGAGGTTCCCATCCTAGACGGCTCGGCGGCGTCGTTCGTCTTCCTGCTCCAGAGCGCGGGCATCGTGATGCAGGATGCGCCGAAGCGGTTCCTGCGCGTCAAGAAGGCGGTCGAGGTGCGCGAGGGCGAAGGGGCGGCGCTGAAGTGGGCACGGCTCGAGCCGTTCGAGGGTTACAAGCTCTCGTTCGAGATCGAGTTCGATCATCCGGCCGTGAGCCAGACCGGCCAGCGCTTCGTCTTCGACATGGGCTCCGGCCACTACAAGCGCGAGATCGCGCGGGCTCGGACCTTCGGTTTCACCAAGGAAGTCGAGATGATGCGGGCGCGTGGCCTCGCGCTCGGCGGCAGCCTGGACAACGCCGTCGTCGTGGACGAATTCAAGGTCCTGAACATCGACGGCCTTCGCTACGGGGACGAATTCGTCAAGCACAAGATCCTCGACGCGATCGGCGACATGATGCTCGTCGGCCACCCGCTGCTCACGTCCTACCGGGCGTTCAAGTCCGGCCACGCCCTCAACAACCTGCTGGTCCGCAAGCTCCTGGGCGACCCGGACGCCTACGAGATCGTGACCTTCGACGATGAGGCGAGCGCGCCGGCCGGAATGGCCGAGCTCGCGCCGGCCTGGTGATCGCGGCGCGGCGCGATGGGCGTGTTCCGTGTCCTGCTCCTGCTGATGCTGATCGCCGGCGCCGGTTGCTTCGCCGTCTACGCCGCGAGCGGGCAGACGCGCTACCGCACCTACGGTATTCGCCTGGTGCAGTGGACGGTCGTGGCCGGCCTGCTTTTCTTCGCCGTGCTGATCGCGATGCGCCTGACCGAGTCGCATTGACCGTCGTGAGCGAGCTGACATGACGGTCTTTCGCTGGGTGATCGGCGTCCTCGCCGCCTTGCTGGCGAGCACGGCGCTTTTCGGCCTCGTGCTCGGCATCGCCTTCGACAGCCGGCTCTGGCTCGAGCGCGCCGGCAAGCTGCGCCGCTGGATCTGGCTGGTGGCGCTGCTCTGGTTCAACGTCGAGGTGTGGGGCCGCGTCGTCTTCACGCTCTTCCACTGGGTCCGCTGACGATCCCTCAGAGGCCGAGGAAGGCCGTCACCGCTGGGAGGTAGGTCTCGAAGTCGCCGAGGGCGTGGTCGCTGCTTTCGATGAGCACGGTCGGGCAACCGGCATAGCGCGCCCGCATCTCGCGCCACGACAGCACCTCGTCGCCCTTGGCGATGACCGCGAGGTAGCGCTGCGGGCGGCTGAGCATGGCCGGCGGCGCGATCGCGCGCAGCGCCTCGACATCGCCGGGCCCGAACACGAATCGCTCGTCGCTGTGCCAGGCCGTGAGCTCGCCGACGTGGGCGGCGAGATCGCGGGCTGGATCGACGGCCGGGTTCAGGAGCACCGCCCGGCAGCCGGTCTGCTCGGCGAGAGTGGTCGCGTAGAAACCGCCCAGCGAGCTGCCGATGACGGCCATGCGCTCGACCGGCCAGGGCGCGACGAGCGTCGTCAGCAGGTCGATCGCCGCCCGCGGCGACGGCGGCAGCTGCGGGCAGCACCAGGTGACGTCTGGGCGGTGCCGGGCGACCCAGTCGGCGGTGATCCGCGCCTTCGTCGACAGCGGCGACGAGCGAAAGCCGTGCAGGTAGAGCAGGTGCGAGACGGGCGCGCCCGGCGCGGCGCCGCTCATGCCGCGGCGCGGGCGCCGCCTTCCGCGCGTGCTGCCAGGGCGGCGAGGAGCTTGTCGTGGAAGCCGCCGAACCCGCCGTTGCTCATCGCCAGGACGTGGTCGCCGGGGCGAGCCGCCGCGGCGACGATGCGCACCAGCTCGTCGATCGAGGCGGCGACGGCCGCTCGCTCGCCTATCGGAGCCAGGACCTGAGCGGCGTCCCAGCCGAGGCCGCCGCCATGGCAGAAGGCGAGGTCGGCCTCCTCGAGCGCCCATGGCAGCTGCGATTTCATCGAGCCCAGCTTCATGGTGTTCGAGCGCGGCTCGAAGACGGCCAGGATGCGCGCATTGCCGACCTTGCGGCGCAGGCCGTCGAGCGTCGTGCGCATCGCCGTCGGGTGGTGCGCGAAATCGTCGTACACCGCGACGCCCATCTGTTCGCCGCGCAGCTCGAGCCGGCGCTTGACGTTGCGAAAGGTCGCCAGTGCCGCCGCCGCCGCTTCGGGCGCCACGCCGACATGCTCGGCAGCGCCGATCGCGGCCAGGGCGTTCATCTGGTTGTGCTCGCCGAGCAGCGTCCATTCGACGCGCGCGATGTTCAGGCCGCTGCGCAGAACGTCGAAGGCGTGCGGCTCGCCGCGGGCGCGCAGCATGCCGGGCTCTTCCTTCCTGGCGCCGAAGCGCTGCACCTCGCTCCAGCAGCCCATCGCCAGGACGCGCTGCAGCGCCTCGTCGCGGGCGTTGACGACGAGTCGCCCGCTCCTCGGCACCGTGCGCACGAGGTGATGGAACTGGCGCTCGATCGCGGCGACGTCGTCGAAGATGTCGGCGTGGTCGAACTCGAGGTTGTTGAGGATGGCGGTGCGCGGCCGGTAGTGGACGAACTTGCTGCGCTTGTCGAAAAAGGCCGAGTCGTATTCGTCGGCCTCGACGACGAAGGGCGCGTCCGCCGCCCCGAGGCGCGCCGAGGCGCCGAAGTCGAGCGGGATGCCGCCGACCAGGAAACCCGGGGCGCGGCCGGCGCGCTCGAGGATCCAGGCGAGCATGGCCGTCGTTCCCGTCTTGCCGTGCGTGCCGGCCACGGCGAGCACGTGGCGCCCCGCCAGAACGTGCTCGGCCAGCCACTGCGGGCCGCTGGTGTAGGGCAGCCCGGCGTCGAGGACCGCTTCAAGGAGCGGGTTGCCGCGGCTGAGCGCGTTGCCGATCACGAACAGGTCGGCGCCGTTCGTCGCCTGCCCGGCGTCATAGCCTTCGATCAGCTCGATGCCCAGATTCGCCAGCTGGTCGCTCATCGGCGGATAGACGCCTGCATCGCATCCGGTCACACGGTGGCCGGCCTCGCGGGCGAGGGCGGCGAGGCCGCCCATGAAGGTGCCGCAGATACCGAGGACGTGCAGGTGCATCGTTTCATTCTAGGCAGCGGCCGCCACCGTGCCGGCTCGCCACGCGGCGGGCGCGGATTCCCCGCGCGGCGTCGGCCGCCGTGTCGGGCCGGGCAACTCAGCCGGCGGGCGCGAGGCTGTCGCGGGCCGCCGCGAGGGTCGCGCCGATGTCGTCGGCGCCGTGCGCGGCGCTGACGAAGCCGGCCTCGTAGAGGGCAGGCGCCAGGTACACGCCGCGCGCCAGCATGGCGTGGAAGAAACGGTTGAAGCGGGCGGCGTCGGTGGCCAGGACCTCGCGGTAGTTCTGCGGCAGCTGCGCGGTGAAGAAGAAGCCGAACATGCCGCCTTCGCTGTCGCCGCAGAAGGGCACGCCGGCTTCCGCGGCGACCTGGGTCAGGCCGTCGACGAGGGCGCGCGTGCGCGCCGCCAGCGCCTCGAAGAAGCGGGGCCGTGCGACCTCGCGCAAGGTCGCCAGCCCGCACGCCGTGGCGACCGGGTTGCCCGACAGGGTGCCGGCCTGGTAGACCGCCCCGATCGGCGCGAGCTGCTCCATGACGGCGCGTTTGCCGCCGAACGCCGCCAGCGGCATGCCGCCGCCGATCACCTTGCCGAAGACGCCGAGGTCCGGCGCGAACCCCGGAAGCGCCCGCGCGTAGAGCGCCTGCGCACCGCCGAGGCCGACGCGAAAGCCGGTCATGACCTCGTCGAAGACGAGCAAGGCCCCGTGCGCGCTGCAGAGCTCGCGCAGCCGCTTCATGAACGGAACGCTGGCGCGGACGAAATTCATGTTGCCGGCGATCGGCTCGATGATCGCGCAGGCGATGCGCGGCCCGTGCAGCGCGAACGCCTCGTCGAGCTGGGCAAGGTTGTTGAACTCGAGGACGAGGGTATCGCGGACGACCGCTTCGGGGACGCCGGCGCTCGTCGGGTGGCCGAAGGTGGCCAGGCCCGAGCCGGCCTTGACGAGCAGGGCGTCGGCGTGGCCGTGGTAACAGCCCTCGAACTTGACGATGCTGTTGCGGCCGGTGGCGCCGCGGGCCAGCCGCAGCGCGCTCATCGCCGCCTCGGTGCCCGAGCTGACAAGGCGGACCTGCTCCATGCTCGGCACGTGGCGCAGGATCTCCTCGGCGAGCTCGATCTCGCGCTCGGTCGGCGCGCCGAACGAGAGCCCCTGGTCGATGGCGCGATGCACGGCCTCCTGCACGGCCGGATGCCGATGACCGAGGATCATCGGACCCCAGGAGCCGATGTAGTCGATGTAGCGACTGCCTTCGGCATCGAACAGGTAGGCGCCGTCGGCATGCTCGATGAAGCGCGGCGTGCCGCCGACCGCCTTGAAGGCGCGCACCGGCGAGTTGACGCCGCCAGGGATGACCTGGCGCGCGCGCTCGAACAGCTGCTCGTTCGTCATCGCCGCCGCCTTCACGACAGGCGACGATGCATCGTCTCAATGCACATGGCGCGGGCTGGTCGGCGTGGTCTCGTCGTCGCTCTCGGTGGCGGCGTCGCCACCGGCGTCATCGCCGCCAGCCTCGTCGTCGTCGGGCAGGGCCCAGAAGAAGCGGTCGGGGATGACGTTGCCCATCCCCGGCCGGAACCCGGCGTCGAGCGCCTGGTCGAGGAAGGCGAGCGCCTCGCCCACCGCCGCATGGAGCTCGGCGCCGCTCGCGAGCAGCGCCGCCAGCGCGGCGGACAGGGTCTCGCCGGCACCGACGAAGGTCGCCTCGAAGCGCTCGAACTTCTCGCCGGTGATGGCACCTTGCGGCGAGGCGAGGACGTTGTCCATGAACTGGTCGGGCAACGGCACGCTGGTGACGAGCACGTAGCGGGTGCCGTGCTTGTTCGCGGCAACGGCTATTTCGCGCGACGAGGGCGGACGCTCGCCTTCCCAGTCGGGGAGCAGGAAGTCGGTCAGCGTCTGGTGGCTGCCGACGAGCACCTCGGTCTGCGGCAGTACGAGGTCGCGAAAGGCCTCGAGATAGGCCTGCTGCTCGTCTTCCTCGACCCACGACAGGTTGGGAAGGTAGGCCACGAGCGGAACGTCAGGGTAATCGGACAGGATCTCGGCGACGGCGCTCACGCCTTCGGTCGAGCCGAGGAAGCCGACCTTCCAGGCCGAGATGGTCACGTCCTCGAGGACGCTTCTCGCCTGCTCGACGATCACGTCGGCATCGATTGCATGGTGATCGAACACTTCGGCGGTGTCGCGCATGACGATCGACGTGACGATCGGAAGAGCATGCGCGCCCATCGCCGCGATCGTCGCGACGTCGCCTGCCGAGCCGCCCGCGCCGCTCGGGTCGCTGACGTTGAAGCTCATCACACACGGCGGCGCCGCCTGTTCGACAGGGACGGTCGGATCGGCGTCGGCGGCCGTCTGGGTTGCGGTCATGGGGTGCTTGGAAGCGGCGGGAGGAGCCGTTCTCCGAGAGGCGGGAAGACCTCTAGCCGAACGTGAAGAATGTTGCGTATGTACCTACACAGCCTTGCTTTTTCGGGAGGTGCCGTGTCTACAATCTGGCTGCATTGTAGTGAAGGCGACGCCTCTCCGTGACCGACCCGAAGACCTGGATGTGCCTGATCTGCGGATGGATCTACGACGAGGCGGCCGGCGACCCCGAACATGGCCTGGCACCAGGCACGGTCTGGGCCGACGTGCCCATGAACTGGACCTGTCCGGAATGCGGCGCGCGCAAGGAAGACTTCGAGATGGTGCAGATCTGACCCCGGATCGCAGGCGCACCGGCAATCACGTCGACGAGGAGAACGCTGGGTGAGCAACGCGACTGCGGGCGAATCGGACTCTTCCGGCCTCAAGGTGCTCGTCATCGACGACAGCAACACGATCCGCCGCAGCGCCGAGATCTTTCTGAAGCAGGGTGGCTACGAGGTGCTGCTCGCGGAAGACGGCTTCGATGCCCTTTCGAAGGTCAACGACCACGACCCCGACCTCATCTTCTGCGACATCCTCATGCCCCGCCTCGACGGCTACCAGACCTGCGCGATCATCAAGCGCAACCAGAAGTTCGCGACGGTGCCGATCATCATGCTGTCCTCGAAGGACGGGCTGTTCGACAAGGCGCGTGGCCGCATGGTCGGCTCCGAGGACTATCTGACCAAGCCGTTCACGAAGGACCAGTTGCTCAAGGCCGTGCAGCAGCATCGGCGTGCGGACTGAGACCGATCCACCGCATCGCGCCTGCCATTCGACGAAAGCCTCTGACATGCCGATCCAGAAGATCCTGCTCGTCGACGATTCGAAGACCGAACTGCACCATCTCTCCGAGCTTCTCGGCAAGCGCGGCTTCGACGTGCGCACGGCCGAGAACGGCGAGGACGCGATGAAGCGGCTCGGCGAGGAAAAGCCCGACCTCATCCTGATGGACGTCGTCATGCCCGGCCAGAACGGCTTCCAGCTCACCCGTGCGATCACGCGTGACCCGCGGTTCGCGAACGTGCCGGTGATCATGTGCACGAGCAAGAACCAGGAGACCGACAAGGTCTGGGGCATGCGCCAGGGTGCCCGCGACTACATCGTCAAGCCGGTCGACCCGACCGAGCTGATGGCCAAGATCCGCGCTTTCGATTGATGATGGCCACCCGTTCGCGATGCATGCCGAGCTCTGCGGGGGTGGTTGTGCCGCCGCGGCCGCGAGCCGTGCGAGGCGCCCGCCACCGGCCCGCGTGAATGGCCAACAAGCAAGCCCTGCGCGAACTGCAGACGCGACTGGCGGAGCGGCTTCAGGCCGCCCGGACGGAGCCGCTCGCCAAATCGTGGCTGGCGGTGGAATGCAGCTCGCGCGGCTTTCTCTTTCCGCTGAGCGACGCCGGCGAGATCTTCGCGATGGCGCCGCTTGCGCCGGTGCCGCACAGCCACCGCTGGTTTCTCGGCGTCTCCAACCTGCGCGGACACCTGCACGGCGTCGTCGATCTGGCGGGCTTCCTCGGCTTCAAGACGGGCGAGGGCCATCGCGACCAGGCGCGGCTGGTCGGCTTCAACAGCGACCTCAACATCAATTGCGTGCTGCTCGTCGATCGGCTCTCGGGCCTGCGCAGCGAAGACGAGCTGAGTCGCGACGCCGACGATGGACGCGAACGCCCGGCGTTCGCCGGCGACTGCTACCGCGACGCTTCGGCACGTGTCTGGCAGGAGCTTCGCCTGGCCGAACTGGCGGGCGACGACGCCTTCCTGAGGATCGTCGGCTGATGACAGCGGTCGTCGCCGGCCGGCCGCCGAGGCGCGCAGCGCTTCGGGCCAACCGTGAGAGGGTCTTATGAGCTTCGTTGACAAGATCAAGGGGTGGGGCCAGCGCGGTTCCGCCGAGCACGATGCGCTCGAACACGACGCTGCCTTCGCCGACGCCTATGCCCAGGCTGGCGCCGGCGTCGCCGTGTTGAGCCCGAGCGACCTGCCGCTGGCCGACGTCGAGACGGCAGCCACCTTCGAGACGCCGGCGCCGCCCGCCGTCGAGTCGCTGGCGCCGTCGGGATCCATCATCTCCGAGGCCATGCCGTCCGAGATCTCCGGCTTCACCGAGACGCGTGTCCAGGAATCCGATACCGGCGCGGCGCCGCTCGGCGCCGGCCTGCCCCTCATCGGCAATCAGCCGGTCGCCCAGCAGCAGCGCATCCTGCTCGGGATGCTCATCGTCGGCCTGTTCCTGCTGGTCGTCGTCACCTTCGTGGCCATCCTGTCGGCCAGCCGCGGCTCGTCGCAGGTCGCGGCCAGCGGCCAGGCCCTGATGCAGTCGCAGCGGCTGGCCAAGTCGGTGTCGCAGGCGCTGGTCGGCAGCGAGCCGGCTTTCGCAGAGATGAAGGACAGCGTCGACGTTCTCGCCAGCAACGTGCGCAGCCTGAAGACCGGTGGCGGCGCCGTTCCCGCAGCGCCGTCCGGCGTCCAGGACCTGCTCGACAACGCCCTGCCGCTGGTCGACCGGGCCGAGAAGAACGCCGGCATCGTGCTCGCGCAGCAGAAGGTGCTGACTCAGGTCGGCCAGTCGCTGCGGGCAATCAACCGGCAGTCGACCGAACTGCTCGAGATCGCGCAGACCGTGGCGTCCCTCAAGCTGCAGCGCGACGCCTCGCCGGCGGAGATATCGGCGGTCGGCCAGGTCGCCATGCTGACGCAGCGGATCGGCAAGTCGGCGAACGAATTCCTCACCATGGAGGGCGTCAGCCCCGAGGCGGTGGCGCTGCTCGGGCGCGACCTCAATTCCTTTCGCGACCTGACGCAGGCCATCAGCGACGGCAACCCGCAATCCGGCCTGTCCGGCACCCGCGATCCGCAGACTCGCGAGCGCCTTGCGGCGCTGTCGAGCCTGTATCAGGACACACGCAAGCAGGCGTCGGCGATTCTCGACAACCTTCCCGGCCTGATTGCGGCGCGCGACGCGCAGGCGGCGATCATTGCCGACAGCGAGCCGCTGCGAAAGAATCTCGAGGCCATCCAGGACAAGATCGGCTCGGTGACCGGCTTCGGTGGCACGACCGTGGTGCTGTTGGTCCTTTCCGTGCTCCTGGTCGTCTTCGGCGGCGCCGGCTTCCTGCGTCTCTACGTCACCGAGCAGGGGCAGCGGGCGACGCTTGCGCAGGCCCGCCGCGTCGAGGCCGAGGGTCAGGAACAGGAAGCCAAGCGAGTCAACGACGCCAACCAGGCGGCAATTCTTCGCTTGATGAACGAGCTGCAGGGCGTGGCCGAAGGCGACCTGACGCAGCAGGCGACGGTGACCGAAGACATCACCGGCGCGATCGCCGACTCCGTCAACTACACCGTCGAGGAGTTGCGCACGCTGGTCTCGCAGGTGCAGGGCACGGTCAGTCGGGTGGCGGCGACGACCGAGCAGGTCGAGCAGAACTCCACCGAGCTTCTGGCCACCTCGTCGGAGCAGCTGCGCGAGATCCGCGACACCGGCGAATCGGTGCTGCAGATGGCGGGCCGCATCAACAACGTCTCGGCGCAGGCGCAGGAGACGGCCGGTGTCGCCAGACAGTCGCTCGAGGCGGCCGAGACCGGTCTGCAGGCAGTGCAGAACACGATCGGCGGCATGAACTCGATCCGCGACCAGATCCAGGAGACGTCGAAGCGGATCAAGCGGCTGGGCGAGTCTTCGCAGGAGATCGGCGAGATCACCGAGCTCATCTCCGACATCACCGAGCAGACCAACGTGCTCGCCCTCAACGCCGCCATCCAGGCGGCGTCCGCCGGCGAGGCGGGACGCGGCTTCTCGGTCGTGGCCGAGGAAGTGCAACGCCTGGCCGAGCGCTCGGCCGATGCGACGCGGCAGATCTCGGCCCTGGTGAAGACGATTCAGACCGACACCCAGGACGCCGTCGGCGCCATGGAGCGCTCGACACAGGGCGTGGTCGAGGGAACCAAGCTGACCGATGCGGCTGGCACGGCGCTCGGCGAGATCGACCGCGTCACCCGGCAGCTGACCGACCTGGTGACGCAGATCTCGAGCCAGGCGAACTCCGAAGCCCAGTCGGCCAACGTCGTCGCCGCGAACATCCAGCACATTTTTGCCGTCACCGAGCAGACCGGCGAAGGGACGCGCTCGACGGCGCAGATGGTTCGCGAGCTGTCCCGTGCGGCGGAGGAGCTGAACCAGTCGGTCGCCCGCTTCAAGATCGCCTGAATCCCCGGATTCACGATCCTTTCCAATTTCTAGCCGAGACGCCGGATGGACAGCACGCTCGAGGATTCCGCGGACGTGGCGGCAGCCCCTCCCATCGGCGACGATCTCAGCGCGATCGCCTGGGTCCATGACGAGCTGCGCCGCTCGCTAGACGCCGCGCACAAGTCGCTGCGTCGCTTCCTGCGCGACGCCGAAGTCGTCACCGGATCGGACATCGACTCGGTCGACCCCGGCGTGCTGCGCACGGCGCGGGCCCAGATACACCAGGGTGTCGGCGCTCTCGAGCTGGTCGGCCTGCCAGCGGCCGCAATCGTCTTGCGGGCCAGCGAGGCTGCCGTGCAACGGAGCGTGGCCCGCCCGCAGACCCTGACCGGCGAGCTCGTCGCCGACATCGAGCGCTTGTCGTTCGGCCTGCTCGACTTCCTGACCCGCATCCTTGCCGGCAAGCAGGTCACGCCGCTGGCGCTCTTTCCGCAATACCGCGCCGTCCAGGAAGCTGTGGAAGTGGAAAGGATCCACCCGGCCGACCTGTGGACGATGGACTGGCGCTGGCGCGAGGTCGAGAAAGACCCGGACGCCGTGTCCCGCCAGCCCGATGCGGCGATCCGGGCCCGCCTCGAGGCCCATCTGCTGTCGCTGATGCGCGGCACCCAGGCGCTGACGGCCTCGGGCAAGATGAGCGACATCTGCGCCGGCCTGGGCGCGGGCTCGGGCCACCCTCAGGTGACGACGTTCTGGAACCTGGCGGCGGCCATGTTCGAGGCACAGCACAACGGCCTCCTGCCTTTCGACGTGTTCACCAAGCGCGTCGCCTCGCGCCTGCTCGCGCAGTTCCGGATCCTCCAGCGCGGCGACTCCGATGTCTCGGAACGACTCGCCCGTGACCTGCTCTTCTTCTGCGCCCAGTGCGCCACGCCCGGCCGCGGCGTGCGCCTGCCACGCCTGGCCGCGGTGAAGGCCGCCTATGGCCTCGCCGACCAGGTTCCCACCGACTACTCTGTGAGCGCCCTCGGGCGATTCGACCCGGCGTTGATCGCCCATGCCAAGAAGCGCGTCGTCGCCGCGAAGGAGGCCTGGTCGGCGACGGCCGGCGGCGAGATGCATCGTCTCGCGGGTCTGGCCGAACAGTTCGCCCTGGTCGGGGATTCTCTGCGCAAGCTCTTTCCGTTCGGCGAGTCGTTCGCGGCCGAGCTGCAGACGGCCGTCGGCCAGACGCAGCAGGCCGAGGCGGCGCCGCCGGCACCGCTGGCGATGGAAGTGGCGACCAGCCTCCTGTACATCGAGGCTGCGCTCGACGACGGCGACTTCGACAACCCTGACCACGCCGGCCGCGTGCGCCGCCTTGGCGAGCGCCTGGCGTCGGTGCGCACTGGCCATCCGCCCGATCCGCTCGAGTCGTGGATGGAGGAGCTTTATCGGCGCGTTTCCGATCGCCAGACGATGGGCAGCGTGGTCCAGGAACTGCGGGCCTCGCTGAGCGAGGTCGAGAAGGCGATCGACCAGTTCTTCCGCAACCCCAGCGACCACGGCGTGCTCGTCGACGTGCCCGTGCAGTTGTCGGCGATGCGAGGCGTGCTGTCGGTGCTGGGCATGGAGCCGGCGGCGCACGCGCTGCTGCGCATGCGTGACGAGGTCGACGGCCTGGTCTCGACCGAAGTCGACCCGGAGCGCATCCGCCAGGCCGGCGTCTTCGATCGCCTGGCCGGCAACCTCAGCGCCCTCGGCTTCCTGATCGACATGCTGAGCGTCCAGCCGCAGATGGCCAAGTCGCTCTTCGCCTACGACCCCGAGAGCGGCATCCTGGCGCCGGTCATGGGGCGGGCCGAAGCCGCGCCGCAGCAGCCGGCGCCGATCGAACTGCGGCTGATCGAGCAGGCCCAGTTGCTCGCCTTCAGCTCGGTGCGCGAAGACGTGCCGCTGCAGGAGGTGAGGCGCGACCTCGAGCGGCTGTCGCACGAGGCGCAGGCCGCCGACCAGCCTGCCCTGGCGGCAGCCGTTCTCAAGGCGCAGGAGGCGATCGGCAAGGCCGCCGACGATCCGATCACCATCGCCAGCGCGCGCGGCGAGCTCTCCGAGGCGCTGGTCGACTTCGTCGCCACCGCCACCGAGCCGGCCGGGCTGGAAATGGTCAGCGAGCCGACGCCGCCGAAGCCGATGAAGCCGATCGCGCTGATCGCCGATCTCGAGCACGACGATGAGATGCGCGACGTCTTCCTCGAGGAAGCGCGCGAGGTGATCGCGGCGGCACAGGCGGCCTGCACGGAGCTGCAGACGGCGCCCGGCGACCTGACGCTGCTCACCACCGTCAGGCGCGGCTTCCATACGCTCAAGGGCAGCTCGCGCATGGTCGGCCTGAAGGCCTTCGGCGAGGCGGCCTGGGCCTGCGAGCAGGCCTTCAACGCGCAGCTGGCCGAGCAGCGCCCGGCGGAGCCGCCGCTGCTCGAATTCTCCGACTGGGTGCTCGCCTATCTCGAGCACTGGGTCGACGACATCGCGGCGAATCAGGATGCCGGGCGCAGTGAAGGCGAGGTCAAGCTGGCGGCCGACCGCCTGTCGCGGCGCCTGCAGGGTGTGGCTGTGCCGTCGGACATCGAGTTGCCGATCGGCCTGCCCGCCGGTCTGCCGACCCGCGCCGACCTCGACCTGACGGTCGCGCGGGGTCTGCCGGGCTTCGAGCCGACGCGCTCGGCGCCCGATGCCGAGGCGCCGCCCGGCGATGTCGCCTTCGAGCTCGATCTTTCGGGCTTCGACTCCCTGCCCGATGAGCCGGCCGCCACCGGCGCGCTCGCCGGTCTCGACGCCGACGGCTCGGCGATGTTCGAACCGTTCGACGCGCCGGCCGAAGCGATGCAGGCGACGATCTTCAACGAGCAGTTCATGCCTGGCCCGGCGAGCGGCCCGGTCGATCTCGACCTCGGCGCCGCCGCGGGCGAGTCGTCGCCGATCCATCCGCTGGCGCCGAGCAGCCAGGGGCCGGCATGGGGCGAGACGCTGCCAGGGCTCCTCCTCGATCTCTCGAGCGGCGAGGCACTGCCCGACGTGGCGCGCATGGCGCGGCCGATGGCGTCGTCTGTCGATATCGTCATCGACGATGCGGTCGACATCCCGACCGACCCGTTCGACGGCAGCGACGATCACGTCAAGATCGTCGGGCCCCTGCGCATCGGCATTCCGCTCTTCAACATCTATCTCAACGAAGCCGACGAGCTGTCGAGGCGGCTGACCACCGAGCTCGCCGAGTGGGCGATGGAGCTGCATCATCCCCTCGCCGAGTCGCCGATCGCGCTGGCCCACTCGCTCGCCGGCAGCTCGGCGACGGTCGGCTTCACCGACCTGTCGCATCTGGCGCGCTCGCTGGAGCACGCACTCACCCGCTCGCAGGTGATCGGCCACGGCACCGACGAGGAGGCGCGCCTCTTCGTCAATGCGGCCGAGGAAATCCGCCGTCTCCTGCACCAGTTCGCGGCCGGCTTCCTGAGGGAGCCGCCGCCGGAGCTGCTGGCGCGCCTGGCCGACCACGAACGGAGCTCGGCCCTGCGGCTGGAGGCCGTCACGGCGGCATCGGAGCTCGCCGAGGGCGCCGAAAGCGTGAGCGGCGTCGAGCCGGCACCTGCCGTCGAGCCGATGCTTCGGCTCGACGACCTGGAAGGCGACGCGGCGACGAGCGCCACTGCCGGAAGTCGTGCGGACGAGGCGGCGCCTGCGGCCGCCCTGGCGGCAACCGACGAGTCTTCGGCGGCGCTGACGCCGCCGGCGCCGCAACCCGCGGTGCCGGAGGCCGCCGGGTCTGGCACGGGCCGCGAGTCTGCGACCCTCGAGGACGGCGTGCCGTCGCTCGCCGACGCCGATGTGCCCTCGCTGGTCGACGATGAAACGACGTCGGCGGCCGAGGTGCCGGCGACGATGACGGCGTCGACCGTGGCCGAAGTCCCGACGCTCGCCGATGCAGAGCCGCCGGCGACGGCAGCGCAGCCGATGGCCGAAGCCACCTCGGTAACCCCTGCGGCCGAGTCGCCGAAAGCCGAGCTGCCGGAGGCCACCGACGAGGCTTGGCCGGCGGACGCGCCGGCGACCGTGCACGATGAGGCGCAGGTGTCGTCGTTCGGTGCGCTTGCGCCCGCCGGCGCGCTCGGTGTCGCCGAGTTCAAGCCGCTGGGCAGGGCACCCGTCGGGGCTGCGCGTGGCGCCGCCCTGCGGTCGACCTTGGGCGACGTCGACGACGAGATCGATGCCGTCGACGCGGTCGATCTCGAGCTTTTCCCGATCTTCGAGGAAGAAGCGCAGGAGCTCCTGCCGCAACTGGCCAGCCAGCTGCGCGACTGGGCCGGCCAGACCGCGACCCCGACGCACGCCGCCGCCTGCATGCGCACGCTGCACACGCTCAAAGGCGGCGCACGTCTCGCCGGCGCCATGCGCCTGGGCGAGATGGCGCACCGCCTCGAGACACGGATCGAGCGCCTCGTCGGCGATGGTGCCGACGCCGACGTCGCCGACGTCGAGTCGCTGCAGGCGCGGGCCGACACGATGACCCAGGCGTTCGACGCCCTGCGCCATCGCGATGCCCAGGCCTATGCCGACGCGGTGGCTGCCGTGTCCGAACCGGTGGCAACGGCGGCGCCCCCGGGGCCGGCCGCCATAGTGGAAAAAGTCGCCGACACGCCGGCACCTGTGCCGTCGCCGCCTCCGCCCGCGCCGCCTGTGGAGGGCGAGAGCAAGCCCACCGGTCGCAAGGGCCGCGCTGCACGCACCGCCGTCGAGCGGCGACCGGCACCGGCTGCAGCCAACGATGCGTCAGCGGCCGCCGAGGCGGCGATCGACTGGTCGCGGTTCGCGCGAAGCAACGCGGCAGCGGCCCGGCCGGTCGAGCGCGCGCAGGCGATCTCCCAATCCGCGGTGCGGGTGCGGGCGAACCTGCTCGATCGTCTGGTGAACCAGGCCGGCGAGGTGAGCATCACCCGCTCGCGCATCGAATCGGGCGTCGGCCAGATCAAGGGGTCGCTTTCGGACCTGACCGAGAACCTGGAGCGGCTGCGCGGACAGTTGCGCGACATCGAGCTGCAGGGCGAGGTGCAGATGACCTCGAGGCTCGAGGCCGCCAAGGCCGCCTCGCAGGCGTTCGATCCGCTCGAGTTCGACCGTTTCACCCGCTTCCAGGAGCTGACGCGGATGATGGCGGAGTCGGTCAACGACGTCGCCACCGTGCAGCGCACGCTGCAGCGCTCGCTCGAGTCGGCGGAAGACGACCTGGTCGCCCAGGGACGCCTCACCCGCGACCTGCAGGACGATCTGTTGCGCACCCGCATGGTCGAGTTCGAAGGCCTCTCGGATCGCCTGTACCGCGTCGTTCGCCTGGCCGCCAAGGAAACGGGCAAGCAGGTCCGCCTCGACATCGTCGGCGGCTCGATCGAAGTCGACCGCGGGGTGCTCGACCGGATGACGGCCGCCTTCGAGCACCTGCTGCGCAACTGCGTCACGCACGGCATCGAGGCGCCCGACGTGCGCACCGCCGCCGGCAAGGACCCGGCCGGCAGCATCGTCGTCGCCGTCTCGCACGAGGGCAACGAGGTCGGCATCGAGTTTCGCGACGATGGCGCCGGCCTCGACCTGCCGCGAATCCGTCAAAAGGCCGAGGCGCTGCGCCTGATCGACCCGGCCGTCGCCCACGACGACGCGGCGCTCGCCAACCTGATCTTCACCGCCGGCTTCTCGACCGCCGAGACGGTGACCGAGAACGCCGGGCGCGGCGTCGGCATGGATGTCGTCCGCTCCGATGTGATCGCCATGGGCGGCCGGATCGAGACCGCCACCGAGGCGGGCCAGGGCACGTCGTTCAGGCTGATCCTGCCGCTCACGACGGCGGTGACGCAGGTCGTGATGCTTCGCTGCGGCGAGACGACCATCGCGGTGCCGTCGACCCTGGTCGAGGTCGTGCGCCGGGCGACACCGGCCGAGATCGGCGCCGCGTATGCGAGTGGCAGCTTCCAGATCGGCGATCGCGCCGTGCCGTTCTTCTGGCTCGGCGCACTCCTGCAGCTCGGCCCGCGGCGAAGCGAAGGCACCGAGCGCACACGCAGCGTCGTCGTGGTCCGCAGCGCCCAGCAGCGCGTCGTCGTCGACGTCGACGAGGTGCTTGGCAACCACGAAGTCGTGGTCAAGAACCTTGGGCCGCAGCTGTCGCGCCTGCCCGGCCTGGCCGGCATGACGCTGCTCGCGTCCGGCGCCGTCGCCCTGATCTACAACCCGGTCGCCCTGGCGACGCTGTACGGCGACGCGGCGCGCAGTGCCTCGCTGGCGATGCCGGCGTCGGCACGCGGCGGCGCCGCCGCGCCCGCCGCGGCGGCGCAGGCGCTGGCGCCGCTCGTGCTCGTCGTCGACGACTCGCTCACGGTGCGCCGGGTCACCCAGCGCATGCTGGCCCGCGAGGGCTATCGCGTCACGCTCGCAAAGGACGGCCTCGATGCCATCGAGAAGCTGGCCGAGGAGGTACCGCAGGTCGTGCTTTCCGATATCGAGATGCCGCGCATGGACGGCTTCGACCTCGTGCGCAACCTGCGCGCCGACGCCCGCTGGCGGAGCCTGCCGGTCATCATGATCACCTCGCGCATCGCCCAGAAGCACCGCGACCACGCGCTCGAGCTGGGCGTTGACCATTACCTCGGGAAGCCCTACTCCGAAGAAGACCTGCTCGCGCTCGTCGCGCGCTACGTGGGCACCCGCGCCGAAGCCTGAGTTTCAGCGCCGGCGCGGCGCGGCGGCCTGTCGCACCGCGGCGAAGCGCTCGAGCGTCCTGGCGCGCGCGGCCTCGTGGTCGACGACGGGGCGCGGGTAGTCGCGGCCAAGCTCGATGCCGGCTGCCGCGAGATCGATCGGGCCGGCCAGCCAGGGCGCGTGGATCAGGTCGTTGCCCAGGCCGGCCAACTGCGGCAGGTAGCGGCGGATGAAGCGGCCCTCCGGGTCGAAGCGACGGCTCTGCGTCACCGGGTTGAAGATGCGAAACCACGGTTGCGCGTCGCTTCCCGTCGAGGCCACCCATTGCCAGCCGCCGTTGTTCGACGCCAGCTCGTAGTCGATCAGGTGCAGGGCGAAGTAGGCTTCGCCACGTCGCCAGTCGATGCCGAGATCCTTGGTCAGGAAGCTCGCCGCGACCATGCGCAGGCGGTTGTGCATGTAGCCGGTCTGGTTGATCTGGGCCATTGCCGCATCGACCAGCGGGTAGCCGGTGCGGCCCTCGCACCAGGCGGTGAAGGCCTCGTCGGCGTGGCGGCCATGCTCCCAGCGGAGGCGGTCGAATTCGGGCTTGCAGGCGGCGCCGACGACGTGCGGCAGGTGGTGCAGGATCTGCTGGTAGAACTCGCGCCAGATCAGCTCCGAAAGCCACACCGTGGCGCCCGGACTCGGCCGCGGCGCCGCCGCCAGGTCGCGGGCAATGCCGGCGAGCCGGCGGATCGAGATCGTTCCGAAGCGCAGGTGCACGCCCAGGTAGCTCGGGCCCTTGACGGCGGGGAAATCGCGGGCCGCCCCATAACTGTCGATGCGCTGCAGGAAGTCTTCGAGCAGCGCGGCGGCAGCGACACTGCCACCGGCGACCTTCAAGGCCTCGAGATGCGTCGTCACGAAGCCGAGCTCGGCCAGGCTCGGCACGCCGGTGGCGACATCGGCTGGCACCGCGGCGAGGCTGGCGGCATGGCCGGCCACCGGGTAGGGCCTGACGAAGAAGTCGTCGACCTTCTTCAGCCACGCCGTCCGGTACGGCGTGAAGACGCTGTAGGGCTTGCCGCTTCCCGTCAGCACCTCGGCGCGCTCGAAGACGACATGGTCTTTCGAGGTGTGCAGGGCGATGCCGGCGTCGGCCAGCGCGCCGCGCGCCGCGGCGTCGCGGGCCAGGGCGTAGGGGTCGTCGTCGTGGTTCGCGTAGACCGCCTGGACGTGCAGC
This sequence comes from Burkholderiales bacterium, assembly GCA_038225015.1. Lineage (GTDB taxonomy): Bacteria > Pseudomonadota > Gammaproteobacteria > Burkholderiales > Burkholderiaceae_C > Schlegelella_A. The sequence continues at coordinate 23,275 of JBBRFB010000004.1, forward strand.
GTCCGGGCCAGGGCGACGATCTCGTCGACGCCCCCGCCCTGGCGGACGACGAGGCGAACACCGTGCTGGCCGACCCGGCGCCCCAGTGCGGCCAGATCGGCGTCGAGCGCGGCGACGCTTTGCTGGATGAACTCGACCCGCCGGTCGGCACGCGGCAGCGGGCCGAGGATCTCGCGGTCGAAGACGAAGGCGCACCAGACCCGCCGGGCGGCGCGCAGGGCGTGGTAGAGCGCGGCGTGGTCGTCGGCGCGGAGATCGCGGCGGAACCAGACGAGGGCGGCATCGAGGGCCTTGTTCATCCACGGCGAGTGTGCCGAAAAGTCGGGCTTCGCACCGGATGCGGCGCACGTGGCGGGCGGCGGGGTCATAAAATGGCCTCCGTGGCCACGACGTCGATCAACCTCACCAACCAGTTCCTGATCGCCATGCCGGGAATGGGAGAAAGCGCGTTCGCGGGCTCCGTCATCTACCTGTGCGAGCACAACGAGCAGGGCGCGCTCGGGCTGGTGATCAACAAGCCGATCGACATCACCCTAAAGAACCTGTTCGAGAAGGTGGAGCTTTCGCTCGACCGCGAAGACCTGGCGGGGCTGCCGGTCTATTTCGGCGGCCCGGTGCAGACCGAGCGCGGCTTCGTGCTGCACGAGCCGCTCGGTGAGGACGCCGAGGAAACCCACTACAACTCGTCGCTGCGCATCGAAGGCGGGCTGGAGATGACGACCAGCAAGGACGTCCTGGAAGCGATGTCGAGCGGCGCCGGACCGAAGAAAGTGCTCGTCACCCTCGGCTACGCCGGCTGGGCCGCCGGCCAGCTCGAAGACGAGATGAGCCGCAACGGCTGGATCAACGTCGTCGCCGAGCGCGGCATCATCTTCGACACGCCGGTCGGCGAGCGCTACGACAAGGCGCTCTCGCTGCTCGGCATCGACGCCGGCATGCTCAGCTCGGCGGCCGGGCACGCGTGAGCGCCTCGGCTGCCCTTGCGCCCGCGCCGCACGCCCGTTCGTTCCTCGCTTTCGATTTCGGCACGCGGCGCCTCGGCGTCGCTGCCGGCAACACCCTGGGAAGCCACGCCACGGCGCTGTGCACGATCGCCGACGAGGGCGAGAAGCGAATGGCGACGATCGCGCGCCTGATCGACGAATGGCAGCCCCAGGCGCTCGTCGTCGGCGTGCCGCGCCACCCCGACGGCGAGCCCCACGAGAACACCGCGCGGGCGCAGCGCTTCGGCCGCCAGCTCGGCGGCCGGTTCCGCCTGCCGGTGCACGAGGTCGACGAGCGCTACACCACGACCGAGGCGCGCTCGGCCGGCGCGGCCGACCTCGACGCCGCGGCCGCGGCGATCATCCTGCAGCAGTTCCTCGACGCCCTCGCATGAACGCCGCCGCGACGTCGAGCGCCGCCGAACTCGATGCCGAGGCCCTCTACCGCTCGCTCGTCGAGGGCGTGCGCCGGCTGCTGCGGCCGGACGCGGTGCTGGTCGGCATCTGGTCAGGCGGCGCCTGGCTTGCCGAGCGGCTGCAGGCCGACCTCGGCCTGGCCGGGGAGCCCGGCGTCATCTCGAGCGCCTTTCACCGCGACGACTTCGCCCGCCGCGGCCTCGCCGGCGCCGACCCGACGCGGCTGCCGTTCGAGATCGAGGGCCGGCACATCGTCCTCGTCGACGACGTGCTCTTCACCGGCCGCACGATCCGCGCCGTCGTCAACGAGCTGTACGACTTCGGCCGGCCGGCGAGCGTCGCCTTGGTCGTGCTGGTCGACCGCGGCGGCCGGGAGCTGCCGATCGAGGCGACGCTCGCCGCGGCGCGGGTCGAGCTGGCGGCCGGGCAGCGCCTGTCGCTGGCCCGCGACGACGCCGGCCGCTTCAGCTTCGAGATCCGTTGAGGCAGCGATGTTCGGCAGCCGCAACCCGCAACTCAACAGCAACGACGAGCTGATCCACCTGCTGTCGATCGAGGGCCTGCCGGCCGGCGTGATCCACCACATCCTCGACACCGCCGGAACCTTCCTGAGCGTCAACGACCGCGACGTGAAGAAGGTGCCGCTCCTGCGCGGCAAGAGCGTCTTCAACCTCTTCTTCGAGAATTCGACGCGCACGCGCACGACCTTCGAGATCGCGGCCAAGCGGCTCTCGGCCGATGTCATCAACCTCGACATCACGCGGTCGAGCACGGCCAAGGGCGAGAGCCTGCTCGACACCATCGCCAACCTGTCGGCGATGCACGCCGACATGTTCGTGGTGCGTCACTCCGAGAGCGGCGCGCCCTACCTCATCGCCAAGCACTGCGCGCCGCACGTCCACGTCGTCAATGCCGGCGACGGCAGGCACGCGCATCCGACGCAGGGCCTGCTCGACATGTACACCATCCGCCACTACAAGCAGGACTTCCGCAACCTGGTGGTGGCGATCGTCGGCGACATCGTCCACTCGCGCGTTGCCCGCTCCGACATTCATGCCCTGTCGATCCTCGGCGTTCCGGAGATTCGCGCCGTCGGCCCGAAGACGCTCGTTCCGGGCGACCTGAAGGAGATGGGCGTTCGCGTCTGCCACGACATGGTCGAGGGCGTCACCGGCGCCGACGTCGTCATCATGCTGCGCCTGCAGAACGAGCGCATGAGCGGCGCGATGCTGCCGAGCGCCGGCGAGTTCTTCAAGACCTTCGGCCTCACCGCCGACAAGCTCGCGCTGGCCAAGCCCGACGCGATCGTCATGCATCCGGGGCCGATCAATCGCGGCGTGGAGATCGACTCGACGGTGGCCGACGGTGCGCAGAGCGTCATCCTGCCGCAGGTCACCTTCGGCATCGCCGTGCGCATGGCGGTGATGTCGATCATCGCCGGCAACACCGCGTGAGGGCCCGATGAAGACGCTTCTTCGCGGGGCCCGGATCGTCGATCCCGCGAGCGGCCGCGACGAGACGGCCGACCTCGCGTTCGCCGACGGCCGCATCGTCGACGCCGGACGCGGCTTCGAGGCCGAGCGGGTCGTCGATGCCGCCGGCCTCGTCGCCGCGCCGGGGCTGGTCGACCTGGCGGTGCGCCTGCGCGAGCCAGGGCACGAGCACGAGGGCATGCTCGAGGCCGAGATGGCGGCGGCGGTTGCCGGTGGCGTGACGAGCCTGGTCTGCCCGCCCGACACCGAGCCGGTGCTCGACGAACCGGGCCTGGTCGAGATGCTGAAGTTTCGCGCCCGGGGCCTTAACCTGGCCCACCTCTTTCCGCTGGGCGCGTTGACGCGCGGCCTTGCGGGCGAAGCCCTCACCGAGATGGCCGAGCTTACCGAGGCCGGCTGCATCGGTTTCTCGCAGGCCGACGTGCCGATCCGCGATACCCTCGTGCTGCACCGCGCCCTGCAGTACGCGTCGACCTTCGGCTACACGGTGTGGTTGCGTCCGAACGACGCCTGGCTCGGCAACGGGGTCGCTGCCAAGGGCCCGCTGGCGACGCGCATGGGCCTGTCGGGCGTGCCGACGATCGCCGAGACGATCGCCCTGGCGACGCTCTTCGAGCTGGTACGCGACACCAGCGCGCGCGTGCACCTCTGCCGCCTCAGCAGCGCGGCCGGCGTCGAGATGGTCCGCCGCGCCAAGGCCGAAGGCCTGCCGGTCACGTGCGATGTCAGCATCCACCAGCTGCACCTGATCGACGTCGACATCGGCTACTTCGACGCCGCCATGCGCCTGGTGCCACCGCTGCGCCAGCAGCGCGACCGCGACGCCATCCGCGCCGGTCTCGCCGACGGCACCATCGACGCGCTGGTGAGCGACCACACGCCGGTCACCGGTGACGCCAAGCACCTGCCCTTCGCCGAAGCCGAGCCCGGCGCCACCGGCCTCGAGCTGCTGCTCGGGCTGGCGCTGAAGTGGGGCCGCGAGACGTCGCGCGACCTGGCGTCGACGCTGGCATCGGTCACGTCGCGTCCGGCGCAGCTTCTGGCGCGCTCGGCCGGCGCCGGGTCGCGGCCGACCGGCCTGGCCGTCGGCGCGACGGCTGACGTGTGCCTCTTCGCCGCCGATGACACATGGCGGGTCGAGGCGGCTTCGCTGAAGAGCCGCGGCCGCGACACGCCGTTCGCCGGCCACGATCTGCCCGGCCGCGTGCATTGCACGTTCGTCGACGGCGAGCTCGTCTACGACGGGCGACGCTGACCGGCGCGGTCGTCCGCATGCGCCGCCTTCGCGCCGTGCTCAGGCTTGCACGCGCCGCCGGCCATGGCCTGCACGGGCTGGCGATCGTGCTCTTTCGATTCCCTTCGCTCGACACCGCGGCTCGACGTCAACGCATCGGCTGGTGGTCCCGCGGGCTGATCCGCAGCATGGGGATCGAGCTTCGCGTCGAAGGCAAAGGCATTGCCGGCGCCTGCCTCGTCGTCGCCAACCACATCTCGTGGCTCGACATCATGGTCATCCAGGCGGTCCTGCCCGACACGCGCTTCGTGGCAAAGGCCGATGTCAGGTCGTGGCCGCTGCTCTGCCGGCTGGTCGATGCGGCCGGAACCCTCTACCTGGAGCGCGAGAAGAAACGCGACGCGCTGCGCGTCGTCCATCGGATGGCCGAGGCGCTGCGCGACGGCGACAAGGTGGCCGTGTTCCCGGAGGGGACGACGTCGACAGGCCATGCCGTCATGCCGTTCCACGCCAATCTGCTGCAGGCTGCGATCTCGACGGCGACGCCGGTGCAGCCCGCCGCGATCCGCTTCTCCGATGCCACCGATGCCGTCAGCGAGGCGATGGAGTTCGTGGGCGCAACCTCGCTCGCCGAGAGCCTGTGGCGCACTGCCTGCGGCGAGGGCATCGTCGCTCGTCTCGTCCTGCTGTCGCCGCGCGCCGCAGGGGGAACCGACCGGCGCCGGCTGGCCATCCAGTTGCGTGACGACATCGTCGTCGCGCTCGACGCCGGCCCCCGAGCCGCGGCGGGCAGGGACCCGACGGCCGAACGTGCGGCTGCCGGATCCGCGTGATGGGTCCCTAGCGGCCGCCAGCCTGCGCTGCGACCTTGGCCGCCGCTTCGGCCGCGGCGGCGGCATCGCCGAGGTAGTAGCTTCGGATCGGCTTCAGCGCCGAGTCGAGCTCGTAGACGAGGGGAATGCCGTTCGGGATGTTCAGGCCGACGATGTCGGCGTCGGCAATGGCGTCGAGGTATTTCACCAGCGCCCGCATGCTGTTGCCGTGGGCGGATATCAACAGCCGCTCGCCGCGCCGGATCGCTGGCGCCAGCGTCGAATGCCAGAACGGGAGAACTCGGGCGACGGTGTCCTTCAGGCATTCGGTCAGAGGCACCTCGCGCGGCTGCAGCGCCGCGTAGCGCGGATCGCTTCGCTCGCTGCGCGGGTCTGCCGGCTCGAGCGCCGGCGGCGGCACGTCGTAGCTGCGTCGCCAGGCGAGGACCTGGGCGTCGCCGAATTTCTTCGCCGTCTCGGCCTTGTCGAGGCCCTGCAGGGCACCGTAGTGGCGCTCGTTGAGGCGCCACTCGTTGGCCACCGGCAGCCACGTCCTGTCCATCGCGTCGAGGGCGTGCCAGAGGGTCCAGATGGCCCGCTTCAGCACCGACGAGTAGGCGCGGTCGAACTCGTAGCCTTCCTCGGCGAGCAAGCGCCCGGCCTCCCGCGCCTGGGCGACGCCGGTCGGCGTCAGGGCGACGTCGGTCCAGCCGGTGAAGCGGTTCTCCAGGTTCCAGGTCGATTCGCCATGGCGAAGCAGGACGAGCTTGTGCATCGTGTCCGATCGGAAGGGGCAGGCAAGGGCCGCCGCCGCAAGAGGCGTTCGCCGGCGGCGGCACGTCTTCGGGAGACGAATTCTATAATTCCCGTTTTTCCGCGCCTGGGCCTGTGTGAGTTTCTTCCTCGAGAACTGGTATCTGTTTGCCGTCGCCTTCGTGTCCGGCGCCCTCCTGCTCTGGCCGATGGTGGTGGGTGGTGCGGGCGTAGGCGCCGGCCGCGTCTCCGCGGCCGATGCCGTGCACCTCATCAACCGCGAGAGGGCAGTGCTGATCGACATCAGCGAGCCGGCCGAGTTCGCCGCCGGCCATGCCGTCGGTTCGCGAAGCATTCCGCTGGCCGACCTGGAAGGCTCGCGCGAGCTCCCGAAGAACAAGTCGTTGCCGGTCGTCGTCGTCTGTCCGAACGGCGCCCGCGCGCCACGCGCGGTCGCCCTCCTCAAGAAGGCCGGGTTCGAGAACGCACGCGCCCTCGCCGGCGGGCTGGCGGCTTGGCGCGCGGCCAACCTGCCGGTCGAGAAGACGGCGTAGCCTGACGTCCAGCCCCATGCAGCCGGTGAAGATGTACAGCACGGCGTACTGCCAGTACTGCTCGCGCGCGAAGGCCCTGCTGCGCGAGCGGGGCGTCGAGTCGATCGACGAGATCCGCGTCGACGAGCAGCCTGCCGAGCGCGATGCCATGATCCGCCTGACCCGCCAGCGCACGGTGCCGCAGATCTTCATCGGCGAGACGCACGTCGGCGGCTGCGACGATCTCATCGCGCTCGACCGTCGTGGCGGTCTCGTGCCGCTGCTGGCCGGCACGCAATAATCCCGGGCTCCACCCGGCCGGCACCGCCGGCCGCGCATGCGCCGGACCCGGCGCCCCTCCTTCACTACCGGAATTCCGCATGGCCGACGACACGTCCACCCCCCTGTTCCAGATCCAGCGCATCTACCTGAAGGACCTGTCGCTGGAGCAGCCGAACTCGCCACAGGTGCTGCTCGAGCAGGGCCAGCCGCAGGTCGAGATCAACCTCGCGCACGGTGGCACATCGGTTGGCGAAGCGATGCACGAGGTCACGGTCACCGCGACCGTCACCACCAAGATCAATGACAAGACGCTCTTCCTGGTCGAGGCCAAGTACGGCGGCATCTTCGAGTTGCGAAACATCCCGGCCGAGCAGGAGCGCCAGATCCTGGGCATCGCCTGCCCGGGCATCGTCTACCCGTACCTGCGGGCCATCGTGTCCGATGTCTGCACTCGCGCGGGCTTCCCGCCGGTCGTCCTCGCCGAAGTCAATTTCCAGGCCATGTTCGAGGCCCAGCAGGCGCAGGCGGCCCAGGTCGGCACGAGCAACGGATCGGGCGCGACCGGCACGGTGAACTAACCGGCCGTCGCCGTCGCCGTCGCCGTGAACGTCACCGTCCTCGGCGCCGGTGCCTGGGGCACGGCGCTCGCGGTCCACATCTCGGCCCGTCACCCGACGCACCTCTTCGCCCGCGACCCGGCGCAGGCCGTGCAGATGCGGTCGCTGCGCCGCAATGCCCGCTACCTGCCGGCGATCGTGCTGCCGCCCGCGTTGCACGTCACGTCCGACTTCAGGACCGCCGTGCGCCACGCCAGCGACGGCCTGATCGTGATCGCGACGCCGATGGCCGGGCTCGACGCGACGCTGCGCCGGTTGCCCCCGGAACTCGACGCCGGCGTGCTCTGGTTGTGCAAGGGCGTGCAGGCAGAGAGCGGTTGGCTTGGCCACGAAGTCGCGCGCGCCGCCGTGCCGCAGGCGCGCGTCGGCGTCGTCTCGGGGCCGAGCTTCGCGATCGAGGTGGCGCGGGGCCAGCCGACGGCGCTGGTCGCCGCGAGCACCGACGAGCGGCTGTGCACCGAGGCGGTCGCCGCGCTGCACGGTCCGACGCTGCGCATCTACACCTCGGCCGATCCGGTCGGCGTCGAGGTCGGCGGTGCGGTGAAGAACGTGCTCGCCATCGCCACCGGGATCTGCGACGGCATGCAGCTCGGCCTGAACGCGCGCGCGGCGCTGGTGACGCGCGGCCTGGCCGAGATGACCCGGCTCGGCATCGCCCTCGGCGCAGATGCAGCGACGTTCATGGGCCTGTCGGGTGTCGGTGACCTGGTGCTGACGACGACCGGCGACCTGTCGCGCAACCGCACCGTCGGCCTTCGACTGGCCGAGGGGGTGTCGCTCGCGCAGGCGCTCGCCGGGCTCGGGCACGTCGCCGAAGGGGTGGCGAGCGCGCCGATGGTGCTTCGGCGCGCGCAGGCGCTCGGCGTCGAGATGCCGATCACCGCGGCCGTCGTCGAGGTGCTCGAGGGCCGGATCGTGCCGGCGCAGGCGCTCGAGCGCCTGCTCGGACGCGAGGCCCGCTCGGAGTTCTGATCGACGTATCGCCCCGCCGAAGGCGGCGGTGTCGTGACGCAGCCGACCGCGCTCAGGTGCTGCCCGCGTAGCCGAGCTGGCGCCAGGCGTCGAAGACGGCCACCGCCACGGCGTTGCTCAGGTTGAGGCTGCGCTGGCCGGGGACCATGGGCAGGCGCACCGCCTGTCCCGCGGGGATCGCTGCGCGCACGCGTGCCGGCAGGCCATGCGTCTCGGCGCCGAACACGAGCCAGTCGCCGCGCTGCCAGGCCACGTCGGCCAGCGGGCGACGGGCTTGCGTCGTGAAGGCGAAGACGCGATCGGGATCGGGACGCTCGGCCGCGAGCAGGCCGGGCCACGACGGATGCCGAACGACGCGCGCCGCCTCGTGGTAGTCGAGACCGGCACGTCGCAGCAGGCGGTCCTCCATCGAGAAGCCGAGCGGCTCGACGAGATGCAGCCGCGCTCCGGTGTTGGCGGCCAGGCGAATGACGTTCCCGGTGTTCGGCGGGATCTCGGGCTCGACGAGGACGATGTTGAACACGTCAGACGCCGCGAGCCTGCGGGCTCGGCGTGCGCGCCAGCACCCAGACGGCGACGCTGGCCGCGCCGGCGTCGTGCAGCACGCGCGCTGTTTCGGCCAGCGTGCTCCCGGTCGTCATGACGTCGTCGACGACCGCGATCGACCGGCCGCGGACCTCGTGGCGACGGCGTGGCTCGATTGCGAAGGCGCCGCGCACGTTGCCAATGCGCGCCTCAGGCTGCAAATCGAGCTGGTGCGCCGTCTCGCGGATGCGCAGGAGGAGCAGCGGGTCGGCGGCAATGCCAAGGTGCCTTGCCAGCCGTCGGGCCAGCTCCCAGGCCTGGTTGGCGCCTCGCTCCCGCAACCGCTTCGCGGCGAGGGGCACGGGGACGATCAGGTCCGGCCGCCGGGCCGAGGCGTGGATGTGTGCATCGAGCATCAGCGCCGCGAGAGCCGGGGCGAGATCGAGCGCGCCGTGGAACTTGAATGCCGTCATCAGCCGATCCCAGGGAAAGCCGTAGTCGACGCGGGCGAGGGCCGTATCGAACGGGGGCGGCGTCACGAGACAGTCACCGCAGACGCTGACGGCTTCGGGGACGGGGAGGGCGCAGCGGCGGCAGCGCGACCCGAGCGGTGCGAAACGGTCGATGCAACGGGTGCACAGTCGGCCGAGCGCCCAGTCGTGGCACACGGCGCACAGGCTCGGCCAGCGTCGGCCGCGCGAACGAAGCAGCAACCCCGGCAAAGGCCGCGCGAGCATCGGCTCAATATACTGCGGCGACATGGTCCCGATCGAGCAGAGCAAGGCGCGCCGGCTCGACGGCATCGCCGTCGACACGGCATTGCGCCGGATGGCGCGGGCCCGCGAGTCGCCCTGGCTGCACATTGAAGTGGCACGGCGGATGGTCGAGCGCCTGGGGCCGATTCGGCTGGCACCTCGGCGCGTGCTCGACTGGTGGGCCGGCCCTGGCGGCAGCGCGGAAGTGCTTCGCCAGGCCCTGCCGGACGCGGAGATCGTGGCGGTCGAGCCGAACGACGCCTGGGCCGCACAGGCTCGCCGCGTCTCGCCTCGCTGGTGGCAACCCTGGCTGAGCGCGCCGGCGCCCGTCCGCATCGCCGCAGAGCCGGACACCGCGATCGGCCGCGCGCAGCTCGTCTGGTCGAACATGATGCTGCACGGCATCGTCGACCCGCCGGCGCTTTTCGCGCGCTGGCACGGACTTCTCGACGTCGACGGCGTAGCGATGTTCTCCTGCCTCGGCCCGGGCACCCTGCGCGAGCTGCGCGCGCTGTATGCCGAGCTCGGCTGGCCGGCGCCGACCCCCGGCTTCGTCGACATGCACGACCTCGGCGACATGCTTGTCGACGCAGGTTTCAGCGACCCCGTGCTCGACCAGGAAACGGTGACGCTGCGCTGGAAGAGCGGCGAGGCATTGCTGGCCGAGCTGCGCACGCTCGGCGGCAACGCCGCCCCGGATCGGCATGCCGCCTTGCGTACGCCGACGTGGCGGCGGCGGTTGATCGACGCGCTCGAGGCCCGGCGCGACGCCGACGGCACGATCGGGCTCGGCTTCGAGATCGCCTACGGCCACGGCTTCAAGGTCGCCGCGCGCGCGCGCGGCGCCGCGCCGGTACTCGTTTCCCTCGACGACATGCGCTCGATGGTGCGGCGACCGAAAGACGAGGCCGGCCCGTAAGCTAAAATCTTCAGGTTTGACGAGGCCCCTTAAAGGCCAGCGTCTGCGACGCCCACCGGTTCCGCCACCCGACCACAGCAGGATGCAGGTTCTCAGTATTCACGCCCCAGGCTCCCATGCCACGGCGGCCGCTTTCCGCTTCGCCGGGCCGCCGCACGCCAACGACGACGACGTCCATTGGCTGCTCAAGCGCAACTGCTCGGTCTCGCCGCGCCAGTTGCTCGGTTTCTACCTGTCGCTGCTGGCGGTGTCGCTGCTTGTCGCCGGTGCGATGTGGATGCGGGGTGCGCCGCTGGTCATGCCGTTCGCCGGCGTCGAACTCATTGCCGTCGGCCTGGCGCTGCTCGTCTACGCGCGTCATGCCGCCGACAGCGAGGAGATGGTCCTGCGCCCCGGAAGCCTCACCGTCGAGTGCCGGCTCGGCGAAAGCGTCGACAGGGTCGAATTCGAGCCGGCGCGGGTGCGCGTCGAACCCAAGTGGGGAGACGGCTCGCTGATCGAGCTCTCCGGGCAGGGTCGGCGGATCGCCGTCGGCCGGTTCGTCCGCCCCGAGCTGCGGCGCGCCCTGGCCGACGAATTGCGTGCGGCCCTGGCGCGCACGGTCGCGATGCGGCCGGCACCGGGCCGATCCTAGGCCGCGCGAAGGCGTGCCGCAACGGTCGACAACGAATCCGAAGACATCGACGTGAACACCATGATGACGATCAAAGCACTGCGCCATGCCGCCGGCCGGCTCGCCCTGGCGTTGGGCGCGACCCTGGCTTCGCCGGCGTTCGCCGTCGGCGACCTCATCGGCGGCCCGGCCGTCAACCAGATCGACCTCGACCCGCCGGCATCGCAGATCGCCGTCGACCAACAGTGGCTGCACAACTTCATGCTGGTCATCTGCGTGGTGATCTTCCTCGTCGTGTTCGGCGTCATGTTCTATTCCATTCTTCGGCACCGCAAGTCGAAGGGTGCCAAGGCGGCCAACTTCCACGAGAGTACGACGGTCGAGATCGCCTGGACGGTGATCCCCTTCATCATCGTCATCGGCATGGCCCTGCCGGCGACGCGCGTCGTCGTGGCCATGAAGGACACCAGCTCGCCCGACCTGACGATCAAGGTCACCGGCATCCAGTGGAAGTGGGGCTACGACTACCTGAAGGGCGAGGGCGAGGGCATCGGCTTCGTCTCGTCGCTCGACCCGACGCAGCGCGAGATGTCGGATGCCGGCAAGCCCGAGGGCGATGACTACCTCCTCCGGGTCGACCATCCGCTCGTCGTCCCGGTCAACAAGAAGGTGCGCCTGATCACGACCGGCAGCGACGTGATCCACGCCTTCTACGTGCCGGCCCTCGGCGTTCAGGAAACCGCGATCCCCGGCTTCGTTCGCGACGCCTGGTTTCGCGCCGACCGGGTCGGCAACTTCTACGGCCAGTGCACGCAGCTCTGCGGCAAGGAGCACTCCTTCATGCCGATCCACGTGAAGGTCGTGTCGCAGCAGGACTACAGCGCCTGGGTCGACGGCAAGAAGAAGGAAGCCGCGGCCAAGGCCGACGACCCGAACAAGGTGTGGGATCTGGCCGCCCTGGGCGCCCGCGGCGAGCAGATCTACACCGCCAACTGCCAGGTCTGTCATCAGGCCAACGGCAAGGGCGGCGGCGAGATCAAGGCTCTCGACGGCTCACCGACCGTGCAAGACGCCGACAAGACGCGGCAGATCCACGTGCTGCTGAACGGCCAGAACAACGGCAAGATGCCCTCGTGGAAGCAGCTGAGCGACACCGAGATCGCCGCCGTCGTCACTTACACGAAGAATCACTGGTCGAACGCCACCGGGCAGGTGGTCCAGCCGACCGAAGTCGCGGCCGCCCGCAAGTAGCCGCTTCCGCCTTTCAGAGGACCTTCATTTCATGAGCGCAGTCATCGGACCCCACGGCGACGTCGGCATCGGCGGTCACCCGCACCCCCACGGCGAGCATCACGATCACGGCGCCCCGCATGGTTGGCGGCGCTGGGTCTACGCGACGAACCACAAGGACATCGGCACGATGTACCTGTTGTTCTCCTTCACGATGTTCATGATTGGTGGCACGCTCGCGCTCGCCATCCGCGCCGAGCTGTTCCAGCCGGGCCTGCAGTTCGTCAATCCGGAGCTGTTCAACCAGCTGACGACGATGCACGGGCTGATCATGGTGTTCGGCGCGATCATGCCGGCGTTCGTCGGCTTCGCGAACTGGATGGTGCCGCTGCAGATCGGCGCCCCCGACATGGCCTTCGCGCGCATGAACAACCTGTCCTTCTGGCTGCTCATTCCCGCCGCGCTGATGCTCGCCGGCTCGTTCTTCATGCCCGGCGGCGCGCCCTCGGCCGGCTGGACGCTCTACGCGCCGCTGACGCTGCAGATGGGCCCGTCGATGGACGCCGCCATCTTCGCCCTGCACATTCTCGGCGCGAGCTCGATCATGGGCTCGATCAACATCATCGTCACCATCCTCAACATGCGCGCGCCCGGCATGACGCTGATGAAGATGCCGCTCTTCTGCTGGACCTGGCTGATCACGGCCTACCTGCTCATCGCGGTGATGCCGGTGCTCGCGGGCGCGATCACGATGACGCTCACCGACCGGCACTTCGGCACGAGCTTTTTCAACCCGGCCGGCGGCGGCGATCCAGTGATGTACCAGCACATCTTCTGGTTCTTCGGCCACCCCGAGGTCTACATCATGATCCTGCCGGCGTTCGGGATCATCAGCGCCATCATCCCGACGTTCGCGAGAAAGCGCCTGTTCGGCTACACGTCGATGGTGTACGCCACCGCGTCGATCGCCATCCTCTCGTTCCTCGTCTGGGCGCACCACATGTTCACTCAGGGCATGCCCGTGACGGGCCAGCTCTTCTTCATGTACGCGACGATGCTGATCGCGGTGCCCACGGGCGTGAAGATCTTCAACTGGGTGGCCACGATGTGGCGCGGCTCGATGACTTTCGAGACGCCGATGCTCTGGGCAGTCGGCTTCATCTTCGTCTTCACGATAGGCGGCTTCACCGGCCTCATCCTGGCGATGGCACCGATCGACATCCAGATCCACGACACGTATTACGTCGTCGCCCACTTCCACTACGTGCTGGTCGCGGGCTCCCTCTTTGCCATGTTCGGCGGCGTCTACTACTGGGGCCCGAAGTGGACGGGCGTGATGTACAACGAGACGCGAGGCAAGATCCACTTCTGGGCCTCGCTGATCACCTTCAACATCACCTTCTTCCCGATGCACTTCCTCGGGCTGGCCGGCATGCCACGCCGCTATGCCGACTACCCGATGCAGTTCGCCGACTTCAACATGGTCGCGTCGATCGGCGCCTTCGGCTTCGGCCTGTCGCAGGTGTACTTCTTCTTCTTCGTCGTCCTGCCGATGATGCGCGGCAAGGGCGCGACAGCGCCGCAGCAGCCGTGGGAAGGGGCCGAGGGGCTGGAGTGGGAAGTGCCATCACCGGCACCCTTCCATACCTTCGAGACGCCACCGAAGCTCAATGCTGCCGGCACCAAGATCATCGGCGACGCCGTGCCGCCGCACCTGGGCGCTGCCGGCGCCCACGCCTGAACGACGAGCTGCCGACGCCATGCCCCGCAGCGCCAAGGAGAAGGCCAATCTCCGCCTCGCCCTGATCCTGCTGTCGGTCGCGCTGGCGTTCTTCGTCGGCTTCATGGCGAAGATGACCCTCTCGGGTGGCTGAGACGCCCCCCGCGCACGCTGTTGCCCATGGCCAAGCCTTCCAGCGCCCGCGTCCTGCTCGCCGACAACCGACGCATGGTGGGCAAGCTCGCCGTCGTCGTCGTCCTGATGTTCGCGTTCGGCTACGCGCTGGTGCCGATCTACCGTGCCGTGTGCGACGCACTCGGCATCAACGTGCTGTCGCGGTCCGAGCTGCAGGCCGATATTGGCGCCGCTGCGGTGAACAGGCAGGTCGACACCGGCCGCACTGTCACCGTCGAGTTCGACGCCAACGCCCGCGGGCCGTGGGACTTCAAGCCCGAGCGGCCGTCGATCGACGTTCATCCGGGCGAGATCACGACCGTGATGTACGACTTTCGCAATCGCCAGAACCGGGCCATCGCGGTGCAGGCCATCCCGAGCTACGCGCCTAGTGTGGCGATGGCGCATTTCAAGAAGATCGAGTGCTTCTGCTTCAGCGAGCATGTTCTTCAGCCCGGCGAGTCGAAACGCTGGCCGGTCGTCTTCATCGTCGATTCGAAGCTGCCGAAGGACGTGTCGACGATCACGCTCTCGTACACCTTCTTCGAGGTCGGGGGCAAGGTTCCGGCCGCGCCCGACACTGCCGTGCGTGAGGCGCAGCCCGACGACGGGGCGGGCCGCTCGTGAACGAGCCTGCCGACCATGGCCTGCATGCCGCGGTGCGGCGCAAGGGCTCGTTCGGCCGCACCCTGAGGGCCGTGTTCTGGTCGTTCTTCGGCGTGCGCAAGGGAAGCGACCTCGAACGCGACACGAGCGAGCTGAATCCGCTGCATCTTGCGGTCGCCGGCGTCGTCGCCGCCGCGCTCTTCGTCGCCGGGCTCGTCTTCCTCATCCAGTGGGTGGTCACTAGCGGTGTCGCTCGATGAACCCCGTTTTCTCGAATTTTCAGGAGAGCTTCCCATGTCGGCAGTGACGCAGCCCGGATCGCAGGCCTATTACTTCGTACCGGCGCCGTCGCGCCACCCGGCATCGGCGGCGTTCGGCCTCCTGCTGGTCATCTTCGGCGCCAGCCAGTGGATCAACGGCGCATCGTGGGCAGCCTGGGTCGTGCTCGCCGGCTTCGCCGTCTGGGCATTCGTGCTCCAGCAATGGTTCCGCCAGGCCGTTGCGGAAAGCGAGGGTGGCCTCTACAGCGAACGCATCGACGTCTCGTTTCGCTGGAGCATGAGCTGGTTCATATTCTCGGAGGTGATGTTCTTCAGCGCCTTCTTCGGTGCGCTCTACTGGGCCCGCGTGCATTCGCTGCCGAGCCTCGGCAATCTCGAGAACGCGGTGTTGTGGCCGGACTTCAAGGCGGTCTGGCCGAGCGTCGCCGCGGGCTACACCGGCTCGCCGGCTGGCATCGTCGATCCGTTCGAGACCATGGGGCCGTGGCCGATCCCGACCCTCAACACCGCCATCCTGCTCACCTCGGGCGTCACCGTGACGATTGCGCACCACGCCCTCATCGCCAGCCACCGCGCCCGCGCCATCGTCTTCATGTGGCTCACGGTGCTGCTGGGCATCACCTTCCTGGGCTTCCAGGCCTACGAGTACCACCACGCCTACACCGAGCTCAACCTCAAGCTCAGCTCCGGCGCCTACGGCTCGACGTTCTTCATGCTGACCGGGTTCCACGGTTTCCACGTGTTCGTCGGCATGCTGATGTTGCTGTTCATCACGATCCGCATCATGCGCGGCCATTTCACGCCGGACCGCCACTTCGGCTTCGAAGGCGCGGCGTGGTACTGGCACTTCGTCGACGTCGTCTGGCTCGGCCTCTACATCGTCGTCTACTGGCTGTAGCGGGCTCAGCGTCCGAGCGGGATTCCGCTCGGATGGATCCAGCCGAGCCGCCAGGCGAGCACGATGCCGATGAAGAGCAGCACCGACACGGCGATCCGCACGGCGAGCGCACGCATCATGCCGCCGCTGCGCGAGCGCCCGCTGCGACCGCCCCTCAGCATGAAGACGCCGGCGAGCGCGAGGGCACCGAGGATCACCGCGAAAGCCGCACCGATGAGCCAGTTCATCGCGCCGATTATCGACCTCGAAACCGACCGGCACCGCCTTCGCCCGCCTCGTGACTGAACCGCTTCCCCGCGACCCGCAAGCGGGCCGCGGCCGCCAAGTCGTCATCCTCGCCGCCGCGCTCGCGGCCGCGGCTCTCGCTGTCGCGCTGGGCTTCTGGCAGCTCGATCGCGCCCGCCAGAAGATCGCGCTCGAGCGCGCACTCGTGTCGAGGGCGAAGGCGCCTCCCCTGGCTGCCGCCGCCCTGGCCCGCACCGGCCCGGCAGCCGTCGAGGCGCAGCATTTCCGCCGCGTCGCCCTCAGCGGCCGCTGGGATCCGCGCCACACGCTCTACCTCGACAACCGGCAGATGGACGGCCGTGTGGGCTTTTTCGTGGTCACGCCCCTGCTTCTCGAGCACTCGCGCGACGCGGTGCTCGTCCAGCGCGGTTTTGCGCCGCGCCACTTTGAAGACCGGGCAGCGACGCCCGTGGTCGCGACCCCCGCCGGAACGGTCGACGTCGAAGGCTTCGTCGCCCCGACGACCTCGCGGCTGTTCGAGTTCGATGCGGCGGCGAGCGGGCCGATCCGTCAGAATGTGGATCCGGCGTCGTACGGCCGCGAAACCGGACTCGTCCTCCTTCCGCTGGCCGTGCTCGAGACCACGACGCCGGCCAACGCTGGCGACGGCCTCGCCCGCCATTGGCCGCCGCCGACGACCGACGTCCAGACGAACTACGGCTATGCCTTCCAGTGGTTCGCCATCGCGGCGACGATCGCCTTCCTCTATGTCCGCCACCGAGTCCTCCGCCACCGCGCCAACCGCCGCGTCTGATCGCGAGCCGTTGCTCAACCTGAGCGTGCATTCGCTGCCGTCGCCGGCAGGCGACGCCGCTGCCGCGACGCGGACGGCGCGCGGCCGCCTGCTGATGTTGCTCGTCCTGCTCGTCTGCACGCTTCCGGTCGTCGCCTCCTATCTCGCGTATTTCGCCTTCCGGCCGGAGTCGCGTACCAACTACAGCGACCTGGTCACACCGCCGCGGTCGATTCCCGCAGGGCTCGCCCTGGCCGCGCTCGACGGCCGCCCGGTGGCACCGACGTCGCTGCGTGGCCAGTGGCTGCTCGTCGTCGTCGCCGGCGGCGCCTGCGACGAGCGCTGCGAGCGGTTACTCTGGCTGCAGCGGCAGTTGCACGAGACGCTGGGGCGCGAGAAGGACCGAGTCGACAAGGTCTGGCTGGTCGACGACGGGGTCACGCCGCGCCGCGCGACGCTCGAGGCCATTGGGGCGTCCACCCGTTCGGCGGTGCCGGGGCTGCAGCCGGCCTCGGTGTTGGGCGTCGACCGCGCAGCGCTGGCTGCCTGGCTCGAGCCGGGTGTCGGTAGCGAGCTCGAGGACCACCTCTACATCGTCGACCCGCGAGGCGAATGGATGATGCGCACGCCGCCCCGGCCCGAGCCGGCGCGACTCAAGCGCGACGTTGAAAAGCTCCTGCGCGCCTCGGCGGGCTGGGACCAGCCGGGGCGTTGACATGACCGTGCCGACCTACGACCTGGCGCCCGCCGCCGCGATCCTCCTTGGCGGCCTCGTTCTGGCCCTCGGCCCGCTGGCCTGGCTGGGCCTGCGCCGGCGCGGCGCCGGCCACGGTTCGCGACTGCACGCGCTTGCCGTGCTGACGTTGTTCCTCACGTTCGACCTCGTCCTTCTCGGCGCTTTCACGCGCCTCAGCGACTCGGGTCTCGGCTGCCCTGACTGGCCCGGCTGCTACGGGCATGCCAGCCCGATCGGCGCCAGCGGGCCGATCACCGTCGCGGCGGCGGCCGCGCCGCTCGGGCCGGTGACGCCCGCCAAGGCATGGATCGAGATGGCGCATCGCTATTCGGCGACAGCGATCGGCGGCCTGATCGTGGCGATGACGGCCCTCGCGTTGCTGGCAGCGCGGCGCGGGCGGCTGCCGGTGTCGCCGTGGTGGAGCGTGGCGACCCTGGTCTGGGTCTGCCTGCAAGGTGCCTTCGGCGCCTGGACGGTGACGCTGAAGCTCTACCCCGCCATCGTCACGCTGCACCTGCTCGGCGGCCTCGGACTGCTCGCCCTTTTGGCCGCCCAGGCCGAGGCGTTTGCGCCGCGGCCGATGCGGATCGCTGACGCATTGCGGGCGGGGCTCTACGCCGTCGCCGCTCTGGTCTTGCTGCAAGTGGCGTTGGGCGGCTGGGTGAGCACGAACTACGCTGTCCTCGCCTGCCGCGATTTCCCGACCTGCCAGGGCAGCTGGTGGCCCGGGGCAGACTTCGGCGCAGGGTTCGCGTTGCTGCGGCCGCTCGGCATCTCGGCCGACGGTGGCTTTCTGCCGTTCGCGGCGCTGACGGCGATCCACTTCGCGCATCGGCTCGGTGCTCTCGTTGTCGTGCCGGCCGTCCTGCTGCTGGGCTGGCAACTCCTGCGCCACGGCGGCGCCCCGGCGCGCGCGCCGGCGATCGTCCTGATCGTCGCCATCTGCTGGCAGGCGGCCACAGGCATCGGCAACGTCGTGCTCGGCTGGCCGCTCGTTGTTGCGGTCGGCCACACGGGAGGCAGCGCCGCCCTGGTGATTGCCCTGACGATCCTCCTTGCGCGGTCGGCGGCGGCCAGGCGTTCTCCGCCCCAGCGCCCATGGCAGGCGGCGGGGCATCCCGTCGTTTCCTAGAATGATGCGGTCCATGTCCGAATCCCTCGCGTCCGCCGTTCCCAGTGCCACGCCGGCACCGCCGAGCGCGACGTTGCAGACCCGGCTGCGCCAGTACCGGGCGCTGACCAAGCCGCGCGTCGTCCAGCTCATCGTCTTCTGCGCGGCCATCGGCATGCTGCTCGCGTCGCCGGGCTTGCCCGACTGGCGCGTCGCCCTGCCTGCCGTCGTCGGCATCTGGCTGGTCGCCGCGGCCGCCGCCGCGTTCAACTGCCTCGTCGAGCAGGGCATCGACTCGCGGATGGCAAGAACGGCCTGGCGGCCGACGGCCACCGGCGCGCTGACGACGTTGCAGGCGCTGCTCTTTTCGGCGCTTTTGTGCGCTGCCGGCAGCGCACTGCTCTACTTCGCGGTCAATCCGTTGACGATGTGGCTCACCTTCGCCACCTTCGTCGGCTACGCGGTCGTCTACACGGTCGTGCTCAAGCCACTGACACCGCAGAACATCGTCATTGGCGGGGCGTCGGGCGCGATGCCGCCGGTGCTCGGCTGGGTCGCGATCCGCGGCGAGGTGGGCCCGGAGGCGCTGATCCTGTGCCTCATCATCTTCCTGTGGACGCCGCCCCACTTCTGGTCGCTTGCCCTTTATCGCGCCGAGGACTACCGGCGCGCGGGCCTGCCGATGCTGCCGGTCACGCACGGCTCCGAGTTCACGCGGCTGCAGGTCTTCCTCTACACGCTGGTGCTCTTCGCGGCGACCTTGCTGCCTTTCGTCGCGGGCATGAGCGGGCCGATCTACCTGGCCGCCGCGATCGTTCTCGGCGTGATGTTCTCGGGCTATGGCTGGCGACTCGTTCGCACCTATTCCGATGCGCTGGCGCGGCGGACCTTCCGCTTCTCGATCGTGTACCTGACGCTGCTTTTCGCGGCGTTGCTGGTCGATCACTACCGGTGGTTGCTGCCATGACCCTGCATCGTCGCCGCTGGCTGGCCGTTTCGGCCGGCGTCCTGGTCCTGTCGGCCTGCGACTGGGTTCGCGGCAAGCCCGCAGGCCCTACCTTCCACTCGACGGACATCACGGGTGCGACGTTCGCCCGCCGTCTGTCGATGCCCGATGTCGATGGCAAGCAGCGAACGCTGGCCGACTGGAAGGGCAAGGTGACGGTCGTCTTCTTCGGCTACACGCAGTGTCCCGATTTCTGCCCGGCGACGATGGCCGAGCTGGCGCAGATCCGCAAGTCGCTCGGCGCCGCCGGCGAGCGGCTGCAGGTCGTCTTCGTGTCCGTCGATCCCGAACGCGACACGCCCGAGATCCTGAAGACCTATGCAGCGAACTTCGGTCCCGGCGTCATTGCCTTGCGCGGCAGCGACGACGAGACCGCCGCGGTGGCGAAGGAGTTCAAGGTCTTCTACGCCAAGGTGCCTGGGAAGTCGCCCGGCAGCTACTCCATGGACCACAGCGCTGCGTCGTTCGTGTTCGACCCGAACGGGAGGGCTCGTCTCTACGTGCCCTACGGAGCCGATCCGACGGCTCTCGCCGCGGATCTGAAGCAGCTCCTGGCCGGCGCCTGACGGCTGCGGGCGGCCGCGCCCAGAAAAATCGGCCCCGCAGGGCCGATCTTCAGGGCGCGCCTGGATCAGGCCGAGGGCGTCAACGCCTTTCTCATCTTCTTCATGGCCGCGACCTCGATCTGGCGAATGCGCTCGGCGCTGACGCCGTATTCGCCGGCCAGGTCGTGCAGGGTCATGCCGCCGGAGCTGTCGTCGTTCACCTTCAGCCAGCGCTCCTCGACGATGCGGCGGCTGCGCGGGTCGAGGGCATCGAGCGCGACCGCGATGCCGTCGCTGGCGAGCCAGTCGCGGTGCTTCGCCTCGATCATCCGGGTCGGCTCGTTGGCGTCGTCGGCGAGGTAGGCGATCGGCGCGTAGGCCTCCTCGCCGTCGTCGGCCTGTGGTTCGAGCGCGATGTCGCCGCCCGAGAGCCGCATCTCCATCTCGAGCACGTCCTCGCGCTTCACGTTGAGCGTGGCGGCCAGGGAATCCACCTCGCCGGGCGTCAGGGTCGAGCGATGCGTGTCGCCGGCCGGCGAGTCGTCCTTCAGACCCTGCTTCTTGGAGCGCAGGTTGAAGAAGAGCTTCCGCTGCGCCTTGGTCGTGGCGACCTTGACCATGCGCCAGTTGCGCAGGATGTACTCGTGGATCTCGGCCTTGATCCAGTGGATGGCGTAGCTGACCAGGCGCACGCCCTTGTCGGGGTCGAAGCGCTTCACGGCCTTCATCAGGCCGACATTGCCTTCCTGGATCAGATCGCCGTGCGGCAGGCCGTAGCCGAGGTACTTGCGGGAGATCGAAACGACCAGGCGCAGGTGCGACACGACCAGCCGCCCGGCGGACTTGAGGTCGCCGTCGTCGCGCAGGCGCCGTGCGAAGGCGGTCTCTTCCTCCTGGGTCAGCAGGGGAACCCGGTTGGCGGAGGTGATGTAGGCGTCCAGGTTGCCCAGCGACGGTATGACCGCCCAGGGATCGCGAAGCGCCAGTGCGTTGGCAGGGGAGTGGTTCATTGCAAGGTCAGACACGCATGACCTCCTTTCGGTTCCGCAAATATTAGCACTCAGGGGACGAGAGTGCTAAGTCGAACCCAATGACGCCGATGGACCGGCGCTATGGCCACTGGGCGGCAAAAGGCGGGCCCGCGTCAGGTGAAGCCGGTGTCCATCCGCTCCAGGGCATCGTCGAGGGCTGCGAGCAGCTCGCTCACCTGGACCGGCTTGGTCAGGTAGCGCAACGCCCCGGCGTCGAGGGCGGCATCGATCTGCTGCGGCGTCGCGTCGGCAGACACGACCACCACGGGGATCGCGGCCGTGGCCGGGTCGGCTTTCAGGTGGCGCAAGAGCTCGAGCCCGCTGATGTCGGGCAGATGCATGTCGAGCAGCACCAGGTGCGGCCGCCGGGACCGGATGGCCGCCAGCCCGTCCAGCCCGGTGATCGAGGTGGAAAGGGTCACTTGAGGACGTTGGGAGACGATACCGCGCATTACCTCAACGTTCGTCTCGTTATCCTCGACGTAATGAACAAGTCGGCGATGGTAGTCGGCCACGGGAAATTGCCCGTCGTCGAGGTCGGACGGGATCGTGTCCGGATCGATCGCCTTCGGCACGCGCAGGAGAAACGACGAGCCTTCCCCAGGAACGCTCTTGACGCGGATCGAGCCGCCCATCAGCTCGGCGAGGCGTCGGCTGATGACGAGGCCGATGCCGGTGCCCTGGAGCGACGATCGCTCCCGTCCGAGGCGGTTGAAGGGCTTGAAGAGCTCGTCCATCTGTGCCGCCGTCATGCCCAGGCCGGTGTCGGTCACGGAGACCTCGACCAGCTCCTGCGACGCGATCCGGCTCGCGATGTGGACGCGACCGTTGTCGACGTTGTATTTCACGGCGTTGCTCAGCAGGTTGGTGAGGATCTGCTTGAGTCGCGTCGCATCGCCGACGACGCTGGCGGTGCCCTCGGCGAGATCCTCGCTGAGGCGGATGCCGCGCCGCTCGGCGTCGCCGGCGACCAGCGCGACGCTCGCCGCCACCAGCTCCGGCAGATCGAGGGTCGCCGTCTGCAGGCGCAGGTTGCCCGATTCGATGCGCGACAGGTCGAGAACGTCGTTGATCATCTCGAGCAGGTGCCAGCCGGCCTGCTGGATCTGCGCCACCCAGGGCCGCTGGGCCGCGGCCAGCGGGTGCCGCTGGTCGATGTCCAGCAGCTGGGCGAAGCCGAGCATGGCGTTCAGGGGAGTGCGCAGCTCATGGCTCATCCGCGACAGGAACTCGCTCTTGGCCTGGTTCGAGGCCTCGGCCGCCTCGCGCGCGTGCTCGGCCTCCTCGAGGCGGAGGTGCTCGGTGATGTCCTCGACGACGCCGACGATGCGCCACGGCTGGTTCTGCGAGTCGCGCAGCAGGGACACCGTCGACTGCACCCAGACGATCGTCCCCGCCTTCGACAGGTAACGCTTGTGCCGCCGGTACATCGGGACGTCGCCGGCGACGAGCTGCGCCGTCAGCGCCTCGTCCTCGGCGACGTCGTCGTCATGGGTAATCGCGCCCGGCGTCATTTGCGCCATCTCGGCTTCGCTGTAGCCGGTCAACTCGCAGAAGCGCGGATTGGCCTGGATCACGCGGCCGGAGAGATCGGTGTAGACGACACCGATCGGCACGTTGTCGAAGATGTTGCGGAAGCGCCGCTCGCTCGCGCGCAGCGCCGCCTCGGCCGCATGCCGCTCGCCGACCTCGGCGCGCAGCGCCGCCGTGCGCTCGCGCACCGCGCTTTCGATGCGGCGTGTCCGGCCGGTCGTGATCAGCAGCGAGGCGCCGAGCATCGCCGCCGACAGCAGGCCGGCCGCGGAAAAGATCCAGGCGCTGCGGTCCCCTGCGCCCGGTTGCTCCGCGGGGCGACCGAACACCCGCACGTCCCAGTGCCGGCCGGCGAAGGCGACCGGGCTTTGATGGAACAGGCCCGACTGCGCCGTCTCGCAGCCGGGGGCGCCGGCGAGCCGTCGCTCTCCGACCGCTGCGGCGGCGTCGACGAGGCACAGGCTCAGGTAGCCGGGGATGCGGTCGCGAATGGCGGCCAGCTGGGCGTCGATGGCGAGGGTGACGAAAACGACGCCCCGCGCTCCCGCCCGGCGCGCCGAGGGTGCGCTCGTGTCGCCCTCGTAGATCCCCTGGTAGACGACGACCCCCATCGCCGGTTCGCCGCCACCCTGCTGGGTCAGGTGAAAGGCGGCCGTTGCCGCCGGGGTGCCGCTCGCCAGCGATTCCTCGATCGCCGACCGTGCGGCGGGGATCGACATGGCGTTGACGCCGAGCGCCCGCGCATTGCCCCGCATCGGCTCGATGAGCCGGATCGCGACGACGTCTTCGTCGACGCGCGACGGCAGCGAGCCGGCGGGCGCAGGCGGCAGGCCGTTCGCGCCCTCGGCTCCGGGGCGGTCGACGACGTGAAAGCCCGGCATGCCTTCGGCCTGGACCCGGGCCTCGAAGGCGGGCAGGTCGTCGCGGCGGACGCGTTCGCTCCAGCCCATCGCCCGCAAGGCACCGCCGGCGAGCCAGTGCTCGGTCGCCACCCGCATGTCGTTGCGGCTGAGCTGCCGGTTCACGCTGAAGACGCCGCGCAGCGCCTTCAGTGCCTGCAGCGGTTCCTGCAATCGGGCAACAAGGACCAGCGAAGCGCTCGACGCGTCATGGTCGAAGGCATGTCGCAGCCGCTCGGCGTTCCAGCGCCCGACCTGGACGATGCCCATGCCGAGGAAGACGACGGCCAGCGTCAGCGTCAGCCCGACAGACAGACGCCGCGAGGCCCACTCGGAACGCGGCCGGCCGATGAGTGTCAGGGCGATCGGCGTGGCGATCACCAGGCCGGCGAGGTCGCGGAGCCACCAGGTGCTCCACGTGAACGCCAGGCCGCCGGACGGCACGATGGACAAGGCGACAAGCGCCGCGCAGGCCAGCGTTGTCGCGACGAGGCTGCCGGCGACGCAGCAGGCGACGAAGATGGCGACCTCGGCCGGGCGCGTCAGCGCCAGGGATTGGCCGAGGAAGCGGCGCACCAGCGCCGCCACCCCGGCCGTCTGCAAGGTGCCGGCGAGGGCGACCACGACCGGCATGACCAGCAGGGCCATTCCTTCGTGGCCGCGGGCAATGCCCAGGGTGGTGCTGACAACGATGCCGCCGACGACCACCGCGCCGAGCATCCGCCAGCCATAGACGAGCACGCTGGCGAGGGCGATGCCGGCGGCCGGACAGAAGGGCGAGGCGTGATCGGGCGGCAGCGAAAGCAGCGACGCCGCCAGCCCGGCGGCGATATAGGCCACGGTCGTCGCGGCAAACGCCAGCAGCCACGGTGCGGCCTCGGGCGGCCTCGACAAGGTCGACGGCACCGGAGTCGCGGCGGGTGTCGTTGACATCGACGGCGGCCGCGGCCGTCTAGACGTTGAAGAGGAAGTTCAGCACGTCGCCGTCCTTGACGACGTAGTCCTTTCCTTCGGAGCGCATTCGCCCCGCCTCCTTGGCGTGGTGCTCGCCGCCGAGGGCGACGAAGTCCTCGAAGGCGACGGTCTGCGCGCGGATGAAACCGCGCTCGAAATCGGTGTGGATGACGCCGGCCGCCTGCGGCGCGGTGTCGCCGACGTGAATCGTCCAGGCGCGAACTTCCTTCGGCCCGGCGGTGAAGTACGTCTGCAGGCCGAGAAGGGCGAAGGCGGCGCGGATCAGCCGGGCCAGCCCCGATTCGGTCTGGCCCATCTCGGCCAGGAACATCTGCCGGTCGGCGTCGTCCATGTCCGCCAGCTCCGCCTCCGTCTTGGCGCAGATCGCCACCACCGGCGCGCCCTGCTTCGCCGCGAACTCGCGCAGGCGGTCGAGGTGCGGGTTGTTCTCGAAGCCGTTCTCGTCGACGTTGGCGACGAACATCGCCGGCTTGGCCGTGATCAGGCAAAGCGGCTTCAGCACCGCGAGTTCCTCCTTGCTGAAGTCGATCGAGCGCACCGGCCGCACCTCGTCGAGGGCGGCCCGGCACTTCTCCAGGACATCGACCAGCCGCCGGGCCTCCTTGTCGTTGCCCGACTTGGCGACCTTGACGTAGCGCGCCAGGCTCTTCTCGACCGTCGACAGGTCGGCCAGCGCCAGCTCGGTCTGGATCACCTCGATATCGGCCACCGGATCGATCTTGCCGGCGACGTGGATGACGTTGGCGTCGTCGAAGCAGCGCACGACGTTGACGGTGGCGTCGGTCTCGCGGATGTGGGCGAGGAACTGGTTGCCGAGGCCCTCGCCCTTCGACGCCCCGGCGACCAGGCCGGCGATGTCGACGAACTCGACGATCGCGGGCACGACGCGCTCGGGCTTGACCAGCGCCGCCAGCTTGTCCAGGCGCGGGTCGGGCACCTCGACGATGCCGACATTAGGCTCGATCGTGCAGAACGGGTAGTTCTCGGCGGCGATGCCGGCCTTGGTGAGCGCGTTGAAGAGGGTCGACTTGCCGACGTTCGGCAGGCCGACGATGCCGCACTTGAGACTCATGGGGAAACCTTCGCGCGGCACGCTTCGGCGTTCGCCCGGTAGACGTTGCGTCGGCTCATGGGGAGGGGTCTTCGGAGAGTAACCGTCCATTTTAGACGGCCACCTATCCTCGCAGGCCCTTCTCAGGAGTTCGCACGTTTCTTCGAGGGCCTGTCATCAGGCCCTGGCCGGGCGCAGCGTGACGCGGGCGGGGCGCAGCATCAGGACGTTGCCGGCGATGGCGAGGAACGCGCCGACGGCAGTGAGCGCGGCCGGGCGAAAGCCTTCCAGCAACAAGGAGACGACGAGCGCGAGCAGCGGCGTCATGACGCCGATGGTGCCGGTCGGGCCCGGACCGATGCGGTCCTGCAGTGTCAGGAAGCAGGCGAAGGTGAGCACCGAGCCGGCGAGCGTGAGGTAGGCGAGCGAGATCCACCAGCTCGCCGCGGCCGGCACGGCGACGCTGCGACCGAGGACGACGGCGACGAGCGCCGCGGCTGCGGCGCCGTAGACCATGCCCCAGCCCATCGCCGGCAAGAGGCCGATGCCGTGATGGCGGTTGCGGCTCGCCGTGAGCGCCCCGACCGATGACAGCAGCACCGAGGCAACCGTCAGCAGCACGCCGGTCGTGGTCCGGTCGTCGGTGGTCGGCCGGCGCAGCTCCGGCCAGAAGATGAGGGCGATGCCGGCCAGGCCGATCGCGCCGCCGGCAAGGAAGCGGCCGCTGACCGGAATCTTGAAGAGCAGCCGGGCGCCGATGCCCGCGATCAACGGCGAGGCCGAATAGCCGACCGCGACCAGGCCGGAGGCGACGAAGCGCTCGGCGTGGTAGACGCAGACGTACGACACGCCGTAGAGGAAGCTGCCCTGCAGCGCCAGCAGCGCATGGTCGCCGGGGCCGAGGCGCGGCCAGCGTCCGCTCGCCGCGCAGTAGGCGAGAACGAGCCCGCCCGCCAGCGCGAAGCGCAGGGCGACGCCGAATTCCGGTGCGAGGTCGGAGAGCTGGTAGGTGACCGCATGCCAGGTCGTGCCCCACGTCAGCACGCAGACCGCGAACAGCTGCCAGGTCGCCAGGCGATGCATCGGAACGCTCGCGACGCGTCGGCGCGACGGCTCAGTCGAAACGGAAGCCTGCGAAGCCGCGTGCACCGACCCTCAGCTCGCGGTCGATGCCTTCCAGGATCACGGCGTTCATGCCGAAGGTGAGGGCACCGTCGAGGCGGGCATCGGCGCGGTACTGCTGCAGCACGTCGCCGACGGCGTGGCCGGCGATGCCGGTGGCTGGATCGACGTCGGGAATCGTGCAGCGGCTGCACGGCTTGACGAGCTTCAGGCGCACCGGCCCGTCGCTCGTCGCCAGGGTGACGACGTCGAGGTGGTCCTCTCCGTGGGCGTCGAGGCCGTCGAGCACGAGGTTCGGCCGAAAGCGCGCCATCGTCACGGCGCCCTGGCCTGCGGCGGCGAGCCGGCGGTTCACTTCGTCGAGCGAGGCCGTCGACGCCACCAGCAGAGGGAACTGGTCCTGGAAAGCGGTCTCGGCCTCGATCGGGCCGGTCCACGTGCGACTGGCGAGGCGCCGCTGATCGGGATCGAAGCGAGCCAGCCGCAGCGGGGCGCCGAGGAAGTCGCTGAACCACTGGGCGGCGAGATCGCCCATGTCGAACGCGGCCACCTGGTCGCTCCACACGGTGACGGCCGTCGGCGCCTCGACGCGGTCGGCGGCGAGGTGCAGGGCGAGCATGCCCGGCGCGCGCAGGATGACCTCCTCGCCCTTGACCGTCGTGCGCACCAGCGCCATGCGAGGCAGCTCGCGTTGCGTGACCAGGCGGCCCGCCGGGTCGACCACCATCCAGACGCGGTCGAGGTCGAAGCCGGTCTCGACCAGCGTCGCCGCGGCCGGCGACGTGCCGGCGCACGACTTGACGGGATAGACGTGGATCGAGACAAGCTCGACCTCGGTGGTGTCGGATGCGGAAGGGTCGAGGGCCATGGGCGAGGCGCAGCGAGA
The DNA here is from genome assembly GCA_038225015.1 of Burkholderiales bacterium. Lineage (GTDB taxonomy): Bacteria > Pseudomonadota > Gammaproteobacteria > Burkholderiales > Burkholderiaceae_C > Schlegelella_A. The sequence continues at coordinate 51,005 of JBBRFB010000004.1, forward strand.
AGGGGAGGGCGATTGTCGCCCGCGACCCACGCGGCCCGGCGGGGGGCGTCTCCCTACAATCGATCGATGGAGCGCTTCGACGTGCAGGTCTCGGGGTCGGGCATCGTCGGGCTCAGCCTCGCGCTCGCTCTCTCGCGGCTCGGCCTGTCGGTCGCCTTCACCGCGCAAGCCGCTGGCAGATCGCCGCCGCGCGACGACGTGCGGGCCTACGCGCTGAGCGCCGCGTCGATCGCGCTGCTGCGCAGCCTGAAGGTCTGGGAGGCGCTGCCGGCCGACGCCCGAACGCCGGTCTACGAGATGCGCGTGCACGGCGACGCGCCGTCGGCGGCGATCGAGTTCTCGGCCTGGGAGCAGTGCGTCGGCTCCCTCGCCTGCATCACCGACGCGGCGACGCTCGAGCACGAGCTCGCGACGGCGTTGCGCTTTGCCCCGCATGTCACCCATCTCGGCGCAGGCGAGCGCCATGCCACCGCGTCGCTCGTCGCTCACTGCGAAGGACGAGGCGCCTCACACCCGGGCGCGCGCTTCGGGACGAGCGATTACGGCCAGCGCGCGATCGCCGCGCGCCTCGTCGCGTCGCAGCCGCACGCGCACGTTGCCCGGCAGTGGTTTCGCGCGCCTGACGTGCTGGCGCTCCTGCCTTTCGACCGGCCGCAGGCTGGGCGCTCCTACGGTCTCGTCTGGTCGTTGCCGACCGATCGCGCCGACGCCTTGCTCGCGGCGTCGGCGGCCGCCTTCGAGATAGAACTCGCCGAGGCGACCGGCGCCGAGGCCGGCGAGCTTCACCTGGCCAGCGAGCGTGCCGCCTGGCCGCTCGCTGTCGGGCAGTCGAGCGCGTGGTGCGGCCCCGGCTGGGTGCTGCTCGGCGATGCCGCGCACGTCGTCCACCCCCTGGCCGGCCAGGGCCTCAATCTCGGCCTCGCCGACGTCGTCGCGCTCGTCGCGGTGATCGCCGAGCGCGAGCCCTGGCGCGGCCTCGGCGACGAACGGTTGCTTCGGCGGTATGTGCGGCAACGGGCTGTGCCGACGTGGGCCATGCTGCGAACTACCGACGCTTTGCAGCGATTGTTTTCCCACTCGTCAGCGCCGGTACGGGAACTCCGCAACAATGGTTTGAGTCTCGTCAATCGAATCGCCCCCCTGAAGCGCTGGCTCGTCGCGCGGGCGCTCGACTCCTGAAGGTTCCCCATGACACAGATCGTCCGTTTCGCCGTCGCCATTGCGCTCGCGGCCTGCCTGCTTCCGGCAGCCTTCGCCGACGAAGCCGCGATCCGCAAGAACCTCGCCGAGCGGCTGCCCGACTTTCCGAAGATCGACGAGGTCACGAAGTCGCCGTTGTCCGGCCTCTACGAGCTGCGCTCCGGCTCCGACATCTTCTACACCGACGAGCAGGGCAACTACCTCATCGAAGGGCAGATGCTCGACACGAAGTCGAAGGTCAACCTGACCAGCTTGCGCGTGGCGAAGCTCACGGCGATCGACTTCAAGGCGCTGCCGCTGAAGGATGCGATGGTCTGGAAGCAGGGCACCGGCGAGCGCAAGCTCGTCGTCTTCGCCGATCCCAACTGCGGCTACTGCAAGAAATTCGAGCGCGACCTGCAGGCGATCAAGGACGTCACCGTCTACACCTTCCTTTATCCGATCCTCGGCGGCGACTCGCCGGAGAAGTCGAAGGCGATCTGGTGCGCGAAGGACAACACCAAGGCCTGGCGCGACTGGATGCTGAAGGGCACGCAGGTCTACGGCAGCCCCGACTGCGACACCTCGGCGATCCAGCGCAACGTCGCCTTCGGGCGCAAGCACCGGATCAACGGCACGCCCGGCCTCGTCTTCGAGGACGGCACGCACATGCCGGGCGCGCTCGGCACCGAGCAGATCGAGCGGCAGCTCGCGAGCAGCCGCTCGAAGGGCTGACCTCGGCGGCCAGACGCCCTGCTGCGGGTCGGGCGCCGAGCCTGGACCCCCGGCGGCCGGGCGGCACGGCGACAATCGGCCTCGCGTCGCGCCGCGCCCAGGCGCGAACCGCGCCAACCGCCCGATGATCCACTACCGCATCGACGTCAGCGAGCCGGCGAGCCACGTGCTCGCGGTCGAGCTTCGCATCGACGGCCCGGCCGCCGAGCAGCGCCTCAGCCTGCCGGCATGGATTCCCGGCAGCTACCTCGTGCGCGAGTTCGCGCGCCATGTGTCGGCCATCGTCGCCTCGCAGGGCGGCACCGCGGTCGAGCTTCGCCAGCTCGACAAGGCGACCTGGGTCGCCCGCTGCCGCGGCAGTGAGCCGCTGGTCGTGCGCTACCGCGTCTACGCCTTCGACACCTCGGTGCGGGCGGCGTTTCTCGATGCCGACCGTGGCTTCTTCAACGGCACCAGCGTGTGTCTTCGCGTCGAGGGTCGTGAGGAGGAGACGCATCGCCTGTCGCTGCACGGCCTGCCCGACGGCTGGGACGTCGCCACCACGCTGGGTGCCGTCGGCCGTGAACCGCATGCATTCGCCGCCCCCGGCTACGAGGAACTGATCGATCACCCGATCGAGATCGGCCGCTTCTGGCGCGGTGCGTTCGATGCCGCGGGCGTGCCGCACGAGTTCGTCGTCGCTGGCGCCTTGCCCGACATCGACGGTGCCCGGCTCCTCGCCGACACGAAGCGCATCTGCGAGAGCGAGATCGCCCTCTGGCACGGGCCGGCGGCACGACCGCCGTTCGATCGCTACCTCTTCCTTCTGAACGCGGTGGAAGACGGCCGGGGCGGCCTCGAGCATCGCGCCAGCACGGCCCTGATCGCCGCGCGCCGCGACCTGCCGCGCCGCGAGCCGGGCGGGCCTGCGGCTGAGCCGGGCGACGGCTACGTCGGCCTGCTCGGGCTGATCGCCCACGAGTACTTCCACGCCTGGAACGTCAAGCGGATGCGGCCGCGCGACTTTGCCCGCATCGACTACGCACGCGAGAACTACACCGAGCTGCTCTGGTTCTTCGAAGGCTTCACCTCGTACTACGACGACCTGCTGCTCATGCGCAGCAGACTGGTCGCGCCGCCGCGCTACCTGGCGCTGCTCGCCAAGACGATCACCGCCGTCCTGGCCTCGCCGGGCCGCCACGTGCAGAGCGTCGCGGCCGCGAGCTTCGACGCCTGGGTCAAGTACTACCGTGCCGACGAGAACACGCCGAACGCCACGGTGAGCTACTACGCCAAGGGCGCCCTCGTCGCGCTTGCGCTCGACCTGTCGCTGCGCAGCGAAGGCCGCGGCTCGCTCGACGACGTGATGCGCCGCCTCTGGCAGCAGAGCGACGGCGGCCTGATTTCCGAGGCCGACATCGCCGGCGCCCTCGAAACCGTCGGTGGCCGTTCCTATGCGGACGAGCTCGCCGCCTGGGTTCACGGCACCGACGACCTGCCGCTCGAGAGCCTGTTCGAGCGCTTCGCCGTGGCCTGGCAGCGCCAGCCGGCGACGCTGGCGCAGCGGCTCGGCGTTCGCGTCGGCGAGAGCGCACTGACGGGCGTCAAGGTGACGCACGTGCTCCAGGGCGGCGCTGGCCAGCGGGCCGGGCTCGCCGCCGGCGACGAACTGCTGGCCCTCGGCGGCTGGCGTTTGCGTCGGCTCGACGACGGCCAGCGTTGCCTGGCGCCCGAGGGCCCGACGCCTCTCCTGGTCGCTCGCGACCAGCGCGTCATTTCTCTCGCGCTCGATGCCCGAGACCTGGCACCTGCCGGTGACGGTGCCGTCACGTTGCTTCCGGCCGAGCGGCCGGCCGCGGCCGCACGGGCGTTGTACGAGGCATGGACGGCGGGCTGAACGGGCTCGGCTCGCCCCGGCGACGCTTCGTGTTCGTGCTCGTCGTCGCGCTCGTGGCCCTGCTCCACGTGCTCTTCACGCGCGAGCTGGCCGAGCGCCTCGCCGCTGCCGCGCGCGCCGATGCGATGCCGGCGCGGCTCGCGGTCGCCTACGTCCGCGTCGTCGAGCCTGCGCCGCCTCCTGCCGTGGCCCCGGCCGCCGTTGCGCCGTCGCCCCCGCCCCGGGCGCCCGCGCGGGCGCGTGCGCCGCGAGTGGCCCGGGCCGCCTCGGCGGTTGCGGCGCTCGACGAGTCGTCGCGACTGGCTGCCGAGGAAGCGGCGACGGAGGCGGCCTGGCGGGCCGCCGTGGCGGCCGTGGACGCCAGGGTCGAGCGCTCGCGCCAGCTGGCGGAGGCCGCGGCGGCCAGCGCCGCCCAGGCCGCGGCAGCGGCGCGCGAGGACGAGGAGCGTGTACAGCTCGCGGCGGCCGCTGCTGCTGCCGCTTCTACTTTGGCCTCGGCCTCGACCGCGGCTTCGGCCTCGGCGGCCGGCGGCTTGCCGTTCGAGTGGCCCGCCTCGACACGGGTCAGCTACGTCCTGACGGGCAGCTACCGTGGCGAGGTGAGCGGCAGTGCGCAGGTTGAGTGGGTACGGCTCGGCTCGCGCTACCAGGTGAACTACGATTTTCTCGTCGGCCCCGACTTCGCTCCGCTCATCTCCCGCCGCGCCACCAGCACCGGCCGGATCGAGCCGGAGGGGCTCGTTCCCGAGCGCTACGATGAAGAAACGAAGGTCGTCTTTCGCCGCGACCGGCGGATGAGCGTCGTCTTCGAGCCGGAGACGGTCGTGCTCGCCAACGGCGATCGCAAGGAGCGCCTGGCTGGCGTGCAGGACACTGCCAGCCAGTTCATCCAGCTCACCTACCTCTTCACGACCCATCCCGAGCGGCTTCGCGTGGGCGAGAAGATCGAGTTCCCCCTGGCCTTGCCGCGTACCATGAACAACTACACCTACGAGGTGGTGGGCGAGGAAACGCTGCACATGCCGTTCGGCCCGCTGCAGGCGTTTCACCTCAAGCCGCGCCGCGCCGTGAAGAAGGCGAATGCGCTCGACGTCGAGATCTGGTTCGCGCCGTCGCTGCGCTACCTGCCGGTGCGCATCCGGGTCGAGCAGGACGAGGCCAACTTCGTCGACATGCTGATCCAGCGCAAACCCGAGATGGCCGCCTCGTGACGCGGCCGAATGATCCGAAGAAGGAATAGCCATGACCTACGAATGCATCCTGACCGACGTGCGCGGCGAAGGCGCACGCCGAACCGGCGTCGTCACGCTGAACCGGCCGAAGCAGCTCAATGCCCTGAACGACCAGCTGATGGACGAGCTCGGCGCGGCCCTGCTCGCGTTCGACGGCGACGACGGCATCGGCTGCATCGTCGTCACCGGCAGCGAGAAGGCCTTCGCCGCCGGTGCCGACATCGCCATGATGGCGCCGTACGGCTTCGTCGAGGCCTACACGCAGGGCCTCATCAGCCGCAACTGGGAAACCATGCGCCAGGTGAGGAAGCCCGTGATCGCCGCGGTGGCCGGCTTCGCGCTCGGCGGCGGCTGCGAGGTGGCGATGATGTGCGACTTCATCATCGCCGCCGACACCGCGAAGTTCGGCCAGCCCGAGATCAGGCTCGGCATCATTCCCGGCGCCGGCGGCACCCAGCGGCTGCCGCGCGCAGTGTCGAAGGCCAAGGCGATGGACATGATCCTCACCGCGAGGATGATGGATGCGGCCGAGGCCGAGCGTGCCGGCCTCGTTTCCCGCGTGGTGCCGGCCGCCGAACTGATGAACACGGCGCTCGCTGCCGCCGAGACGATCTGCGGCTTCAGCGGCCCGAGCGTGATGATGGCCAAGGAGGCGGTGAACCGGGCCTGGGAAACGCCGCTGGCCGACGGCATTTCGTACGAGCGTCGCCTCTTCCATTCGCTTTTCGGCACCGCCGACAAGACCGAAGGGATGGACGCCTTCCTCGCCAAGCGCAAGCCTGACTTCAAGCACCGCTGAGCGCGGCCCGCGCCGCCGCGGGCACCTGCCCTACTCCTCGTTGCGCAGCGAGGGAAAGAGGATGACGTCGCGGATGCTCGGCGAATCGGTGAGCAGCATCACGAGGCGGTCGATGCCGACACCGCAGCCGCCGGTGGGCGGCATGCCGATCTCGAGGGCGCGGATGAAGTCGGCGTCGTAGTACATCGCCTCCTCGTCGCCGGCCTCCTTGTTCGCGGTCTGGGCCCGAAAGCGCGCCGCCTGGTCCTCGGCGTCGTTGAGTTCGGAAAAGCCGTTCGCATACTCGCGCCCGGTGATGAAGAGCTCGAAGCGCTCGGTGACCGACGGGTCGGCGTCGGAAGCACGCGCCAGCGGCGAGACCTCGACCGGGTAGTCGACGATGAAGGTGGGCTGCCACAGCGTGGCCTCGACGGCGGCCTCGAAGACGCCGAACTGCAGCTCGGGTAGCTTCCAGTGCGCCGGGGCAGGGGCGCCGAGAGAGGCCAGCTTGGCGCGCAGAGACGCGACGTCGACGGCCTGGGCCTCGTCGAGGCCGGCGTGGCGAACGAGCGCCTCGCGCACCGAGAGGCGGGCGAACGGCGACTCGAGGTCGACCTCGCGGCCGTCGTAGGCGACGCGTGCCGAGCCGACCGCCTCGCGCGCGGCGTGGCGCAGCAGCTCCTCGGTGAAGTTCATCAGGTCGTGGTGATTCCAGTAGGCGGCGTAGAACTCGAGCATCGTGAACTCGGGGTTGTGCCGCACCGAGATGCCTTCGTTGCGAAAGCTGCGGTTGATCTCGAACACGCGCTCGAAGCCGCCGACGATCAGCCGCTTCAGGTAGAGCTCGGGCGCGATGCGCAGGAACATCGCCTG
>JBBRFB010000005.1:0-56080 GCA_038225015.1 Burkholderiales bacterium
CCCGGCGACCTCGGCACCTGCGACGGCATCGGCAGGCTGTGGCTGAGCGGAACGGTGCGTTTCACCGCGGCCAGGCCGCCGATCGCCGCAGAGGCGAACGAGCCGCCGCTCGACTTCATGATCGCACCTCTACTGAGCAACGGGCCCTATGCCGCCACGCCCGATTGCACGGTCGAGGCCTCGAAGACCGTGCGCTACCGCGTGGGCGGCACGTTGCACGTCGACGCGGTGCCACTGGCAGCGACGCCCGGCTCGGTGGGCGTCGATGCCTGGGACGAGACCGGCGAGCGCTTCGCTCGCTACGCCTGCGCCATCGCACCGCGCGCCGACGGCCGCTGGTCGGGTACGACGACGATCCTGCCCGTCGGCTGGACGATCGGCGGCGGCGCCGGCGAGCGCCGCGTCTGCCGCTTCGCCGCCGACGCCGATGGCAGCGGCGCCGTCGATGCGAACGCCGAGCATCCCGCCGCCTACGTCGACGTCGCCGGCGCTTTGCGCGACCAGAACTTCCTCGTCGTCGCCGGCGACCAGCCGTGCCCGACGGCGCCACCGGTCAGCCTGAGCGGCGACGGACCCGCCGTCCATGCCGACCTCGGCACCGTGGCACACCAGCCCTGAGAATGCGACCTGCCATGAGCGCTTCCTCGCCGCCTTCCGAAACCGCCGCCGACGAGGCGGCGATGCGCGAGGCGCTGGCCCTCGCCGAGCACGCCATCGGCCTGTGCGAACCCAACCCACGCGTCGGCTGCCTCATCACGGGCCGCGACGGCAGCGTCATCGGCCGCGGCCACACGCAGGAAGCGGGCAGCGCCCACGCCGAGGTCATGGCCTTGCGCGACGCAGCAGCGCGCGGCGCCGACGTGCGTGGCGCGACCGTCCACGTCACGCTCGAGCCGTGCGCGCACCACGGCCGCACGCCGCCGTGTGCGGAAGCGCTGGTCGAGGCCGGCGTCGGCCGGGTCGTCTTCGCCATGGAAGACCCGAACCCGCTGGTCGCCGGTCGCGGCGCAGCACGCCTGCGCGCCGCCGGCATCGCCATCGCGTCGGGCCCCTGCGCCGACGAAGCGCGCGCGCTCAACATCGGCTTCGTCTCGCGCATGACGCGCGGCCGGCCGTGGCTGCGCCTGAAGGTGGCGATCTCCCTCGACGGGCGCAGCGCGCTCGCCAACGGCCAGAGCCATTGGATCACCGGCGAGGCAGCGCGCACCGACGGCCACGCCTGGCGCCGGCGCGCGGGCGCTGTGCTGACGGGCGTCGGCACCGTGCTCGAGGACGACCCGCGGCTCGACGTGCGCCTCGTCCGCAGCGCGCGGCAGCCGTTGCGCGTGGTCGTCGATTCGCGGCTCGAGACGCCGGCCGCGGCGCGCATCGTCGAGCCGCCGGGCCAGGTGCTCGTCTACGCCGCCGCCGTCGACGACGCAGCGCGGCGCCAAGACCTCGAGGCGCGTGGCGTCGAGGTCACGTTCTGTCCTTCGCTGCGCGGCAAGGTCGACCTCGCCGCCATGCTCGCCGACCTCGGCGCGCGTGGCGTCAACGAGCTGCATGTCGAGGCCGGCGAGAAGCTCAATGCCTCGCTGCTGCGCGAAGGCCTGGTCGACGAGCTGCTCGTCTACATTGCGCCGTCGCTGCTCGGCAGCGGCCGCGCGCTGGCGGCGCTCGGCGCGCTCGAGCGGCTCGACGATCGACTCGCCTTCCGCTTTCACGACGTGGCCCGTATCGGCGACGACCTTCGCTGCCTGCTGCGGCCCGCGGCAACCGCCTCTGACTGACACCTGCGCGACTCGGTCGGCCGGGAGGGGGCGGACAATGACGCCATGTTCACCGGCATCGTCAGCGCCGTCGGCCGGATCGCCGAAGCCACGCCCCTCGGTGCCGACGCGGGCTTCGGCTTGCGGCTGCGGGTCGCCACCCCGCCCGGCTTCCTCGACGGCGTTCGCGTCGGCGACAGCATCGCGCTTGCCGGCGCCTGCATGACGGCGGTGTCGATCGACGCCGCCAGCGGCCGCTTCGATGTCGACATCTCGGCGGAGAGCCTGGCCCGCACCGCCGGCCTCGACGGCCCGGGCGAAGTGAACCTCGAGAAGGCGCTGCGCGCCGGCGACCGGCTCGACGGTCACCTGGTCAGCGGCCACGTCGATGGCGTCGGCCGCGTCGCCGAGGTCGCCGCGGTCGGCGAGTCGTGGCGGTTGCGGGTCGAGGCGCCAACGGCAATGGCGCCCTTTCTCGCGCTCAAGGGCTCGATCGCCGTCGACGGCGTCAGCCTCACCGTCAACCGCGTCGACGACACACGTACCGGCTGCGAGTTCAGCGTCAACCTGATCCCGCACACCATGGCGGCGACGACGCTGCGCTCGCTCGCGGTCGGCCGCCCGGTCAATCTCGAGATCGACCTCATCGCCCGCTATGTCGAGCGCATGCTCGGCGCCCGCGAGCGAACCGGCACGCCGGCCGCGTGAACCACCACGACGCCTACAATTTCGCCATGTCCATCGCACCGATTCCCGAGCTCGTCGCCGAACTGGCCGCCGGCCGCATGGTCATCCTGATCGACGAGGAAGACCGCGAGAACGAAGGCGATCTCGTCCTCGCCGCAGACCACGTCACGCCCGAGGCGATCAACTTCATGGCGCGCCACGCGCGCGGCCTGATCTGCCTGACGCTGACGCGCGAGCGCTGCGAACGCCTGCAGCTGCCGCCGATGGCGGCGCGCAACAACGCCCAGCACGGCACCGCCTTCACGGTCTCGATCGAGGCCGCTGCCGGCGTCACCACCGGAATCTCCGCGGCCGACCGGGCGCGCACGGTGCAGGCCGCGGTTCGCCGCGACGCCAGGCCAGCCGACCTGGTGCAGCCCGGCCACATCTTTCCCCTCCAGGCGCAGGACGGCGGCGTGCTCATGCGCGCCGGCCACACCGAAGCCGGCTGCGACCTCGCCGGGATGGCCGGCCTCAGCCCGGCGGCCGTGATCTGCGAGGTGATGAACGAAGACGGCACGATGGCGCGGCTGCCCGACCTCGTCGCCTTCGGCGCCCAGCATGGCCTGAAGATCGGCACCATCGCGGCGCTGATCGAATACCGCAGCCGCAACGAATCGCTGGTCGAGCGGGCCGGCACGCGCAAGATGCTGACGCAGCAGGGCGAGTTCGACTGCACCGCCTACCGCGACCGCACCGGCGGCGTCCATCTGGCGCTGACGCACGGCAGCTGGCTGGCCGCCGACGAGGTTCTGGTGCGCGTGCACGAGCCGCTCTCGGTGCTCGACCTGCTCGATGCCGGCCCGGGCGATCACTCCTGGCCGCTGCCCAGGGCACTCGACGCCGTGCGCGCGAGCGAGCGCGGCGCCGCCGTGCTGCTCAACTGCGGCGAAGACGCCGCGGCGCTGCTGCCGCAGGTGCTGGCCCGCAGCCGCGGCGCCCGCCGGCCGGCGACGCCGAACGACCTGCGCACCTACGGCATCGGTGCGCAGATCCTGCGCGACCTCGGCATCGTTCGCATGAAGCTGCTCGGCAGCCCGCGCCGCATGCCGAGCATGGCGGGCTATGGCCTGGAGGTCACCGGCTTCGTGGCCGACGAGCCCGCCGCGACGGCGACGGCCGCCAAGCCGCAGGCGCATGCGCCACGCTGATCGCGGCGAGATCGCTGCGCTCGACGGTCGCGACCTGCGCATCGGCATCGTCCAGGCGCGCTTCAACGAGGGCATCACCGAGGCCATCTCGGCGGCCTGCAGCGCCGAGCTGGTCGCCCTCGGCGTCGAGCGCGGCGACATCGCCCATGTTCGCGTGCCCGGCGCCCTCGAGATCGGTGTCGCGCTCGCCGCCATGGCGGAGTCAGGCGAGCACGACGCTCTGGTCGCCGTCGGCTGTGTCATCCGCGGCGAGACCTATCACTTCGAGCTCGTCGCCAACGAGAGCGGCGCGGCGGTGACTCGGGTCGGCCTCGACCACCGCATCGCCGTCGCCAATGCCGTCCTGACGGTCGACGACGAAGCCCAGGCGTTGGCCCGCGCCGCCGACAAGGGCCGCGACGCGGCCCGGGTGGCGGTCGAGATGGCGCGCCTGCTGGACGAGCTGTCGTGAGCGTGTCGACCCGATCGGCACGACGCAAGGCCCGCGAGTTCGCTCTCCAGGGCCTGTACGAGCGCCTGGTCGGCGGCGCCGAGGTCGGGGTCATCGACGCCCACCTGCGCGAGCAGGAAGGCTTCGAGAAATGCGACGCCGACCATTTCGAGCTGCTGCTGCGCGGCTGCATCGGCGAAACGGCGGAGCTCGACGCGCTGCTCAGCGTCCACCTCGACCGCAGCATCGCCCATCTCTCTCCAGTCGAGCACGGCGTCCTCCTCCTCGGCGCCTACGAGCTGCGCCACTGCGTCGACATTCCCTACAAGGTTGCAATCAACGAAGCCGTCGAGCTGGCGAAGTCGTTCGGCGGCACCGACGGCCACAAGTACGTCAACGGCGTGCTCGACAAGACGGCACTCGATCTGCGCCCCGCCGAGGTCGGCGCGGCACGGCAGCGGCGCGGCTGAGCCGGCGCCGCGGCCGCAGGCAGCCGCACGCCCTGACGATGTTTTACGCCGGCCCCCGAACGGTGTGGCGCCGACGCGGCATCCGCGCTTTCAAGGCACGGCCGAATGGTGAGCTTGTGTTACGAACGTAGGCGCCGACGCCTATTTCACGCCTCCGCGCCGGAGCACTCCCTTAAGCTGGCGAGGTGAGCATGACGAATCCGCCGCCCGCCGTTTCCGGGGCCGAGCCCGAGCCGGCACCGAGCCTGCCCGGCGCCGCGTTGTGGAGCGACTCCGACACCCAGAGCCGGCCGCTGCCGGCGACCGCGCTGGCCGGCCTGGTGGCGACGCCCGCCGACCGCGCCATGCCGACCATCGGCCACATCGGCCGCTACGCCCTCAAGTACCAGCTCGGCGAGGGCGGCCTCGGCACCGTGTTCGCGGCCCACGACCCGCTGCTGTCGCGCGTGATCGCGGTAAAGACGCTGAACGTCGAAGTCAAGGCCGAGGAGCGCGAGGCGTTCAACGCCCTGTTCCTGAACGAGGCGCGCGCCGCCGGTGGCCTCAGCCATCCGCACATCGTCACCGTGTTCGATGCCGGCGTCAGCGACGACCGTGCCTACATCGCGATGGAGCTGCTGAAAGGCCGCGACCTGCGCCAGCTGCGCCAGGAGGGCTGGCGGGCGACGCCGGCGCAGGCCGCGCTCATCGCCCGCCGCGTCGCCGATGCGCTCGCCTTCGCGCACAGCAAGGGCGTGATCCACCGCGACATCAAGCCGGCCAACATCTTCATGGTCGGGCGCACGCAGCCGCGCGTCCTCGATTTCGGCATCGCCCGCGTCATGCACCGTCACGACGGCCGCGACGCGCTGGCCAGCGCCGGCTCGCCGTACTACATGGCGCCCGAACAGATCCGCGGCGAGCTGGCCGACCGGCGCGCCGACGTCTTCTCGCTCGGCGTCGTGCTCTACGAGCTGTTGACCGACCGGCGCCCGTTCGGCGGCGACTCGCTCGACGAGATCACCCAGGCCGTGCTGACGCACGAGCCGCCACTGGCGTCGAAAGTCGATCATGGGGTGCCGAAGTCGCTGGCCGACATCGTCGCCCGGGCGATGGCCAAGGACCCCGAGCGTCGATTCCGCTCCGCGCGATCGTTCGCCCGCGAGCTGCGCCAGTGGCTCGACGCCAACCCGGTCGACGCTGAGGGCGCCGTGACGCCCGTGCCACCCCGGCGCCGGCGTCCGCTCGCGTGGGCGGCAGGCCTCGCCGTCGTCGCCGGGCTCGCCGCCGGTGCGTGGCTGGTCGGGCCGCTGGTCGAGACCGGCCTGTTCGCCGGCGCCACGGCCCGCGCGGCGCCGGCGGTGCCGATGGCCGCAGTGGCTCCCGCCTCGCTGTCGCCAGTGTCGCCGGTCGGGCTGCCGGTCGTCGCGTCGGTACCGACGTCTGTGGTGGTCGTCGCGCCCCCGGCCGCCAGCGCAGCCATGCTCGCCACCGAGCCGGCCGCGAGTGTCATCACCGATGCCGCGGCCCCGTCGCTCGCCGCCCTCGCCGAGCCCGTAGTCACCGCGACGCCCGAGCGACCGGCAGCGCCGGCCGCCGCGACGCCGCACGCGACTCTGCCGAGCCTCGTCGCGACCTCGGGGGCCACCGCCGCAACGGCTCCGGGCAAGGCGACGGCGTCGGTACCTCCGAGCGCGGCCCCGACGAAGGAATCGGCACGCGAGCGTCGGGCACGCGAAGCGCGCGAGCAGTCGAGCCGCGAATCGGAAGCACGCCTGGCCGCTGCTGCAGCCGCCAAGCCGGTGATCGGCACCGGCCGCGTCAGGATCGCCATCAGCCCGTGGGGCCAGGTCGAGGTCGACGGCAACGCCACGGGCGTCGCGCCGCCGCTGACCGAGTTGACCCTGCCCGAGGGGCGGCACCAGATCGTCGTGCGCAACGGCGACTTCGCGCCGTTCGTCGCCTCGGTCATGGTCGCACCCGGCCAGACCGTCTCGCTCAGCTACAAGTTCGGTTCGTGAGACGCGGCGGGCCAGCGGCGCGGCGGGCCGCGATAGCATCGGCCGCATGGCTCGTCTCCGCATGCGCGCAAGTCCCGCCGGCGCCGCCCGTCGGCCTGCTCGACGTGACCTCGCGACCGGCGGAAAAATCGCTGCTTGCGGGGCTCAGGGCCTATGACGACGCCCAGTACGGCCCCGCCGAACGGCAGTTCCGCGACGCCCTGGCGGCCGGGCTGGCCTCGCCTCGCGACCGCGCCGAGGCGCACAAGCGGCTCGCCTTCATCCAATGCGCCGCCACGCGACTCGCCGAGTGCGAGAGCGAGTTCAGGCTGGCCCGCCAGGCCGACCCGGCCTTTGCGCTCGATCGCTCGGAGGCCGGGCATCCGATCTGGGGACCGGTCTACCGCAAGGTCGTCGACCCCTGAGCGCTGCGACCGCGCGACGGCGCCGTGAGCCGGCTGCCGGGCATCCGGTCGGGCAAGTCGCCGGGCCCCGTCGACTTCACGCTCGCGCTGCGCGTCTACTGGGAAGACACCGACGCCGCGGGCATCGTCTTCTACGCGAACTACCTGAAGTTCTTCGAGCGCGCCCGCACCGAATGGCTGCGCAGCAAGGGCTTCGAGCAGGAGCGGCTGCGGTCGTCGCTCGGCATCGCCTTCGTCGTCACCGATACTTCGGTACGCTACCGGGCGCCGGCGCGCCTCGACGACGTGCTCGACGTCAGCGTCTCGGTCGACCACTGCGGCCAGGCCAGCCTGACCCTGGCGCAGGATGCCCGATGCGCCGGCGGCCTCGTCGCCGAGGGCACGATCCGCATCGGCTGCGTCGAGCTCGGAACTTTCAGGCCCTGCCGCATCCCCAACGACATCCTCCAAGCCATCTGATGAACCAGGATTTCTCGATCGTCACGCTCGTCCTGCAGGCGAGCACCGTGGTTCAACTGGTGATGGCGGGGCTGATGCTGGCGTCGCTGGCGAGCTGGACGGTGATCTTCGGCAAGCTGTTCGGTCTGCGCCGCGTCAAGGCGTCGAACGACGACTTCGAGCGCGAGTTCTGGACTGGGCGAAACCTCAACGACCTGTACACCGACGCGACCAGGCAGACGGCGGGCGCCCCCATGGAACGCATCTTCGCGTCGGGGATGCGCGAATTCTTCAAGCTGCGCGAGAAGCGCGTCGTCGACACCGGCGCGCTGCTCGACGGCGCCCGCCGCGCCATGCGCGCGAGCTTTCAGCGCGAGCTCGACACGGTGGAGTCCAACCTGTCGTTCCTGGCCTCGGTCGGCTCGGTGTCGCCCTACGTCGGCCTGTTCGGCACCGTGTGGGGGATCATGCACGCGTTCATCGGCCTGTCGAACCTGCAGCAGGTGACGCTGGCGACGGTGGCGCCGGGCATCGCCGAAGCGCTGGTCGCCACCGCCATCGGCCTCTTCGCCGCCATTCCCGCGGTGATCGCCTACAACCGCTTCGCCCGCGACATCGACCGCATCGCCATCCAGCTCGAGAGCTTCATCGAGGAGTTCTCGAACATCCTGCAGCGCAACGCCGGCGCCCTGCCGGCCGCCCCGCAATGACGCGCGCCGCGCCGGTCGAGGAGCCGACATGCCGGCCGTAGGCCATCGCGGCGGGCGACGCCGCACGATCAGCGAGATCAACATGGTGCCGTTCATCGACGTCATGCTGGTGCTGCTCATCATCTTCATGGTGACGGCGCCGCTCATCACCACCGGCGTCGTCGACCTGCCGACGGTCGGCAAGGCGCGCCAGCGCACCGAGCCGCACCTGATCGAGCTCGTGCTGACGAGCGACGACTCGATGCGGATGCGCGTCGACGGCAAGGACGGTGCGCCGCTCGGCCTCGCCGACGTGAAGTCGCGCGTCATCGAGGCGCAGGCCGGCGCCGCCAGCACGCCGGTCGTCATCTCGGCCGACAAGAACGTGAAGTACGAGAGCGTCGTCAAGGTCATGAACGAGCTGAAGAACGCAAACGTCGAGCGGGTCGGGCTCTCGGTGAAGAACTCGCCAACCCGATGATCGATCGACAGGCCGTGGGGAGCCGGCCCTGACCTCGTCCGTGCTGGCGCAGGACGCCTTCGCGCCCCAGCGCCTGCCCGGCATGCGCTTCGGCCTGGCGCTGGCGATCGTCGTCCATGTGCTGCTCGTCCTCGCGCTCGCCTGGAGCGTCAACTGGCGAACGAAGGAAAGCGAAGGGATCGTCGCCGAGCTCTGGGCGCCGACGGTACAGAGGGCCGCCCCGCGCGCGGCCACGCCCGAGCCCCGGCCCGAGCCAGCGCCTGCCAGGCCGCCGCCCGACGTGAAGCCGGCACCGCCACCGCCCGAGGTCGCTGCCGCGGCGCGGGCCGAGGCGCAGATCGCGGTCGAGCGGGCGGCGCGCGAGAAGGCTCGCCGCGAGGAAGAAGTGCGCCTGGCCGCCGAAGAAGCCAGGAAGGTGGCGGCGCGGCGTGAAGAGGCGCGCCTCCAGGAAGCCCGGCGCCGGGATCAGGAACGCGAGCGCCGGGAGGCGGCCGCAAAGGAAGAGGCACAACAGAAGAAGCTGGCCGAGGAGCAGGCACGCAAGAAGGAGCTCGCTGAAGATCAGGCCCGCAAGAAGGAGCTCGCCGAGAAGGCGCGGCGAGACGAGGCGCGGCTGGCGGCGATCCGCGAGGGGAACCTGAAGCGGATGAAAGGTCTGGCCGGTGCCACCGGCGAGGCCACGTCGGCGGGCACCGCCGCACGCACCGCCGGCCCGTCAGCCGGCTACGCCGGGCGCATCAAGGCGCGCATCAAGCCGAACATCGTGCTGACGAGCCCCGTCGACGGCAATCCGCTCGCCGAGGTCGAGCTGAGCCTGGCACCCGACGGCACGATCGTCGGCCGCAAGCTCGTCAAGCCGAGCGGCTCGACGGCCTGGGACGAGACGGTGCTGCGGGCGATCGACCGCACCGAGGTGCTGCCGCGCGACGTCGACGGGCGCGTGCCGTCGGCCATGGTCATCGAGTTCAGGCCGCGCGAATAGTCTCGGGCGCGCGGCTTGCCTGCGCTCGGCATCCCCAACTGCCGACGCCTCGCATGGCCGCTCCACCGGACGAACGCTGCTCGCAACACGTCACCGAGACGAGCGACGCGCTCGACCCGGAGGAGGGCGCTTCGCGCAGTCCGACCCGAAGAAGATTGCCGCCTCGCTGAAGCCCTGGGCCGAGCAGAGCGACCGGCGAAAGAACGATCCGTACCGCTCGGCAATGTCAGAGGCTCAGGCCCGGCCGTAGCCACCGCCTCCCGGCGTCTCGATGACGAACACGTCGCCGGCCGCCATCTCGACGCTGCCAATGTGGCCGAGCGGATCGACCCGGCCGTCGGCTCGTTCGACGCGATTGATGCCGGGCCGGCCGGCCTCGCCGCCGGCCATCCCGAAGGCGCCGTGAAGGCGGCCGTTCGAAAGGATGCTTGCCGTCATCGGCTCGAGGAAACGAACCCGCCGGATGCCGCCGTCACCGCCCCGATGCAATCCGTTGCCGCCCGAGCCGGCGCGGATCTCGTAGCTGTCGAGTCGCACCGGAAAGCGGAATTCGAGCACTTCGGGGTCGGTGAGACGCGAGTTCGTCATGTGCGTCTGCACGACCGAGGTGCCGTCGAATCCCGGGCCGGCGCCCGAGCCGCCGGAGATCGTCTCGTAGTACTGGTGGCGGTCGTTGCCGAAGGTGAAGTTGTTCATCGTGCACTGCGACGACGCCATCGTGCCGAGGGCGCCGTACAGCGCGTTCGTGATGCACATCGAGGTCTCGACGTTGCCCGCCACCACCGACGCCGGCGGATCGGGATTCAGCATCGATCCCGCGGGGACGATCACCTCGAGCGGCTTCAGGCAGCCGGCGTTGAGCGGGATCTCGTCGTCGACCAGCGTGCGGAACACGTACAGCACGGCGGCCATGCAGACGGCGCGCGGCGCGTTGAAGTTGTTCACGAGCTGTGCCGACGTTCCGGTGAAGTCGATGGTGGCGCGGCGGCCCGCCGCGTCGACGCGGATCGCCACGTGGATCTCGGCGCCGTTGTCGAGCGGCAGCACGAAGCGGCCGTCCTTCAGCCGGGTGATGACGCGCCGCACCGACTCCTCGGCGTTGTCCTGCACGTGCCGCATGTAGCTCTGCACGACATCGAGCCCGTAGTGGTCGACCATGGCGCGCAGCTCGCGCGCGCCCTTCTCGTTCGCCGCGACCTGCGCCTTCATGTCGGCCAGGTTCTGATCCGGATTACGCGAAGGCCAGGCGCCGCCCTCGAGCAGGGCGCGCATTTCCGCCTCGAGAAAGCGCCCCGCCTCCACCAGCTTCACGTTGTCGAGCTGGATGCCCTCTTCCTCGATCCGTGTCGAAAAGGGCGGCATCGAGCCCGGCGTCGTGCCGCCGATGTCGGCGTGGTGGCCGCGCGAGCCGACGAAGAACGTCGGCTCGGCCGCCGCGCCGGCGCCGTCGGCATCGACATCCGCATCGGCACCGAGATAGATCGGCGTCACGACCGTCACGTCGGGCAGGTGCGTGCCGCCGTGGTACGGATCGTTGAGCACGTAGACGTCGCCCGGGCGCATGCGGCCGGCGTTGCGGCGGCGCACGGTCTTGATCGATTCGCTCATCGAGCCGAGATGCACCGGCATGTGCGGGGCATTGGCGATCAGGTTGCCCTCGGCGTCGAAGAGGGCGCAGGAGAAGTCGAGCCGCTCCTTGATATTCACGGAGTAGGCGGTGTTCTGCAGCTGCAGACCCATCTGCTCGGCGATATTCATGAAGAGGTTGTTGAACACCTCGAGCAGCACCGGATCGACGCTGGTGCCCACGGCGACCCGCGTGGCCCGCGGCACGACGCGCTCGAGCACCAGGTGATCGAGCTCGGTGATGCGCGCACGCCAGCCGGGCTCGACGACCGTCGTGGCGTTGCGCTCGGCGACGATCGCCGGGCCGACGATCTCGTGCCCGGGCCGCGCCGCGTCGCGTTCGACCAGTGCCGCGTCGTGCCAACGCCCGTCGCTGAAGACGCGCACGGTGGCGGCGGTGGCCGGCGCGCCGCTCGCCGCCAGTGCGTGGCGCGGCTCGGCGGGGGCGTCGGCCGCGCCGACCGCCTCGACCGACACCGCCTCGACGATCAGGCGCCGCTCGGCCATGAGAAAGGCGAAGCGCTGGCGGTACGCTGCTTCGAACCCGGCCTGTAGCGCCGCCGACTCGCCGAACGGCACGATCAGCGCCGAATCGGTGCCTTCGTAGCGGAGATGCACCTTGCGGTGTATGGCGATCTGCTGGGCCTGTACGCCCTGGCGCTCGAGATCGGCGGCGGCCTCATGGGCCAGCGCGTCGAGGCGGGCCGCCATGGCCGGGCCGGCCTCGTCGAGCGGCAGCTCGATCGCCGCCTGGCGCAACGCCGTCTGGTCCGCGAGCCCCATGCCGTAGGCCGAGAGCACGCCGGCGAGCGGGTGGATGAAGACCCGCGACATGCCGAGCGCGTCGGCAACGCGGCAGGCGTGCTGGCCGCCGGCGCCGCCGAAGCACTGCAGGGTATAGCGTGTGACGTCGTAGCCGCGGGCGACCGAGATCTTCTTGATCGCGCCCGCCATGCTGCCGACCGCGATGTCGATGAAGCCCTCGGCCACCTCCTCGGGCGTGCGCGCGTTGCCCGTTTTCCGCTCGATCTCTGCGGCGAGGGCGGCGAAGCACGCCTGCACCACGCCGGCATCGAGCGGCTCGTCACCGCCCTCGCCGAAGACGCTCGGGAAGAAACGCGGCTGGATCTTGCCGACCGCGACGTTGGCGTCGGTCACGGTCAGCGGGCCGCCGCGCCGATAGCAGGCCGGCCCCGGGTTCGCGCCGGCGCTCTGCGGGCCAACGCGATAGCGCGCGCCGTCGAAGGCAAGGATGGAGCCACCGCCGGCGGCCACGGTGTGGATCGCCATCATCGGCGCGCGCACGCGCACGCCGGCGACACGGGTCTCGAAGGCGCGCTCGAATTCGCCGGCGAAGTGGCTGACGTCGGTCGACGTGCCGCCCATGTCGAAGCCGATCACCTGGATCGGCTTCACGTCAACGATGCCGGCCGCGCCCCCTCGGGGGGCAGCGACCTCAGGGAGCGTGGGGGCGCCACCGAGCCCGAGTTCGGCGGTGCGCACCATGCCGACGATGCCGCCGGCCGGCCCGGACAGGATCGCGTCCTTGCCCTGGAACGCGCCCGCTTCGGCCAGGCCGCCGGAGGACTGCATGAAGTAAAGGCGAACGCCCGGCATCTGGGCGCCGACCTCGTCGACGTAGCGGCGCAGGATGGGCGAGAGATACGCGTCGACCACGGTCGTGTCGCCGCGGCCGACGAGCTTCATGAGCGGGCTCGTCCGGTGCGACGTGCTCACCTGGCGAAAGCCGATCTCCTGGGCGACGCGCTCGGCGGCGAGCTCGTGCGCCGTGTGCCGCCAGCCATGCATGAAGACGATGGCGACGCTCGTCAGGCCGGCGTCGAAGGCCGCCTGCATGTCGCGCCGCAGTTGCTCGGTGTCGAGCGGGCGAACCACGTCGCCTTCGGCGCCGACGCGTTCGTCGGCCTCGATCACCTGGGTGTAGAGCAGCTCGGGCAGGACTATGTGCGCGTCGAACAGGCGCGGCCTGTCCTGGTAGGCGATGCGCAGTGCGTCGCGAAAGCCGCGCGTGATGACGAGAAGCGTCGGCTCGCCCTTGCGTTCGAGCAGGGCGTTGGTGGCCACCGTCGTGCCCATCTTCACGCTCTCGACGAGATCGGGCGTCACCGGCGCGCCGGCAGGCAGGCCGAGCAGGCGGCGAATGCCCTCGACCGCCGCGTCGCGGTACTGGCGCGGGTTCTCGGAGAGGAGCTTCAGCGTCGTCAGCGAGCCGTCGGGACGCCGGCCGACGATGTCGGTGAACGTGCCGCCGCGGTCGATCCAGAACTGCCATCGCCTGCCGGCGGAGATGCCGTCGCGCTCGCTCATGGTGTCCTTTCGAGGGCCGCGAAACGGCTCGCGATCATCGTCGTGATGTCGTGGACCGGCCGGCCCGTCGCCCGGCGCACCGCATCGGCGTACGGCGGCAGGTTGGTGCACTCGAGGACGATGGCCGCCACCTCGGGGTGGCGGGCGACGAGGCGGCGTGCCGCCGCCACCGTGGCCGCCTCGGCCTCGCAGCGATCGAAGGTCGCGTGATTCTCGAGCAGCGCACGGCGAAAGCCCGAGCCCGGCGCCAACCCCTCGACCGGCGTGTCGGCCGACGCGAGATCGGCGGCGCCGAGCGAGGCGGCGTCGACGCTGACGACGCCGGCCCGCTCGCCGCGGCCGAGCGCCGCCTCGACCTCGGCGACGAGCAGGAGGCTCGACGTCCACACCGGCACGGGAACCGCCGCGGCCATCTCGCGCTGGAACCGCACCAGAAAGCCGCAGCTGGTCGCGATCGCATCGGCGCCGTCGTCGGCCAGGGCTTTCGCCGCGGCGACGAAGGGCAGCAGCAGCGAGCGGTCGCCCTCGACGACCACACGGTGCGGCACGGCGCCGGCGACGACGCGGTAGCGGACCGGAAAGGCGAACGTTTCGGGGCAGCCGATATCGCCGGGCAAGCGAGGAAACCGGGTCTCGAGCATGACGACCCCGAGCTGCCGCCCGCCTTGGCAGCGGGCCCGGCGACCACCAGCGGTGGATGCGCTCGTCACAGCGAGGTGGCTGCGCGCGCAGCCTGGTCGTAGAGCCCTGACATCGTGCGCAGCAGGCGCGCCGATTCGCCGATGTCGGCGTTGCGATCGGCGTCGAGGTTGGCGATGAGACACGCCTCGCGCACCTCGCGATAACGGCCGACGGCGGCTTCACCCGCCGCCGTCGGGCTGTAGAAGACTTCCTTGCCCACCTTGTCGGCACGCGCCAGGCCGGCAGCGAGCAGCTTCTTCAGCGAGTAGCCGACGACGTGCGTGTCCTCGACGTTGAGGACGAAGCAGATGTCGCCGACCTTCTTGTTGCGGGCGCGATGACAGATGTGGTGCAGCACGAGCACGTCGGTGATCGTCAGGTCGGGGCAGCCGGCGGCGGCCATGCAGCGCACCGCCCATCGCGAGAAGGCGTTCCAGGCGACGATGAGCCCGAACTCCAGTTCCGAGAGCTCGACACTCTTGGCCGAGACGAGATGCGACGACGAGACGATGCCGCGCGCCGCCGTCCTGCGCTCTGTGGTGCGCTCGGCGGTGCGCTCTGTGATGCGCTCGCGTGCCGCCGGTGCCGCCTTGCCTGTCATCGGCGTATGTCCTCGAATCGTTGAAAAGTTATTGACAATTTATCTGAATCATTCCTAGACTGCAAGCAATCGGGCAAGAACCGATGGTCGCGCCCCAGGGCACGCTCTATGCTTTTGATCCCCTCCTCCAACGTTCGCCCGGAGTGCACATGAATCGAACCCGTCGCCTCTCTCTTCGCCTCGCCCGGATCGTGGCCGGGCTGGCCCTCGCCACTGTCGGCGCGGCCGCCAGCGCCCAGACCAAGTGGGACCTGCCGGCGGCCTATCCGGCCAGCAACTTCCACACCGAAAACCTGACCCAGTTCGCCAACGACGTCGACAAGGCGACGGGCGGCAAGCTGAAGATCACGGTGCACGCGGGCGCCTCGCTCTTCAAGGCCAACGAGATCAAGCGTGCCGTGCAGGGCAACCAGGCGCAGATCGGCGAGATCCTCCTCACCGCCTATTCGAACGAGTGGCCGGTCTTCGGCGTCGACGGCCTGCCCTTCCTGGCCGACAGCTACGACGAGGCGATGAAGCTCTACAAGGCCTCGAAGCCCGCCCTCGAGAAGAAGCTCGGCGAGCAGGGAATGATGCTGCTCTATACCGTGCCGTGGCCGCCACAGGGCATCTACGTGAAGAAGCCCATCAACTCCGCCGCCGACCTGAAGGGCGTCAAGTGGCGCGCCTACAGCCCGGCAACGGCGCGCATCGCCGAGCTCGTCGGCGCCCAGCCGGTGACGGTGCAGGCGGCCGAGCTGAGCCAGGCGATGGCCACCGGCGTCGTCGAGAGCTACATGTCGTCGGGGTCGACCGGCTACGACACCAAGACCTACGAGTACATCAAGTACTGGTACGACACCCAGGCCTGGCTACCGAAGAACGCGGTGCTCGTCAACAAGGCCGCGTTCGACTCGCTCGACAAGGCGACCCAGGCGGCGGTGCTGAAGGCCGGCGCCGACGCCGAGACACGCGGCTGGGCGATCTCGAAGCAGAAGAACGGCGAGTACAAGGAACTGCTGACGAAGAACGGCATGAACATCGTCGCCCCGCCGCCGCAGTTGAAGGCCGACCTGAAGAAGGTCGGCGACACGATGCTGAAGGAGTGGCTCGAGAAGGCCGGCCCCGAAGGTCAGGCGGTCGTCGACGCGTACCACAAGATGTGAGGGTGCGGCGCTCGTCTGCGGGCCGCCATCCGCTGCGCACCGGGCGACGCCCTTGCCGCTGAGACGAGCGCTGGACGCCCTCTACGACGGCTCGGCCGCGCTCGGCGCCGTCTGCATGGTGCTGCTGCTGGTCGCGGTGATGCTCTCGATCGTCAGCCGGCAGCTGCACTTCAACATCGCCGGCATCGACGCCTACGCCGCCTACCTGATGGCGGCCGCAGGCTTTCTCGCCCTGGCGCACACGCTCAAGCGCGGCGAGCACATCCGCGTCACCCTCGTGTTGAGCGCCCTGCCGCCGCGGGCGCGGCGCGCGTTCGAGATCTGGTCACTCGCTGCCGCGTCGCTTCTCGCCGCGCTGTTCGCTTTCTACGCCTGCAAGCTCGCCTGGCAGTCGCACACCTTCCACGACATTTCGACGGCCAACGACGCCACGCCGCTCTGGCTGCCGCAGCTGTCGATGGCGATCGGCGCCGTGGTCCTCGTCATCGCCTTCGTCGACGAGCTGGTGCTCGAGCTGCGCGGCCGTCGCGCCGCACCTCTCGTCGCTGCCGAAGCGCTGCGCAATGAGTGACGTCGCCATCACGGCGCTGCTCGTCGTCTCGCTCTTCCTCATTCTCGCCAGCGGCGTCTGGATCGGCCTCACGCTCTCGGGCGTGGCCTGGATCGGCATGCAGCTCTTCAGCTCGCGGCCGGCGGGCGACGCCATGGCGGTAACGATCTGGGGCTCGTCGGCAAGCTGGACCCTGACCGCCCTGCCGCTCTTCATCTGGATGGGCGAGATCCTCTTTCGCACCCGCCTGTCGGAGGACATGTTCCGCGGCCTGGCGCCCTGGCTGCAACGGCTGCCGGGTCGCCTGCTCCACACCAACGTGATCGGCTGCGCGATCTTCGCCGCCGTGTCGGGATCGAGCGCGGCGACCTGCGCAACGATCGGCAAGATGAGCCTGCCCGAGCTCGCCAAGCGCGGCTACCCGGAGCGCATGACCATCGGCAGCCTCGCCGGCGCCGGCACGCTGGGCCTCCTCATCCCGCCGTCGATCATCATGATCGTGTACGGCGTCGCCGCAGACGTCTCGATCGCCCAGCTGTTCATCGGCGGCATGATCCCCGGCCTCCTGCTCGCGGCCCTCTTCTCGCTCTACATCGGCGGCTGGTCGCTGGTCCACGCCGATCAGATCCCGCCGCCGGACGCGCCGATGTCCCTGGCGCAGAAGCTTCGCGAATCGCGCAGCCTGATCCCGATCGTGCTCCTCATCCTCGCCGTGCTCGGCTCGATCTACGCCGGCATCGCCACGGCGACGGAGGCCGCGGCCTTCGGCGTCGTCGGAGCGCTCCTGATCTCTGCCGTGCAGGGCTCGCTCACCTGGCAGACCTTTCGCGAGTCGCTCCTCGGCGGCACGCGGCTTTACTGCATGATTGCGCTCATCCTCTCGGGCGCCGCCTTCCTCACCCTGAGCATGGGCTACATCGGGCTGCCGCGCCACCTCGCCGAATGGATCGGCACGCTCGGACTCGGCAAGCTCGGCCTCATCGCCGCCCTCACCGCCTTCTACGTCATCCTCGGCTGCTTCCTCGACGGCATATCGATGGTCGTGCTGACCATGGGCGTCATCATGCCCACCATCCAGAAGGCGGGGATCGACCCGCTCTGGTTCGGCATCTTCGTCGTCGTCGTCGTCGAGATGGCGCAAGTGACGCCGCCGGTCGGGTTCAACCTGTTCGTCCTCCAGGGCATGACCCAGCGCGAGATGGGCACGATCTCACGAAGCGCCTTGCCGTTCTTCGGCCTGATGGTGCTGATGGTCGCGCTGCTCTACGTCTTCCCCGAGCTGGTGACCTTCCTGCCGGAGCAGATGAAGCCCTGAACTGCGTGATTTAGTCGGCTCACTTCGAGAGAACGACCGGCCGCGGTTCCCGCACCATGCGGCGGATCAGCGGCCTCTCCTCTCCTCTCGGGGTCGCACGGCCCGCACCCTTCGAGGATCGTCACATGGCAGACATGCTTGCCCCCCTGAACTGGGACATGCCCGCACGATCGACGCAGCCCGACGCAAACGTCGAGGCGGCCGGGCGCTCCGACTCGGTCGCGAAGGAAAAGGCCAGTCGGGAAGCGTTCCTCTGGCCCACGCCGCCGTTCGCCAGCTACCCGGCGCCGACCGAGCAGACGGAGACGCTGCCCTGCCAGCTGGTCACTGGCGCCGAACAGCGCGTCACCTCCGGGCGGCTCACCTTCTTCGTACCCGACACCCTGGTCGCCCACTTGCAAATGCCGCCGGCACGCACGACCGTGCCGCTGCGTTTCGATCAGTTCACCGCCCTTACGCTGACGACGCCGCTGATGCCGCTGCCGCTGCCGCTCACCGACCCTCACGCCGACCTCCTCAGCCAGCGCCAGAGCAGCCCCTACGCGGTGCGCCTGGTCGATGGCGGCGAGCTCGCCGGGCAGACCGTCGGTCACGTCGAGATGGACATCGGCCTCTTCCTCTTTCCGCCCTGCAGCGACGACGGCGGCGTCAAGCGGATGTTCGTGCCGAGGACGGCCTATGCGAGTTTCGAGCTGGGCCCGAAGATCGGCGAGGTGCTCATCGAGCAGCATCACGCCACGTTCGAGCAGGTCACGGAAGCGATGGGCCTGCAGGAAGAGCTGCGCGGCCAGAAGCTCGGCGACATCCTCGTCACCAAGCACGTCGTCACGCCGGACCAGCTCCTCGAGGCGATCGAGCGCCAGCACACGATGCCGCTGGTGCGCATCGGCGAGGCCCTGCTGTCGCTGGGCATGGTCAACCAGACGCAGCTGCAGGAAGCGCTCGTGCAGCAGCAGCTGGACCGCAGCGTGCCGCTCGGTGAAGTGCTGGTGCGCATGGGCGTCGTCTCGCGCGAGGACCTGCAGATCGCGCTCGCCCGAAAGATGGGCTACCCGCTGGTGAACCTCGACGCCTTCCCGGTCGAGCCGGAGGCGCTTCGCAAGCTGAGCTACGCAGTGGCCGCGCGGCTGCGCGTCATGCCGCTGCTCGTGCGCGACGGCCGACTCGTCGTCGCGCTCGACGACCCGTCGCGCCGCTCGGCGCTCGACGAGGTCGAGTTCAACGCCGACATGAAGGCGGTTCCGGTGCTGGCGCGCGGCCATTCGATCGAACAGGCACTGCTGGGCGCCTACGAGAAGATCGGCTCGGCGGTCAGTGCCAAGGATGACCTGGCACTGCCGATCGCATTCGACATGCCGGTGATCGCGACGACCACCGACATGCTGGTCGAGACGCTCGAGAAGGAAGGCGTCGAGCGCAGCCAAGCCGACGACGACAAGGCGGTCGAGCAGTCGGACAACTCGCTGGTCCGCCTGCTCAACAACATGATCATCGAGGCGCACAAGGACGGCGTCTCCGACATCCACATCGAGAGCTATCCCGGCAAGGAGAAGATCCGCGTCCGCTTCCGCAAGGACGGCGTCCTCCGCACCTATCTCGAGTTGCCGTCGAACTACCGCAACGCCATCATCGCCCGCGTCAAGATCATGTGCGATCTCGACATCTCCGAGCGACGCCGGCCGCAGGATGGCAAGATCACCTTCGCCAAGTTCTCGCCGCAGCACAAGATCGAGCTGCGCGTCGCGACCATCCCGACCAACAACAGCCTCGAGGATGTCGTGCTGCGGATCCTCGCCTCGGCGAGGCCGATGCCGATCGACAGCATCGGCCTGTCGAAACCGAACCTGACGGCGCTGCTGCAGGTCATCGAGCGGCCGTACGGGATGGTGCTGTGCGTCGGCCCGACGGGATCGGGCAAGACGACGACGCTGCACTCCGCGCTCAGCCACATCAACGTGCCGGAGCGAAAGATCTGGACCGCGGAGGATCCGGTCGAGATCACCCAGCCCGGGCTGCGCCAGGTCCAGGTGAACCCGAAGATCGACTGGACGTTCGCGAAGGCGTTGCGCGCCTTCCTGCGCGCCGATCCCGACGTCATCATGCTCGGCGAGATCCGCGACGAGGAAACGGGCCACATGGCGGTCGAGGCCTCGCTCACCGGCCACCTCGTCCTCTCGACGCTGCACACCAACAGCGCCCCCGAGACCGTGACCCGCCTGCTCGACATGGGTCTCGACCCTTTCAACTTCGGCGACTCGCTGCTCGCGGTGCTGGCCCAGCGCCTGGTTCGCCGGGCCTGCCCGGCATGCCGGACGAGCCGTGCCGCCAGCCACGAGGAGATCGAGGAGCTGCTCGGTGACTACATGAACGCCTTCGGGGCCGAGGCACCGGTGTCGCGCGCCGACGTGCTCGCCGGCTGGACCGAGCGCCACGCCGAAGGCGGCCGGCTCATGATGCACAGGAGCACCGGCTGCGAGAAGTGCGATCAGTCCGGCTTTCGTGGCCGCGCCGGCGTGCACGAGATGATGGTCGTGTCGCGCGAGCTGCGCCGCCAGATCCAGAACGGCGCCCGCGCCGAGGCGCTGCAGGACACGGCGATGAAGCAGGGCATGCGGACGCTCCGCCAGGACGGCATCGAGAAGGTGCTCGCCGGCCAGACGACGATCGAGGAAGTGCGAGCGACGAGCAACGCCTAGCGCGGCACGCTATACGTTGCTCGTCGCAAGCGACTCGACAGGTTCGCTCCCTCCCAAACCCCTCGCTCCAAGAGGGAGGGGCCGGCCCCCTGGGGCCTCTTTCGTCAGCGCAGGACGAAGTAGAGGGTGGCGAGGGCGACGAGGGCAGCGAGTGCCCAGCCGAGGGTGCCGGCGGGATGGCGCTCGCGGGGGCGAGGCACGGTCGGCTCCGCGGCGCCAGGCATGGCGATGCCGGCTGGCGTCGGTGCGGTGAGGTGGGCCTCGAAGGTGCGAAAGAAATCCTCGGTGATCTTGGCCGCCGTGGCGTCGACGAGGCGCGAGCCGATCTGCGCCATCTTGCCGCCGACCGTGGCGCGCGCCGCGTAGGCCAGCCGCGTCGCCGCATTGCCTTCGGGCACGAGGCTGACGTCGGCCGAGCCCTTGCCGAAACCGGCGACGCCGCCCTGCCCGTCGAAGGCGATCGTGTAGCCGGTGAGCGGCACGACGTTGGTCATCTTCAGGTTTCCCCTGAAGCGCGCGCTGACCGGGCCGACCTTCATCGCGACGACCGCCGTGTACGCGTCGTCGGCGGTCTTCTCGAGCGACTCACAGCCGGCGATGCACGCCTTCAGCGTCGCCGGGTCGTTGAGCGCTGCCCAGGTCGCGTCGATCGGGGCGGGAATCAGCCGTTCGCCGTTCAGTTCCATGGCGCGATTCTGCTCCGCGGCGCGCGCAGCGCCACGGCGAGGTCGGCGAGGCTCTGCAGGTTGTGCACCGGCAGGAAGCGGTCGACGTTGGGCAATAGCGCGCGCACCCCGCCGGCGCGCGGCTCGAAGCGATCGAAGCGCAGCAGGGGATTGAGCCAGACGATCTGCCGCGCGAAAAGCCGCAGCTGGCGCGCCGCCCGGCTGAGCTCGCCGGCGTCGTCTCGGTCCAGGCCGTCGCTGACGAGCAGCAGTGCAGCATTGGCACCGAGGAGGCGCCGCGCCCAGTGGCGGTTGAAGTCGTCGAAGCAGGAGGCGATGCGGGTGCCGCCTTTCCAGTCCCTGACCATCGCATCGGCGCTCTGCAGCGCGACATCGGGATCGCGGTGGCGCAGCGCCCGGGTGATGTTGGTCAGCCGGGTGCCGAAGGTGAAGGTGTGCACCTTCAGGTGCCGGCGCGTCAGGCCGTGCACGTAGTGCAGCATCAGCCGCGCGTAGCGGTCCATCGAGCCGGAGACGTCGAGCAGGACCACGAGCGTCGGCCACTCGAGGCGCGGCTGGCTGTAGCGCGGCGCCAGCGTCGCCGGCTGACGCGCCATGGCGAGCATCGTCGCGCGCAGGTCGACCCGGCCGCGGCGGCTCGCCGCATGCCGGCGCCGTCGCACCGGCTCGAACGGCAGGGGCGCCTCCTCGGCGAGCCGCTTCGCGGCGTCGAACTCCGCCACCGTCATCGATTCGAAGTCGGCCTGCTGAAGCTTCTCGCGGTCGGAAAAGGTGAAGGCGGTCTCGAACTCCAGCTCGTCGCTCGCGGCCTCGTCGCGCGGCTTCGGGACGCCCGGCAAGGCCGAGGGCGCGAGGGCCTCGGCGAGGCGGTCGGGCCGGCGCGCGCGTTCGCGCTCGCCGCGGCCGGTCACCTTCGGCAGCAGCTGGGCCATGAACTGCTCGAGCAGGTGCGGGTCGCGCCAGAAGGTCTCGAACGCAGCGTCGAAGAGCATCTGCTGCTCGTGGCGGTCGATCATCACGGCGGAGAGCGCCGCGTGCACGTCGTCGCGACGATCGAGACCCACCGCCTCGATGGCCGCGAGAGCGGCGATCACCCGGTCGGGGCCGACCGGGATGCCCGCGCGGCGCAGGACGCGCGAGAAATGGACGACGTTCTCAGCGAGCATCGGCCGGCACCGCGCCAGCCGGGCGGGCCACGGCCTGCAGCTCGGCGAGCAGGCGGGTCACGTCGCCCCCCTGCATGCGCACGATGTCGTCGCGATGCTTCAGGAGCACCCCGAGGGTGTCGCGAACGTTGTCGGGCGAAAGGTCGATCGCGTCGAGCGCGACCAGGGCATTGGTCCAGTCGATCGCCTCGGCGATGCCCGGCGCCTTGAAGAGGTCGAGGGTGCGCATGCGCTGGACGAAGGCGACGACCTGCGCCGAGAGGCGTGCGTCGGCGCCCGGGGCACGCAGGCGGACGATCTCGAGCTCGCGCGTCGCGTCGGGATAGTCGACCCAGTGGTAGAGGCAGCGGCGCTTCAGCGCATCGTGGATCTCGCGCGTCCGGTTGCTGGTGATGACGACGATCGGCGGCGCCGTCGCCTGCACCGTCCCGAGCTCGGGAATCGTCAGCTGGTTCTCGGCCAGCACCTCGAGCAGGAAGGCATCGAACGGCTCATCGGCACGATCGAGCTCGTCGATCAGGAGGACGGGCGAGTGATCCTGGGTCAGCGCCTGCAGCAGCGGCCGCTCGATCAGCATCGAGCGCGCGTAGAGGCTCGCGGCGAGGCGCTCCCGCGAGGCATCGTCGCTCACCGCGTGCGCCGCCTCGGCGAGCCTGATCTCCATCATCTGCCGGGCGACGTTCCATTCGTAGGCCGTCTGCGCGACGTCGAGGCCTTCGTAGCATTGCACGCGCAGCAGCAACGCGCCGAGGGCGCTGGCCAGCGCCTTGGCCAGCTCGGTCTTGCCAACGCCGGGCTCGCCCTCGAGGAAGAGCGGCCGGCCGAGCTTCAGGGCGAGGAAGACCGCGATCGCGAGCCGGCGATCGGCGACGTAGTCGTGCGCAGCGAGCCGCTCGACGACGGCGTCGACGGTCTGCGGGGATGCGAGCCTCGTGGTCATGGACCGCGGCATGCTAACCGGAGGCAAACGACGCCACACGTCGTGCCGCAGATTCCGCAGAACGGGGGCGCTTCTTGCGTCCGGTCTCGGCGTCGTCGGCTGGGCGAAGCGCCGTCGGCGCTGATCGGCGAGGCAGCGCCGCCCCGGCGCTGATCAGCGCGCCAGCGCCGCCGCCACCGCGCGCGACGCGATGACGCTGATCATCGCGGCGCGGTATTCGGCCGACCCGTGCAGGTCGCCGTTGATGCCGTCGAGCGGCATCTTCACCGCCTTCGCCGCGTCGGCAGTGAAGTTCTTCGACAAGGCGTCCTCGATCGGCTGGGCGCGAAACACGTAGCTCTTCGCGCCGGTGACGGCCACGCGTACACCCGCCGCCGTCTGCGCGACAAAGACGCCGACCAGCGCGAACCGCGAGGCCGGCTGCTTGTACTTCACGTAGGCCGCCTTCTGCGCCGACGGAAAGGACACGGCAGTGATGAGTTCGCCCGGCTGCAGCGCGGTCTCGTAGAGGCCGGTGAAGAAATCGTCGGCGGCGATCGTGCGCTTGTCGGTATGGATCGTTGCCCCGAGCGCGAGCACGGCGGTCGGGTAGCAGGCGGCCGGGTCGGCGTTTGCGATCGAGCCGCCGAGCGTTCCCATGTTGCGCACCATCGGGTCGCCGATACCGGCGGCCAGGTCGGCCAGGGCCGGCAGCAGGCGCCGGACATCGGCGTGGGCGGCGACAGCAGCGTGCGTCGCCATGGCGCCGATCGTGACGCCGCCGTTCTCGGCCTTGATCGCCTTCAGGTCGGCGATGGCGCCGAGGTCGACCAGACGCTCGGATCGAGAGAGACGCAGCCGCATCGCCTGGATCAGGCTTTGCCCGCCCGCCAGGTAGCGGACATCGCCGGAAGCAGCGCCTTGCGCCGCGGCCCGGCTGGTCGGACGCTGGTACTCGAATGCGTACATGGGGTTCTCCTTGTGTCAGGCGGCGAGGCCATGGGCAGCGCGCCAGACGCGCTCGCGCGTGGCCGGCATGGCCAGGTCGGCGATGCCGAGGGCGTCGGTCACCGCGTTGATGTAGGCCGGCGGCGAGCCGATCGCGCCGGCCTCGCCGCAGCCCTTGACGCCCAGCGGGTTGTGGCTGCACGGCGTGCAGGTCGTGGCGATCTCGATGTTCGGCATGTCGGCCGCGCGCGGCATGGCGTAGTCCATGTAGGAGCCGGTGAGGAGCTGGCCGCTGTCGGTATCGTAGGTGCAGCCTTCCATGATGGCCTGGCCGAGTCCCTGGACCACCCCGCCCTGGATCTGCCCCTCGACGATCATCGGGTTGACGATGTTGCCGAAGTCGTCGACGGCGACGAATCGCTCGATCTTCACCTCCCCGGTGTCGCTGTCGACCTCGACCTCGCAGATGTAGCTGCCGGCCGGATAGGTGAAGTTGGTCGGGTCGTAGAACGCGTTCTCGTTCAGGCCCGGCTCGAGCTTGTCGAGCGGGTAGTTGTGCGGCACATAGGCGGTGAGCGAGACCGACCCCCAGGGCACCTTCTTGTCGGTTCCGGCGACGGTGAACTCGCCGTTCGCGAACTCGATGTCGGTGTCGGCGGCCTCGAGCAGGTGGGCGGCGATCTTCTTGCCCTTGGCGATGATCTTGTCGACCGCCTTGACGATGGCCGTGCCGCCGACGGCGAGCGATCGGCTGCCGTAGGTGCCCATCCCGAACGGCACCCGATCGGTGTCGCCGTGCACGATCTCGACGTTCTCGACCGGGATGCCGAGCTTGCCGGCGACGACCTGCGCGAAAGTGGTCTCGTGGCCCTGCCCGTGGCTGTGGGAGCCGGTGAAGACCGTGACCGTGCCGGTCGGGTGCACGCGCACCTCGCCGGCTTCGTAGAGGCCGGCGCGGGCGCCGAGCGCGCCGGCGATGTTCGACGGCGCCAGGCCGCAGGCCTCGATGTAGCACGAGTAGCCGAGGCCGCGCTTCCTGCCCTTGGCCTCCGACGCGGCCTTGCGCGCCTTGAAGCCGGCGACGTCTGCCATCTGCATCGCCTTGTCGAGGTGCGCCGCGTAGTCGCCAACGTCGTAGGTCAGGCCGACCGGCGTCGCGTACGGGAACGTGGTGATGAAGTTCTGGCGCCGCAGCTCGGCCGGGTCGATCTTCAGCTCGCGTGCCGCCCGCTCGACGATCCGCTCGACCACGTAAGTCGCTTCCGGCCGGCCGGCGCCCCGGTAGGCGTCGACCGGTGCGGTATTGGTGAACACCGCCTTCACCTCGGCGTAGATCGCCGGTGTCTTGTACTGGCCAGCGAGCAGCGTCGCGTACAGGATGGTCGGCACGCTCGACGCGAAGGTCGAGAGGTAGGCGCCCATGTTGGCGATCGTCTTCACGCGCAGGGCCAGGAACATGCCGTCCTTGTCCATCGCCAGCTCGGCGTGGGTGACGTGGTCGCGGCCATGCGCGTCGGTGAGGAACGATTCGCTGCGCTCGGCCGTCCACTTGATCGGCCGGCCGACGCGCTTGGTCGCCCAGACCAGCGCCACCTCTTCCGCGTAGAGGAAGATCTTCGAGCCGAAGCCGCCGCCGACGTCGGGCGCGATGACACGCACCTTCGACTCCGGCAAGCCGAGCACGAAGGCGCACATCAGCAGCCGCTCGACGTGCGGGTTCTGGCTGGCGACGTAGAGCGTGTAGCTCTCGTCGGAGCGGCTGTAGCTGGCGTTGGCGCAGCGCGGCTCGATCGCGTTCGGGATCAGCCGGTTGTTGACGATGTCGAGCTTGGTGACGTGCGCGGCCTTCGCGAACGCCGCCTCGACCGCCGCCTTGTCGCCGTGGCCCCAGTCGTAGCAGATGTTGTCGCCGACGTCGTCGTGCACGCTGGCGCCGATCGAGTCGGCGGCGCTGAGGTCGACGACGGCCGGCAGCTCCTCGTAGTCGACCTCGATCAGCTCGGCGGCGTCTTTCGCCTCGGCAATCGATTCGGCGACGACGAGCGCGACCTGGTCGCCGACGTGGCGGACCTTGCCCTGCGCCAGCACCGGATGCGCCGGCTCCTTCATCGGCGTGCCGTCCTTGCTGTGGATCAGCCAGCCGCACGGCAAGCCGCCGACCTTGGCCTCGGCCAGGTCGGTGCCGGTGAAGATGGCGACGACGCCGGGCGCCTTCTTCGCCGCCTCGAGGCCGATCGAACGGATGCGTGCATGCCCATGCGGCGAGCGCAGGAAGACGGCGTAGGTCTGCCCGTGCATCGTCACGTCGTCGGTGTAGTTGCCGGCGCCGGTGAGAAAGCGCCGGTCCTCGCGGCGGCGCAGGCTCTTGCCGATCGGGCCGCTTTCGTTCATGTTTCCCATCGCGCCCTCCTCAGACCAGCGCGGGCTTGGCGCCCGACTGGCAGAACTGGATCGACTTGACGATGTTCTGGTAGCCCGTGCAGCGGCAGATGTTGCCGTCCAGCCCCTCGCGGATCTGCGCTTCGGTCGCCTTCGGGTTGTCGGCCAGGATCTGCACCGCCGCCATCACCATGCCCGGCGTGCAGAAGCCGCATTGCAGGCCGTGGCACTCGCGAAACGCCGCCTGCATCGGGTGCAGCTCGCCGTCCTTGGCGAGGCCCTCGATCGTCGTGATCTCGCTGCCCTGCACCTGCAGGGCGAGCATCGAACAGGCCTTCACGGCTCGGCCGTTCATGTGCACGGTACAGGCGCCGCACTGCGCGGTGTCACAACCGACGTGCGTTCCCGTCAGCTGCAGGTGCTCGCGCAGGAACTGCACGAGGAGCGTTCTCGGGTCGATCGACTTGTTGACCGCCTTACCGTTGACGGTGAGTGAAATGGGCACGTCCATGCCGGGCTCCTCATTCGGGTGCAGGCCGGCGGAATGGCGCGGCTGTCGACCCATTGTTCGAGCCGGCCCGCGTCAACGCTTACGAGGTTTCCCTAATGACCGACGAAGAACCTCGTCGTCGTCGGCGCGAGCCCGCTAGGCTGCACAGCTCCTGAAGCCGAAGAAGCCGCCGTCGCTCTCGGCCGGCGCAAACCGGCGCAGCTTCGCCCCCTGAAGGCGCAGCGGGGTCGCCGCGGCGGCGCCGCGCAGCACCTTGTGCGAGCCGAAAGACGGCACCGACCAGCCGCGCAGCGGGCCGGCGACGAAGCCCGGGTAGGGCTGGAAGGTGCTCGCCGTCCACTCGTGCACCTGGCCGTGCCGAAAGCCGCGCGAGACCCCCTGGTGGGCGGCCGCTTCCCACTCGGCCTCGCCCGGCAGGCGGCGCCCGGCCCAGCGGCACCAGGCCTCGGCCTCGTGGTGGCTGACGTGGACGGCCGCGTCGTTGCCGGGCACCCGGGAGAGCTGGCCGAAGCGGCGCTGCAGCACGCCGTGGCGAAGCTGGTCGACGTGACGCGGGGTTCGCCGCCCTTCGCGGGCGATCCACTGCCAGCCGGCATCGCTCCAGAAGGCGGGGTCGTCGTAGCCGCCGTCCTCGACGAATTCGCCGTACTGCGCCCAGCTCACGGGCTGCGCGTCGATCTCGAATTCCGGAATCGCCACCTCATGGGCGACGCGCTCGTTGTCGAACGCGAAGCCGGGGCCGTCGAAGCCCAGGCGCCAGCGTGTCGCCGGCAGGAGGATGGGTGGCCGTGGCGCCGTGCCGTTCATGCGCGGCGCCAGAGCCGGCACCGCCACCGGCGAGAAGCCCGCCGTCTGCGCCAGCACCGCGAACGCCTCGCTCTGCATGTCTTCGCAAAGCACGGCCAGGCGGTAGAAATAGAGGGCGTCGTCGTCTTCCGACGGCTCGGCGGCAAGCAGGTCGAGCGTCGTCTCGAGGACGTCGACGAGGTACTGGCGGATCGTCTGCGCGTCGGGAAGCTCGAGGGCGAGCACCCACCGCGCGGGCCTCGGCACCGCCAGCGGATCGAACCAGCGGTCGGCCTCGGGAAGGATCGAGGCCAGCCGAACCGCCCCGGCGTCGGCGCGCTCGCCGCGACGCCGCTGCACATTGCGGCCGATCCAGACTTCCTGGAACCAGGCGAGGCGCCCGAGCGTCCAGAGCGGCGGGTCGAGCTCGGCACGCGGCGCGTCGGGCGTCAGGGTGCGCAAGGCGTCGGCGCCGAGCACGTCTTCAACCGCCGAGGTCCAGCGCAGGATGCGATTGCGCGCATCGATGAAGGCCAGCGAGAGCATCTCGCGGCCGGCCGTTCGCATGCGCTCGTAGTCGAGCTCGGGGGCGTGCAGGTCGATCACCGGGTGATGCTACGGCCTTGGCGACACCCCGCGCGAGTCGGCCCCGGCCGTACCGCGGCTCAGAGCTCCTCGTCGGGGCTGCCGGCGACGACCTGGGCGTGGTTCAGGGCCGCGACCAGGAGCACGCCGCCGATGACGTTGCCGATCAGGCAGGGCACGGCGAATCCGGCGATCGCCCGCCACCAGCCGCCCTCAGTCGCTGCCCAAGTGAAGACGGCCAGCGAGCCGGCGATGATGTGGCTGAACTTGCCGAGGCCGACAAGGTACGTGATGAAGATGATCACCCAGATGCGGCCCGACTCGGCGAACGGCATCAGCCAGACCATGAGCGCGATCAGCCAGCCTGCGGCGATGCCGCGCAGCATCGTCGTGGCGAACGGCACCTCGACGTCGGCGCGGCCGATGGCGACGAAGGCCTTCTGCACTTCGGGCTCGAAACCCGAGGTGTGCGCCGAGATGAGGGCAACGACCAGGGCACCGATCAGGTTGGCGACGAGGACGACGAGCCAGAGCCGAGCGACGTTGGCGAGCGTTTTCCAGCCGGGCTTCTGCAGGAGCGGCAGGATCGGCGTCAGCGTGTTCTCGGTGAAGAGCTGCTGGCGGCCGAGGACGACGACGAGAAAGCCGAAGCAGTAGCCGAAGCTGGCGACAAGCGGCCGCCACGGCGCGTCGGGCAGGTGGGCCATGAGCAGCCCCTGTCCGAACATCGAAAAGCCCATCGACAGCCCGGCGGCGATGCCCGACCAGAAGAGCGCCGAGCTCGGCCGCAGCAGCTCTTCCTCGCCCTCCCGCAGGATCGCCTTGTAGACGATGCGTCCGCTCGGCGAGCTCCGCTCCTCCGCCTCGACTTCCTCGGCGGTATCGGCGCCGGCCGCTGGCCCGGCGGCGGCCGTCGCCCGGGAAGGCGGCGTCTCCTTCTTCGTCTCCCGCTTACGTCGCTCGGCGTTCATCGTCCTCCCTGCCGACTGCTCGGCGAAACTGGCAAGTCAACGGGCGGCGGAGCCGGTCGCGGCCCTGCAGTTGAGCGGCAGGTAGCGCAGCGGCACGTCGGTCTTGTCGAGTCCGCGGGCCGACATGTTCCGCGGCGGCTCGGCGTGGCCGCAGACCCAGGCGACGGGCACGATCGGCGCGCTGTCGACGACACCGGGCCGCAGCGTCAGCACCTTGCCGGCGATCGCCCCGTTGGCGCGGTTGCCGAAAGTCACCTGGATGGCGCCGGACTCGACGGCGACGGCGGCGATCGCGTTGTTGACGATCCGGTCGGCAGGCGGCAGGCCGGCCTCGGCGTTGTCGACCGGCAGCCGGTGCGCCACGGCCCACATCGCCGCCACCGGCGCCTTGGCGATGTCGGCGAGCTTGACCGCGTCGACTATCTGGTCGCGCACCACGCGGTCCGGGATGCCGGGCAGCGCGATCAGGGCGAGGATCGCGATGATGGCGACCACCACCATGAGCTCGAGCAAGGAGAAGCCGCCCGACAAGCCGCGAAGGCGGTAAGGTCGGCGCAGAAGGAGATTGGATCGCATGGCGGATGGGTTCAGGGCTCTCGAGTCCTTCGGCTTCACGTGGCCGACACCGGCCTACATTGTCGGCGTCGTCCTCTTCGGGCTGCTCGGGATGATGGCGTACTACGTCGGCAAGCGCCGGCAGCGGCAGGCGACGAAATGGCTCGGCGTCGCTCTCATGCTCTATCCCTACGTCGTGTCCGAGACGTGGCTGCTGTACACCGTGGGTGCGGCGCTCTGCCTCGGCATCTGGCTCGACCGCGGCAGCTGACGCTGCTCACGGCCGCCTCTCGAACGCCGCGTCGAAGGCGGCGCGCAGCCGCTTGCTGACGGGCGGCAGCCGGTCGACCACGGCCTTGGCCCAGTCGAAGTACTCGCGCCGGCGCGCCAGCGGCCAGCCGGGCGGCGGGCTTGCCGCGACGTCGCGCAGGTTCGAGGTCTTGTCGGCGAGCTTGACCAGCGCCGCCCGCTTGCTGATGTGCGGCGCGTGCTCGATCTGCAGGCGTTTGCGATCCGACCTGGCCAGCGTCGTGTCGTCGGACACCTCGCGAACGACGTCGGCGACCTTGTGGCCGAACATCGCGGCGATCTCCTCGAAGGTGGTGTCCGTGTCCTCGACCGTGTCGTGGAGGATGGCGGCGAGCAGCGTCCGCGTGTCGGTGATCCCGCCCTCGACAGCGAGCGTTCGCGCCAGCGCGATCGGGTGGTTGATGTACGGATTCTTCTCGACGTCCTTGCGGCGCTGCGCCCGATGCGCGTGCGCGGCGAAAGCGAGGGCCTCGAGCAACTGCGCCGTCGGGTTCGGCTTCTTCGGCTTGTTCGACATGTGCAACATTTTCGCCGTTGCCGCGCCCGCGCGCCGCGGCGATGCCGGTCGGCCGCGGCCCGGCGCTCGGTCCGGTCGCAACGCGCCTGGACATGGCGATCCCCTGCGAAAAACTGGCCATCGGAAACCTCCGCGGGCCAGTGTTGCCGCGCGGCAAACCGACGGCGGGCCTGTAAGCACACGTACCCGTTGCCGACGTGCTTTTTTCGCGACCGCCGGCAGTGCCGCACCGGCGGTCGCGGCGCCCTCCTACGCGAGGTTGCGACCTGTGGCGACCGCTCCCGGGTCCCGGTTGCCTACCATGAACCGGTCGCCGTCCCGAGGCCGCCGTCCCCAGGCATTTCCGGCGTCAGCCATTCGAACAACGCTGAAGGAGAACGCACATGTCCCGCTCTTACATCCGCCTCGGCATGGCCCGGGCTGCGGCGCTGGCCGCCCTCGGTGCCGCCTCGATCGCGTTGAGCCCCGCCTGGGCCGACGAGCAATACCAGCAGGATCGCAGCCGCTGCATGTCGGGCAACAGCGGCCAGGACGAGGCGACGTGCCTGAAGGAAGCGGGAGCGGCGCAGGCCGAGCGCCGCCACGGTGGCATCGATACCTACGGCGCGCATCGCAAGAACGCGATGAGCCGCTGCGAGGAAATGCCCGATGCCGATCGGGCCGACTGCCGGGCCCGCGTTCGCGGCAAGTCGACGGCCAAGCGTGAAGTCAAGACCTCCGGCAGCGTCGCCGGCGGCGGCATCCTGCGCGAGACGGTGACGACGGTGCCGGCGGCACCGGCCAGCGGCGCCATGAAATAGCGGCCGCCGCAAGGCGGCCGTCGCCGGGCGGGACGCTGCTATCCTCGCGTCCCTCTCGCGCCGACCCGTGGCCGCCCTTCACATCACCGACATCGAGTCGGCCATCAACTGGTGGCGCGACAAAAGGCCTTCGCCTGACGGCATCACCGCCTGCGCCGAGGTGCGCGCCCTCGCAGAGGTGTACGCGCTGATGGTGTACTACCACGAGACCGAGTGCGACGAGACCGCGATTCCCGCAGACGCGAGCGCGGCCTGGCATGACTGGTACGCGACGACGCCCGACGCGCCGTGCATCGCCATCTGTTCCACCAGCCAGGGCGACGCCGTCTGCAAGGGCTGCGGGCGAACGTTCCTCGAGGTCCAGCGCTGGACCGAGATGTCGCCCGCCGAGAAGCGGGCCACCTGGCGCCGGATCACGCAGGAAGGAACCGCCTGGCGTTTCAACCGCTATGCCGAGCGCGCCCGCCCGGGCGGGGCCGGCGCCGCGGTGCAAGAGGAAGCCGCGCAGGACGCCGCGAGCCGGGCATGAGCCGGGCGGGGCTCGTCGCCAGCGCGCGGCGCATCGCGCCTCTGGCCTGGCCGGTGTTCGTCGGCCAGATCGCGGTGCTGGCCTTCAGCACCGTCGACACCGTGATGCTGGCGAGGGCCTCCGCGCTCGATCTGGCCGCACTCGCCGTCGGCTCGGCCACCTACATCTCGGTGTTCGTCGGACTGATGGGTGTCGTCCTGGCGGTCGGGCCGATCGCCGGGCAGCACTTCGGCGCCGGCGACCTGCGCGGAAGCGGACACGTGGCCCGGCAGGCGGTCTGGCTGGCGCTCGGGCTCGCGGCGATCGGCTGCGCCCTCCTCGTGTTCCCCGAGCCCTTCCTGGCTCTCGCACGCGCAACGCCTCCGGTCGCCGACAAGGTGCGCGGCTACCTCCTCGCCCTCGGCTTCGCCTTGCCGCCGGCGCTCGTCTTCACCGCCTACCGCGGCTTCAACGTCGCCGTCTCGCGGCCCAAGGCGGTGATGGTGCTGCAGATCGGCGCGCTGGCCCTGAAGGTGCCGCTGAACGCGCTGCTGGTCTTCGGCTTCGAGCTGCCGACGCCGTTCGGCCCGGTGCGCCTGCCGCCCCTCGGCGCGCCGGGCTGCGGTGTCGCCACGGCGGCGATCATGTGGCTGCAGCTGCTCGCGGCCTGGACGCTGATTCGCCGCGATCCGTTCTATGCACGCTTCGGCCTCGACCGCGGTGGCATCGGCCGGCCCGACCGGGCGACGCTCGGGCCGCTGCTCAGGCTCGGCGTGCCGATGGGCCTGGCGATCCTGATCGAGGTCACCGGCTTCACCTTCATGGCGCTCTTCATCTCGCGCATCGGCGCCACCGTCGTCGCCGGCCACCAGATCGCCGTCAACCTCGTCTCGCTGATGTTCATGCTGCCGCTCGCCATCGCCAACGCCTCGGGCACACTGGTCGCGCAACGGGTCGGTGCCGGCGACGCCGAGGACGCGCGGCGCCTGGGCTGGGCCGGGCTCGAAATCGGCGTGCTCATCGCCGCCGCGCTCGGCGCCACCGTCTACGTCCTGCGCGCGGAGATCGTCGGCCTCTACACGGCCAACCCGGTCATCGTCGCCGCGGCCCTGCCGCTGCTCGGCTGGGTCGCCGTTTTCCACGTCGCCGACGCGGCGCAGACGATCTCGGCGTTCGTGCTGCGCGCCTACCGGATCGCGACCGTGCCGCTCGTCGTCTACGCCGTCTCGCTCTGGGGCGTCGGTCTCGCCGGCGGCTACGTCGCGGCGTTCGGGATCGTCGACTTCGGCCTCGGCTGGATGCACGGCGCCCAGGGCTTCTGGTCGATGGCCACGGTCGGCGTCGCCTGCGCCGCGTTCGGCATGGCGGCCTACCTCGCCGCCGTGCTGCGACGCCAACGCCGTGCGCCAGGCGCGCGGCCGGCGGGCGCGCTGGCCGGCTGAGCGGCCGAGCGGCCGAGCGACGCTAGAGCGTGGTGCGCTCGACGTCCCCACCGGCCGCTAGGAAGCCCTCCTGCGCCCGCAATCGTGGCTGCTGTCCGGCACCACATGTTCGTGCGGCGACGAAAGGATCGACGTTCAAGCCACCCCGTCTTCGATGGGCGCCGCGGGCTGCAGCAAGGTGGCGATCGCTCGCCATGCATTGCCCTCGTCGGCCAGGTTCGCGGTGAAAAGCGACGCAGCGAGTGCCTCTTCTCGCGATTGCACGATGGCGATGAATTCGCGCGCGCCGCCCATCGCCCGAAACGTGTCGAAACCAGCCTCCAGAAAGCGGTGCAGCTCGGCCAGCCCCGCCGCCCGTGCTGGCCCTCGCATCAGATGCAGGCCGCGGCGCAGCAGCGGCTTGCGGGTGAACCGGTCGAGCCGCCCGGCGACGCTCACCATCAGCGCTATCTGCTCTTGCCTGTCGCAAGCGCGGCCGACGCTTTGCCAGGCCCGGGCGTAGTCGATGGCGCCGAGCCCGGCGTCGCGAAGATGCGTTGCCATGGCCGTATCGAGCGTTTCGGACAACGCGTGCAGCTTGGCCACATCGGCCACGGTCGCGACGAGTCCCTCCGGGAACAGCTTCACGAGCCCGGGGATCACCTTGGCGAACTCAGCGTCTCGACGGGTGAAGTCGTTCGGGCCGTACAGTTCATCGAGGAAGAAGCGGGCGGCCGGACCGTGGCGCGGCGATCGCAGCAGGTCGGCGTAGGTGTGCGCGAAGCGCCGCTGCTGGAACTCCTTCAGCGCGACGACCTTGGCGTCGAGCCCGGGAACGCCCGATCGATGCGCGCGCACGGCGGCGACGACGTTGAGCCCGGCGAGGATGGAATCAGCTTGTACTGACATCGCAGGCTACTATTTTGCAGGGCTCGCGCCGCGATGAGCCGTCGCCGCGGCGGGTGGGCATGATGGTGGCATGAACGAAACCGCGAACCCGACCGCCAGCCATCTCCGCACCAGCGACCTGCGCGGCGCCGGTCGCCTGGCGATGCACGCCCTGCTCGGTCTCACGGATCTGGTCGAGAACCTGCATCACAACATCGTGCGGGCACGCGGCCCACTCGGCACTGCATCGAACGGGCCGGCCGCAGGCATCACCGGGCTGGTCTATCGCAGCATCCGCGGCACCACCCGGCTCGTCGGGGGCAGCCTCGATGCCCTTCTCGGACAGGTGCTCGCGCTCGTCGGGACCTCCGAAGTCCTGCCGTCGCCCGAGCGCGAAACGGTGCTCGCGGCGCTCAACGGCGTCCTCGGCGACCATCTCGAAGCCACCGCGAACCCACTGGCGATCGAGATGCAGATTCGCCACGACGGCAAGCCGCTCGACCTCGAGTCCGGCTCGCTTGCCTTGCCGCAGGCGCGTCGCCGCGTCCTCCTGCTCGCGCACGGGTTGTGCATGAGCCCGGCGCAGTGGCGGCGCCACGGTCGCGACACCGGCGCCGCCCTGGCTGCGGAGGGCGGCTTCACGCTGCTGCACCTGCACTACAACAGCGGCCTGCACATTTCGAGCAACGGCCGCCTCCTTGGCGACCGGCTTCGCAAGCTGCAGGCGGCCTGGCCGGTTCCGATCGAGGAGCTCGTGATCATCGGCCACAGCATGGGCGGCCTCGTCGCCCGCAGCGCCTGGGAGCTGGGCCGTGCTCGCGGCGACGCCTGGCCCGGCCGGGTCACGAAGATGATCTTTCTCGGCACCCCGCATCATGGCGCACCACTCGAGCGCGGTGGCCACTGGATCGACGTGATCCTCGGCGCCAGCCCCTATACCGCGGCGTTCGCGCGACTGGGCAAGATGCGCAGCGCCGGCATCACCGACCTGCGCCACGGCAGCCTGCTCGACAGCGACTGGGCTGGCAGCGACCGCTTCGCCCATGGCCACGACACGCGAACGCATGTGCCACTGCCGGCGGGCGTGGCCTGTTACGCGATCGCCGGCTCGCTCGGCAGCGAGCCGGGCGAGCTGCGCGAGAAGCTCCTCGGCGACGGCATCGTTCCCGTCGCGAGCGCCCTCGGCCGGCACAAACGGGCCTCGCGCTCCCTGGGTTTCGAACCGGGCCGGCAATGGATCGGCCAGGGCCTGAATCACCTCGACCTGCTCGACGCCGAAGCGGTGCTGGCCAAGCTCAGGCAGTGGCTGTCGGAGCCCGGAATCAGCGGCACACGGGTGCTGCGAATCTCGGCTCGTTGAACCTGCTCCGGCGCTCACCTGGATCGACAGAAGGATGCGGCTTGCCATCCGCGTGTACGGCGGCTGATGGCCCGAGACCTCTCAGATGCGCCGTCGCACAGTGCCTGGATACTCCCCGCATGCTTCTCAAGGTCGGCGAACTGGCCAAACGCACCGGTCTGACGGTGCGCGCACTGCATCACTACGACAGCATCGGGCTGCTGCGGCCATCGGGGCGCTCCGACAGCGGCTATCGCCTGTACAGCCGCGACGACGTCGCGCGACTGCACGGCATCCAGACCCTGCGCCGCACGGGCCTGTCGCTTGCCGATGTGGCGAAGCTGCTTGACGGCGGCGCGGTCACGCTGCCGGCCATCCTTTCGCGGCAGATCGGCACGCTGGATCAGGAGATCACCCAGGCCCAGGCGTTGCGTGAGCGGCTTGTCGTGATGCAGATGATCCTCGCCGGCGGCGGTCAGCCGGAGATCGACGACTGGCTCGGCAGCCTGTCGATGATGAGCACGTTCGAGCGGTATTTCAGCGCGGGCGAGCTCAAGCTCGTCTTCGAGCGATGGAAGCGCAGCGAGGCCGAGTGGCCACCGCTGGTGCGGGTGGTGCGCGACGCGATGGAACGCGGCGTGCCGCCCGATTCGATCGAGTTGCAGCCGCTGGCGCGGCGATGGATGGACGTGTCGGCGCGCTGGATGAACGGCGACATCGCGCTCCTGAAGCGCTGGGGCAGCATGTTGCGCGAGCAACCCGGTCTGCCGCTGCCCAGCGGGATGGATCGCGCGTTGCTGGAGTACATCGAGCAGGCGACCCAGCTGCGGCTGGCTGTGCTTGCCAGGTACATCAGTGCGGAGGAGCTGCAGCGCCTGGACAAGACGCTGGATCCCGAATGGCGCGCGCTCGGTGAGCGCGCCGAGCGCCTGATGGCCGATGGCGTGCCGCCGAATTCCGCAGGCGCGCGCCAGCTGGCGCGCGAATGGCATGCCCTGCTGGACCGGATGGTGCGACACGACGCCAGCTTGCGCGCCAGGCTGCTCGCGGCCTACGAGAAAGAGCCGCTGCTTCAGGCAGGAACCGGCTTCACGCCGGAAGTTCAGCGCTACGTGTGGCGGACCGCCACCCTTGACCCTCACGCGACGTGAGGGTGGACGATCGGGTGTCTTCTACACCAGGGGGTTCATCCGATGTCCACGTTGCCGACCAACATCGTGCGCCACGGCGAGCCGAGCCGCTCGGCGCTGGCAGTCGCCTCGTTGCGCGCCGTGCACCAGTTGCTCGACGAGCCGCTGGTCTTCCCGGATCCGATCGCGCTGCCTTTGCTGGGCGCGTCCGCCGCGGCCGCGCTGCGGGACGATCCGTTCGTGCTGAACGATCCGATGTCGCGGGGTCTTCGCGCCGCACTGGTCGTGCGCAGCCGGTTGGTCGAGGATGAGCTCGCGCGCTGCGTGGCGGCGGGTGTGCGCCAGTACGTCTTGCTGGGTGCCGGTCTCGACACGTTTTCGTATCGCAACCCGCACAACGACGAGGGTCTGCGGGTGTTCGAGGTCGACCATCCCGGCACACAGCGCTGGAAGCAGCGACTGCTGGCCGAGGCCGGCATCGATGTGCCGTGCTCACTGACTTTCGTGCCGGTGGACTTCGAGCGGGACGACCTGCGCGGCGCGCTGCGGCAGGCGGGGTTTCGGGCCGACCAGGCGGCCTGCGTCAGCTGGATGGGCGTGACCATGTACCTGACGGCCGACGCGGTACTGGGTACCCTCGGCACGGTGGCTGGCTTTGCCGCGGGCAGCTGCCTGTGCTTCGACTACCGCGTCCCGGCAACGATGCTCAACCCGATCGAGCGCGTGGTCAGCGATGTGATGGCGCAGCGGGTTGCCGCGCTCGGTGAGCCATGGCTGTCAACCTTCGATCCCACGCCACTGCAGAGTCAATTGCTCGAGCTGGGTTTCAGTTCCGCAGAAAGTGCCACTGCGGACGATCTGAACATGCGCTACTTCGCGCGGCGCAAGGACGGGCTGCGCACGGGCGGAAGTGTCCGCATCATGTGCGCAATGAAGTGACGCCCTGCCAAAGAACAGCTTGGCGCACCACATCAGGCCGGGCGGGGCGCACCTGCCGGCAGCTCGATCGAGAAGCAGGTGCCGCCGCCCTCGCGCGCCTCGCAGCGGACCCGGCCGCCGTGGCGCCCGACGATCTGGCGGACGAGCGACAGGCCGAGGCCGACGCCCCCGGCCTGCTCGGTGTGGCCGGGCAGGCGATAGAACGGTTCGAAGATGCGCTCGCGCAGGTCGACTGGAACACCCGGGCCACGGTCGCAGACGCGCACGCGCGCCGGCGCAGCGGGCGTCGTGCTCGCCGGCTGCAACGTGACGACCACCTCGCCGCCGCCGTAGCGGCGCGCGTTCTCAAGCAGGTTGCGGATCGCCCGCCGCAGCAACCGCTCGTCGCCTCTGACGACCACCGGCCCGGCGGCGTCGATCTCGGCGTCGACTCGCGAG
This sequence comes from Burkholderiales bacterium, assembly GCA_038225015.1. GTDB lineage: Bacteria > Pseudomonadota > Gammaproteobacteria > Burkholderiales > Burkholderiaceae_C > Schlegelella_A. The sequence goes on from JBBRFB010000005.1 coordinate 38,257, forward strand.
GCCTCCTCGGCGACGAGCGGGACGAGATCGACCGCCTCGCCCGGCAGCGGCTCGGCCGACGCGTCGAGACGGCTGGCGAGCAGGACTTCCTCGACCAGCCCGTCGAGCTCGGCGACGTTGGTGCCGATCTCGCGCTTCAGGCGCTCGCGCTGCTCCGGCGGTGCGTCATCGAGCATCGACACCGCCAGCTTCATGCGTGCGAGCGGCGAGCGCAGCTCGTGGCTGGCGTTGGCGAGCAGCGACCGGTGCGACTGCACGAGCGCCTCGACCCGCGCCGCCGCGACGTTGAAGCTGGTCGCGACGGCGGCGATCTCGTCGCCCCCGGAGACGGTGACGCGATGGCCGAGATGGCCTTCGCCGAACTGCTCGACCCCGTGCTTGAGCGCCTCCAGCCGGCGCGTCAGCCGGCGCACCACCGGGTAGGCGCCGGCGGCGACGGCGACGAAGAGGGCGAGCAGGACCACGATCAGCCCGGTGCCGCGCGGCAGACCGGGCGGCAGCAGCGGCCACGGGGCGGGGCCGGCAAAGCGGTCGCCGCGCTCGCCCGGCCGCCCCGGTGGCCCGGCGCCGGCGCGGCGTCGCCCGGGGCGGTAGGTCCAGAGGGTGCGGCCGTCTTCGAGCGCCAGGGCGAAAGGCGGCCGCGCGCCTTCCTGGCGGCGAAGGAACGACGCCGAGGCGCCGATGCGCACGCCGTTGGCGTCGTCGAGGGCGAGCGGCATGCGCAGGCGCTGCGACCAGTCGTCGATGGCGGCCGCCTGCACCGCCGCCGGCTGGTCGGCGCCGGGCAGCGACTGCTCGAGCAGCTCGGCGAAGGCGCCCATGCGTTCGCTGGCGATGGACTCGACGCGGACGCGCTCGTCGTCCAGGTGGCGGCGCACGACCCACCCCGAAGCGAAGGCGAACAGCAGCAGGACCACCACCACCGTCGCATAGATGCGCAGGTAGAGGCTCTTCAACGCGGCGGCCTATCCGCTCGCACGCTCGCCGGCACCCGAACCGGCGGCGTCGGCGGCCGGCTCCGCGGCGAGATCGTCGGGCGGGCCGTCGTCGGCGTCTTGCTTGCGGGCAAAAACGTAGCCGGCGCCCCGCACCGTGAGGACGCGTCGCGGCGACTTCGGGTCGGTCTCGATCACGGCACGGATGCGCGAGATGTGGACGTCGATCGAGCGGTCGAAGGCCTCGAGCGCGTGCCCCTTCAGCGCGTCCATGATCTGGTCGCGCGAGAGCACGCGGCCCGGGCTCTGCGCCAGCACCACCAGCAGGTCGAACTGGTGCCCGGTGAGGTCGCAGGGCCGGCCGTCGAGGCGGGCGACGCGGGCGCCGAGGTCGATCTCGAGGCGGCCGAAGCGCATCACGTCGTCGTCGGCGGCCTGCGGCGCGGTGCGGCGCAGCAGCGCCTTGACGCGCGCGAGCAGCTCGCGCGGCTCGAACGGCTTCGGCAGGTAGTCGTCGGCACCGAGCTCGAGGCCGACGATGCGGTCCATCGGCTCGCCGCGCGCCGTGAGCATGAGGAGCGGCAAGTGCCGGGTGCGGGCGTTGCCGCGGAGCTCTCGGCAGAGGTCGAGGCCATCGCCATCGGGCAGCATCAGGTCGAGAACGAGCGCATCGAAGCTCGCCGCGGCGAGGCGGCTGCGCGCCTCGGCAAGGTGGCCGGCCGGCTCGACCTCGAAGCCGGCCCGGCCGAGGTACTCGCCGAGCATCGAGGCCAGGCGGGTGTCGTCGTCGACGAGTAGCAGGCGCGGGTTCATGGGCGGCTCGCAAGGTCGAAGCCGGGCTGCAACGCGCAGCCCGGCCTCGTCGGGGTGCATGAGCGGCGGATTATCGGCGCTGCCCTTCGCGGTGCTGCATGCGGTCCGGCAGGTGCTCCTGCATGCGCTTCATGCGGTCTTCGCGGCGCGCCTGGCGATCGTGGAGGCGCTTGCCGAGCTTGACCCGCTGCTCGGGCGTCAGCACGCGGCTGACGTCGAGCAGCGCCTGCGTGACGCGCCTGCTCATCTGGTCGTGCTGCTGCAGCATCTGCTGGCGCAGCTGCTCGGCGGCGTTCGCGTCGACGGTCGGTGCCGTGAAGACCTGCATCGAGCGCTCGCGCAGGCCTCGCCCACTGGCCGCCTGGGCCCGCAGGTCGGTGGCCGCCGCGGTGGCGATCTCCTTGATCTGCGCCCGCTGGGCATCGGTCGCGTTCAGGCCGTCGAGCATGCGGTCCACCATGCGGCCCATGCGCTCTGGCGAGCCCCGGAACATCGCCTCGGGACCCCTGCCGCCACGCATGCGCTCGTGCATGCCGCCGTACATGCGCTCGTGCATGCCGGGGAACATGCTGCGCTCCATGCCCGGGCCCTGCGGCGGCGGCGTCTGCGCCGACGCGGACCCGCCCGCAACCGCGAGGATCGTGATCAATGTGCCGACCGTGACCATCTTCATCCGGTCGCCCGGCACGCCCCAGCTCGCGGCCACCACTGCTCTGCTCTTCATCGTCTGCTCCTGTCGACCCTCGGATCGGGCCGTTGAGGTGATGCTCGTCGCCTCCGGTGACCGGGCCATGGCGGGGCGGTAAAGATAAGTGAAGGCGCCCCGGAGAACGAGGGCGCATGGTCCGACCCGCGCGCCGGCCGATGGTGACGGCCAGGCGGCATTCTTCGCCCGGCCGCTCGAAATCGGCCCCGGGCCTCGCGCACGCCGCGCCCCGGGTGAATATCATCGCCCCTTCGCCGTTCGCCGCGTCCTCCCCGATGTCGATGGTCCAGCTGGCGCTCAGGCGCCCGTACACGTTCATCGTGATGGCGATGCTGATCGTCCTGGCGACGCCGTTCGCGCTGCGCAACATGGCGACCGACATCTTTCCGGAGATCAACATCCCGGTGATCTCGATCATCTGGAACTACCGCGGCCTGCCGGCCCAGGAGATGGGCCAGCGCATCGCGGCGCAGAACGAGCGCAGCCTGACGACGACGGTGAGCGACATCGAGCACATCGAGTCGACCTCGCTCGAGGGCATCACCGTCATCAAGGTGTTCTTCCAGCCGAACGCCAACATCCAGACCGCGATCGCACAGGTCGTCGCCATCGAGCAGACCCAGCTGCGCCAGTTGCCGCCCGGGATCACGCCGCCGCTCATCATCAAGTACTCGGCCTCGAGCATCCCGGTGATCCAGCTCGGCCTGTCGAGCCCGACGCTGCCGGAGCAGACGCTCTTCGACATCGGGATCACGTCCCTCAGGCCGCAGCTCGTCACCATTCCCGGCGTCGCCGTGCCGTTTCCGTACGGCGGCAAGAACCGGGTGATCTCGGTCGACCTCGACATGCAGGCGCTGCAGGCGCGCGGACTGGCGCCGGCCGACGTCGTCAACGCCATCAACCTGCAGAACCTGATCCTGCCATCGGGCACCGCCAAGTTCGGCGCGACGGAGTACACGGTGCGCATGAACGGCTCGCCCGAGGCCATCTCCGGGCTGAACGAGCTGCCGGTGCGCTCGGAGAACGGCACCACCACCTACCTGAGCGACGTCGCCTACGTGCGCGACGGCTTCACGCCGCAGACCAACATCGTGCGCAAGGACGGCACCCGGGGCGTCCTCCTCTCGGTGCTGAAGAACGGCGGCGCCTCGACGCTCGACATCGTCGCCGACCTGAAGGCGCTGCTGCCGCGGGTGCAGGAGATCCTGCCCGGCGACGTGAAGGTGACGCCGCTCTTCGACCAGTCGGTGTTCGTGAAGGCGGCCGTTCAGGGCGTCGTCTTCGAAGCCCTGATCGCCGCCGGCCTGACGGCCCTGATGGTGCTCCTCTTCCTCGGCAACTGGCGCTCGACGCTGATCATCGCGCTGACCATTCCGCTCTCCATCCTGAGCTCCATCATCACGCTGCAGATGCTCGGCGAGACGCTCAACCTGATGACGCTGGGCGGCCTGGCGCTGTCGGTCGGCATCCTCGTCGACCAGGCGATCGTGACGATCGAGAACATCGAACGGCACCTGCACCTCGGCCAGCCGCTCGAAGACGCGATCGTCGTCGGCGCCGGCGAGATCGGCGTGCCTGCCTTCGTCTCGACCCTCTGCATCTGCATCGTCTTCGTGCCGATGTTCTTTCTCTCCGGCGTCGCCCGCTTCCTCTTCGTGCCGCTGGCCGAGGCGGTCGTATTCGCCATGGTCGCCTCCTACATCCTGTCGCGAACGCTGGTGCCGACGCTGGTCATGCTGCTGATGCGCCGCTCGCACGGTGCCGCCCCGAAAGCCGGTCGGCCGAGCGCGATGCAGCGCCTGTACCGCGCGTTCGACGCCCGCTTCGAGCGCGTCCGTCGCGCCTACACGATCACGCTCTCGGCCCTGCTCGACAAGCGCGGCGCCTTCGGCATCGGTTTCCTCGCCTTCTGTCTCCTCTCGTGCGGCCTCTACCCGGTGCTCGGCCGCGACTTCTTCCCGAGCGTCGATGCCGGCCAGATCCGCCTGCACATGCGTGCGCCCACGGGCACGCGCATCGAGGAAACCGCGCGCCTGGCCGACGACGTGGAAGCGGCGATCCGCCAGCTCGTGCCGGAGGACCAGCTCGAGACCATCCTCGACAACCTCGGCGTTCCCAACAGCGGCATCAACCTGTCGTACAGCAACGCCGGAACCATCGGCACCCTCGACGGCGAGATCCAGCTCTCGCTCAAGCCGGGCCACCGTCCGACCGACGAGTTCGTCACCCTGTTGCGCGCCGAGCTGCCGAAGCGCTTCCCCGGCATCGAGTTCTTCTTCCAGCCGGCCGACATCGTCACGCAGATCCTCAACTTCGGCCTGCCGGCGGCGATCGACGTGCAGTTCACCGGCAACAACATGGCGGCGAACGCCGCGCTCGCGGCCGGCCTGGCGAAACGGATCCGCGAGATTCCCGGCGCCGTCGATGCCCACGTCCACCAGCGCTTCGACGCACCCGCCATCAGCCTGCAGATGGACCGAACGCGGCTGCAGCAGATGGGCCTGTCGGCGCAGAACGTCGGCCAGAACGTCCTGATCTCGCTCTCCGGCAGCTCGCAGACCTCGCCGGCGTTCTGGCTCAACCCGCAGAACGGCGTCGTCTATCAGATCGCCGTGCAGACACCGCAGTACCGCATCGATTCGCTCGACGCGCTGCTCAACGTGCCCGTCGCCGCCACCGGCGGCGGCGCCGCTGCGGCGCAGACGCAGATGCTCGGCAACCTGGTCGAGGCGACGCCGGCCCGCCAGCCGGCGGTGGTCTCGCGCTACAACTTGCTGCCGGCGGTCGACGTCTACACCAGCGTGCAGGGCACCGACCTGGCAAGCGTGGCGACGCGCGTGCAGCAGCTCGTCGACGAGGTGCGGCCGAAGCTGCCGCGCGGCAGCCAGGTGACGCTGCGCGGCCAGGTGCAGACGATGCAGGCCTCGTTCATCGGCCTCGGCGTCGGTCTGGCGATGGCGATCGTCCTCGTCTATCTGCTCGTCGTCGTCAACTTCCAATCGTGGATCGACGCCCTCATCATCATCGCGGCGCTGCCGGCGGCGCTGGCCGGCATCGCCTGGATGCTCTTCATCAGCGGCACCACGCTCTCCGTCCCGGCGCTCACCGGCGCCATCATGACGATGGGCGTGGCCACGGCGAACAGCATCCTGCTCGTGTCGTTCGCGCGCCAGCGGCGCGACGAAGGCGCCTCGCCTGCCGTGGCGGCACTCGATGCCGGGGCCACGCGCATCCGCCCGGTGCTCATGACGGCACTGGCGATGATCATCGGCATGATTCCGATGGCGCTCGGCATCGGCGAAGGCGCCGAGCAGAATGCGCCGCTCGGCCGTGCGGTGATTGGCGGCCTGGTCTTCGCGACGCTGTCGACATTGCTCTTTGTGCCGGTGGTCTATGCCGGCATCCACGACCGCCTGGCGCGACGCCAGCAACGACAGGCCGCGCACCACGGCGTGTCGACCCCCCGGCTGCAGGAAGGCTGAACCGATGAGCGACCCGAGCGCCGAGGCGCACTCCCCCGCGGCCGGCACGCCGACCCACGCCGCGGGCGCCCCGGCCGCGCCGGGAGCGACGCCGGCCGAGCGGGCGCGGGTGATGCGCGGCGCCCGCATCGCCGCGCTCGTCGTGCTGGTGCTGCTCGCCGTCGGCGCCGGGCGCACCGTCTGGAGCCGCATCGACAACAGCCGGGTCCTCGAGTCGAACGCCGGGCGCAGCTCGGCCCAGTACGTGAAGACGACCTTCGCCAAGGCCGGCGAGACCGAGCAGACGCTCGCCCTGCCGGGTTCGCTGCAGGGCTTCCAGCAGTCGCCGATCGCGGCGCGCGCCACCGGCTACCTGAAGCGCTGGACGAAGGACATCGGCAGCCGCGTGCACAAGGGCGAGCTGCTCGCCGAGATCGAAGCGCCCGAGATCGACCAGCAGCTTTCGCAGGCCATCGCCGCGCGCCAGCAGACGGCGGCCAGCCTCGGCCTGGCGAAGAGCACGGTGGCGCGTTGGGAGGCGCTGCGCGCCAAGGACGTGGTTTCTCAGCAGGAGCTCGACGAGCGCCGCAGCGCCGCCGCCCAGGCCGATGCCAACGTCGCCGCCGCCGACGCCAACGTGCAGCGGCTGCGTCAGCTGCAGGGTTTCACGCGGGTGACGGCGCCTTTTTCCGGCGTCATCACGCGGCGCAACGTCAACGTCGGCGACCTGATCGACTCGAGCGGCAAGACGCTTTTCGTGTTGACCCAGGTCGACCCGCTCCGCGTCTACGTCAACGTGCCGCAGTCGTACGCGCAGCTCGTGCGCCCCGGGCAGAAGGTCACCGTCACGCAGGCCGAGCTGCGCGGCCAGAAGTTCGAGGGCGAGGTGGCGCGCACGTCGGCGTCGATCGATGCCGCGACGCGCACCATGCAGGTCGAGATCAACCTGTCCAACCGCGCCGGCGCGCTGCTGCCGGGCGCCTTCGTCCAGGTGGCGCTGCCGCTGCAGGCGAGCGCCTCGCTGGTGGCGCCGACGAACGTGCTGCTCTTTCGCCGCGAGGGCACCCGGGTCGCGGTGGTCGATGCCGGCGGCCGTGTCCATCTCCGTCCGGTGACGCTCGGCCGCAACCTCGGCGAGGCGATCGAGATCCTAGACGGCGTCGGCGCCGGCGACCGGCTGGTCGTCAACCCTTCCGACTCTCTCGCCGACGGCGACACCGTCGCCATCGACCGCACCGCCGAGCCGGATTCGGCCGCGCCCGCCGCGTCGGCGCCCGCCTCTGGCGCCGCCCGGCTGCCGTCGACCAAGGCCCTGCCGTGAGGCCTGCGCTGCCTGCGGCCGGGCGGCACGACTTCTTCGCGCTGCCGGCGCCTGCCGTCTTCGGCGGAGCGCTCGCCGTCCTCGCTGTCCTCGCCGTCACGCTCGCCGGCTGCGTCGCCGGCCCCGACTACGTGCGGCCGGCCGTGACGATGCCGGCGGCGTGGACGGTCGAGGCGCCGTGGCGCGTGGCCAGCCCCGCCGACACCGCCGCCAAGGGCCCGTGGTGGCAGCGGTTCGGCGATCCGCGCCTCGACGCGCTGCAGCGCCAGGCGCTGGCGCAAAGCCCGACCCTCGCCCTCGCCTCGGCCCGCCTCGAGCAGTCGCGGGCGCTGCTGCGCGGCGCCTCGGCAGGGCTCCTGCCGAGCGCGACGCTCGGCGCGCGCGCCGGCCGGCAGCGCATCTCGGCGAACCGGCCGCTCACCAACTACGCGGCGACGAACTTCACCACCGTGCAGGACGACTTCGTCCTCTCGCTCTCGGCCGCCTACGAGGTCGACCTCGCGGGCCGGGTGCGGCGCGGCGTCGAGGGGGCCGAAGCGGGTGTCGAGCAATCGACTGCCGATCTCGAGAACACCCGGCTCGTGCTCGGCACCGACCTCGCGACGGCCTACTTCAACCTGCGCGCCACCGACATCGAGCTCGACGCCCTCGCCCGCTCGATCGCGCTGCAGCGCCGATCGCTCGACTTCGTCGGCACCCGTCACGACCTCGGCGCCGCCTCCGGGCTCGACGTCGCCCAGCAGCAGGCACTGCTCGACAACACGCTGACGCAGGTCGACCTGCTGCGGCGTCAACGCAGCCTCTACGAGCACGCGGTGGCGACGCTTGCCGGAACGCCGGCGCCGCTGCTCGGCCTCGTGCCCGAGATCGCGCCGCTCGCCCCGCCCGCCGTGCCGCTCGGCGTGCCCTCCGATCTCCTGCAGCGGCGCCCCGACGTCGCCTCGGCCGAGCGGGCGATGGCGGCGGCGAACGCGCAGATCGGCGTCGCCACCGCCGCCTGGTACCCGAGCATCACGCTGGCGCCGTCCCTCGGCGCCGAGAGCCGCAGCCTCGCCAGCCTGTTCGACGCGCCGAGCGCGCTCTGGTCGCTCGGCGCAGGGATCACGGCGCCGCTCTTCAACGGCGGCCGCATCGATGCCAACGTCGCCTTCGCGCGCGCCGGCTACGACGCGACCGTCGCCAGCTACCGGCGTGTCGTCCTCGTGGCGATGCAGGAAGTCGAGGACGGCATCACCGGTCTGGCCGCGCTGGAACGCGCCGACACCCAGGCCCGCACCTCGGTGCAGGCGGCGCGGCACGTGCTCGAGCTGGCGACGGCGCGCTACGAGGGCGGCGCCACGACCTACCTCGACGTCATCAGCGCCCAGCAGACGCTGCTCACGGCCGAGCGCCAGGCGGCGCAGATCGAAGGCCAGCGGCTGTTGACGTCGGTCTTCCTCATCAAGGCGCTCGGCGGCGGCTATCCGGGCGGCGCTGCCATCGCTTCGCGATAGGGCCCGAGCACCCCGTGAGTCACGATCTCGCCGGCTCGCCCGAGTGTTCGCGCACGGATGCCGTCGCGCTGCGCATCGCCGTGCCGGGGGCAGGCGACGTCTCGGCCCTGCTCGAACGGCCGGCCAGGGCGCGGGCCTGCGTCGTCCTCGCCCATGGTGCCGGCGCCGGCATGACGCATTCCTTCATGACCGCCTTCGCCGCCGGCCTCGGTGAGCGCGGCCTCGCCTGCCTGCGCTACCAGTTTCCCTTCATGGAGCACGGCTCGCGCCGCCCCGACACGCCGGCCGTGGCGCAGGCGACCGTGCGCGCCGCCGTCGACGCCGCGGCGGCAGCGGTGCCCGGCCTTCGCCTGGTGGCCGGTGGCAAGTCGTTCGGCGGAAGGATGACCTCGCAGGCCGAGGCCGCGGCGCCGCTGCCCGGCGTCGCCGGCCTGCTCTTCGTGGGCTTTCCCCTGCACCCGGCCGGCCGGTCCGCGGTGAGCCGCGCCGATCACCTGCAGCAAGTCGCCTTGCCGATGCTCTTCCTGCAGGGCACGCGCGACGGCCTGGCCGACCTGGCGCTGATCTCCGGCGTGGCCGGTGCGCTGGGCCCGCGGGCCGCGCTGGCGACTTTCGACGATGCCGACCACGCCTTTCACGTCCGCGCCCGCAGCGGCCGCACCGACGCCGGCACGCTCGCCGCGATGCTCGACGCCGCCGCAGAATGGATCGACGGCCTCGATGACCGACACTGAGGGAGCGATCACCCCGCTGGTCCCGGCCGCAGCCGGGCCGGGCGAGTCGCGCTACGGCTGGGTCGTCGTCGCCGGCTCGTTCGTGAGCATGGGCGTCATCTTCGGCGTCGCCTACTCGTTCGCCGCCCTGTTCGAGCCATTCGCGCGCGAGTTCGGTGCGCAGCGCGCCGACGTCGCGTTCGTCTTCGGCCTGTCCGGCCTCATCTACTTCCTGCTCGGCGCGCCCGCCGGCATGCTGGCCGACCGCTTCGGCCCAGGCACGATCTGCTCGGCGGGCATGCTCTGCATCGCCGGCGGCCTGCTGGCGACGAGCTTCGCCGGCTCGATGACGACCGTCTACCTGGCCTACGGCCTCGGCATCGGCACCGGCGTCGGCCTCGTCTACGCGCCGGCGATCGCCTGCGTGCAGCCGTGGTTCACGCGGCGGCGCGGCCTCGCCGCCGGCATCGCCAGTTCCGGCATCGGCGCGGGCACGCTCGCGGTGCCGCTGATCGTCACGGCGGCAATCGCCGCGTTCGAATGGCGCACCGGTCTGCGCCTGCTCGCCCTCGGCGTGCTCGTGGTCGGCCTGGCGGCCACGCTGGTGCTGCGCAAGCCCGCGGCGCGCCGCACCGCCGTGCCGGTCGCGAGCGGTGCCAGCCTGAGGGAAGCGCTGCACGACCGCCGCTTCTGGTGGTTCTACGGCTTCGCCCTGCTCTCGGCGCCGACGATGTTCATCCCCTTCGCCCACGTCTCGGCGGCGGCCCGCGACCTCGGCATCGACAACACCCGGGCGGTGAGCCTGATCGGCCTCATCGGCATCGGCAGCCTGCTCGGGCGCTTCGCCATCGGCGCGCTTGCCGACCGGCTCGGCCGCACCCTCACCCTGGCGGTGATGCAGGCGTCGATCGCGGCGTCGTACCTGCTCTGGGCGGGCGCCGGCAGCTACGCGTCGCTCGCCGTCTTCGCCGTCTGGTTCGGCCTCAGCTACGGCGCCATCGTCTCGCTGATGCCGGCCATCTGCATGGACATGTTCGGCTCGCGCGCCGTCGCCAGCATCGTCGGCACGCTCTACACGGGCGCCGCGCTCGGCAACCTGCTCGGGCCGGTGCTGGCCGGCGCGGTGTTCGACCGGACCGGCAGCTATGCGCCCGTGATGTGGGCGTGCGTCGCGCTCGCGACGCTGGCCGCCGCCGCGGCTTCACGCCTCGTCGACCGCGGCCCCAGCCACTATTGAGGCGGCACGCGCGACGGGGTCAAGTTCGGCGCGCAGAGGCCGATAGTCCCGTGGTGACGCCTGCTGCGTAGACCGCCGAGCCCATGCTGCAAGCCCCGCCCAGCCTCCTGCCCACCCGCACGCTCGCGCACCGGCAGCGACTGCGCCTGCGTCGCTTCGCGATGGCCTCTTCCACCTACGTGCTGGGCCTGGCCGTCCTTGGCCTGTGCACGCTGCTCGGACTGTTCTCCACCTTCGCGCTGTCGATCGTGGGGGCTCTGTTCCTCGCCATCAACGCCGGTCTGCTGCTGGCCTTCGCCACCGGCTGGAACCAGCGGTTCGCCGATCCTTCGCTCACCGCTCTGCAGGTCTACCTGGGCGTGACCATGGTCCCGGTGATCCTTGTCCTCGGGCGCGACGTGCACTTCGTGGCCTCGCCCTACTACGCCGTGATCTTCGTCTTCGGCATGCTGCAGATGGATGCGCGCGCCCTGGCCAGGGTCGCCGCTTATGTGCTGGTCAGCTATGGTGCCGCGCTGCTGCTGCGCCACCAGATCCATGGCAGCGGCGTCGACTGGCGGGTCGAATCCGTGACCGCGATGCTGGTCGTCACCGGCTCGGTGTGGTTTGCGACGGCGGCTTCCTACATCAGCAACCTGCGCGCCCGGCTGCACGGATCGCTCCAGCACATCGCGGCGCTGGCCACCTACGACGGCCTCACCGGCCTGTGGAACCGCCGCCAGATCGACCAGATGCTCGAAGGCGCCGTGAAACATGCAGAACGCCACGGGAGTGCGCTGTGCGTGGCGATGGTGGACGTGGACCACTTCAAGCGCGTCAATGATCGCCATGGCCACGCCATCGGCGACGAGGTGTTGAAGTCCGTCGCGGGCACGCTGGCCGGCAGCGTGCGAGCAGGCGACGAGGTGGGACGGTTCGGCGGGGAAGAATTCCTTCTGCTGCTGCCCGCCACCACCATGGCCCAGGCCACCGGGCTGGCCGACCGCTTGAGGAACCGCCTGGAGACACTGCAAACATTGGCGGCGGGCGAGCCGCCGGTGACGGGATCTTTTGGTCTGGCCGCCTGGCGCGCCGGCGAGAGCGCGGGCGACCTGGTGCGGCGCGCCGATCAGGCGCTGTACCGCGCCAAGGCCAGCGGGCGCAACCGGGTGGAAGCCGACGGCCTGTTCGGGCCGTTGGTCGCTTGCTGAAACGGCCTGACGCAAGGGATTCTCGAACGAACAGTTGGGCCTGCCGGTCCAGCCTCAGGGGCCATGGAGTCCGCCACCTCGGGGTTGAACCGATTCCGCGGGCAACCCGGAGGAGGAAAATCGTCGAGCACAGGAGGGGCGTCGCCCCCGAACAGGAGGAGTTCCATGTCGATCCGTTTCGCTTCCCTTCGCGCCGCCGCGTTCGCTGGCATCGCGATGCTTTTCTGCGCGCAGACGATGGCGCAGAGCTGCACCAACCGCGGCGACCTCGACGTCCGTTACTGCGACGAGAACAAGGATCTCCTGGCCGACGCGCCGAAGGATCCGAAGCAATGGCAGGACCCGGCGACGCTGGTGTTCTCGTACACGCCCGTCGAAGATCCGTCGGTCTACGAGAACGTGTTCGAGGAGCTGTTGCAGCACATCGCCAAGGTCACCGGCAAGCGGGTCAAGTGGTTCCCGGCCGAGTCCTACGCGGCGCAGGTCGAGGCGATGCGCTCGGGGCGCCTGCACATCGCCGGTGTCGCCACCGGGCCGACACCGTATGCGGTGAACCTCGCCGGCTTCCTGCCGCTCATCGCGATGCAGCACGCCGACGGCAGCATCGGCTACACGCTGCAGGTGATCGTGCGCAAGGACAGCCCGATCACCAAGATGGCCGACCTGAAGGGCAAGCGCGTCGCCCACGTGACGCCTTCGTCGAACTCGGGCGACACCGCGCCGCGCGTGCTGTTCAAGCAGTTCGGCATCGAGCCCGGCAAGGACTACGAAGTCGTCTACTCGGGCAAGCACGACAACTCGATCATGGGCGTCGTCAACGGCGACTACGAAGCGGCGCCGATCGCCTCGACGGTCAAGGACCGCATGCAGGCGCGTGGGATGTTCAAGCCCGATGCGCTGCGCGTCATCTACGAGTCCCGGCCTTTCCCGCGCGCCTCCTTCGGCATAGCCCACGACCTCGCCCCCCAGTTGCAGGCGAAGATCAAGGAAGCGTTCATGACCTTCGACTTCAAGCAATCGAAGCTCGCCAAGGAGTTCAAGGACGTCACCGGGTTCAAGGTGGTCGAGTACGACCGCGACTGGAAAGACGTGCGCATGATCCAGGCGGCGACCGGCATCCACTACACGCAGGACAGCCTGAAGAAGCTCGGCACGAAGGAGTAGCGTCGCGATGGCGCCCGCGTCCGGCGCGGTACCACCGGGCACCGCCAGCGCGATCGGGCCGCGTCTCGAGGTCGCCGCGCTGGTGAAGGTCTATCCGACCGGCAAGCGCGCTCTCGACGGCGTCGATCTCGTCGTCGGCGAACCCGGCCTCACGGCAGTGATCGGCTCGTCGGGCGCCGGCAAGAGCACCTTCATCCGCTGCATCAACCGCCTGGTCGAGCCCACCTCCGGCCGCATCCTGCTCGACGGCATCGACATCGTCGGCCTCGATCGCGCGGGACTCCGTGCCGCGCGGCGGCGCATCGGCATGATCTTCCAGGAATTCAACCTGGTCGAGCGGCTGACGGTGATGGAAAACGTGCTCGCCGGCCGGCTCGGCCACGTCGGGCTCTTCGACACGATGCGGCGCCGCTTCTCGCCGGCCGACGTCGAGGCCGCCTTCGACCTGCTGGCCCGGGTCGGCCTCGACGGCTTCCATGACCGGCGCGCCGATGCGCTTTCGGGCGGCCAGCGACAGCGCGTCGGCATCGCCCGGGCGCTGATCCAGCGGCCCGACCTGCTGCTCGTCGACGAGCCCACCGCCAGCCTCGACCCGAAGACCGCGCGCCAGATCATGGGCCTCGTCAGGACGCTCGCGACCGAACAGGCAACGCCGGCGATCGTCAACATGCACGACATCGCGCTCGCCCGCGAATTTTCCGACCGCATCGTCGGCTTCCATGGCGGACGCGTGGTGTTCGACGACACCCCGGCGCAGCTCACCGACGCCGCGCTCGACCGCATCTACGGCAGCGACGACTGGCACCAGCACCTTGAGGACGACCCGGCATCCGCATGACGGCAGCGACGCTCACGACGCGCACCTGGCGGCAATCGTCGCTCTTCGGCAACCCATGGCAGCGCCGGCTGCTGCTCGCCGCATTCGTCGTCTACTGCGTCTGGTCGATCCACAGCCTGCCGATCGACCATGCGCGTCTGTCCCGCGGGCTCGAACGCGCGGCCGACATGCTGGCGCGCATGTGGCCACCGGATTTCGGTCGCTGGCGCCTGCTCGGCAAGGGCATGCTGGAAAGCATCCAGATGGCGATCGCGTCGAGCGTGGCCGGCGCCATCCTGTGCGTGCCGCTCGCGCTGTGCGCAGCGCGCAATCTCGCGCCGGCGCCCGTGTATGCAGTGGCGCGCGGCCTGATCGTCGTCGGCCGCACATTCCACGAGGTGATCGTCGCGATCCTCTTCGTCAAGCTCTTCGGCTTCGGCGCCGTGGCGGGCGTTCTGACGCTGGCGTTCTCGTCGATGATCTTCCTCGCCAAGATGATCGCCGAGGACATCGAGAACATCCGCCCGGGCCCGCTGGAGGCGGTGCGCGCCACCGGCGCGGGCTTCGGCCAGGTGGTCACCTTCGCCGTGATCCCGCAGATCGTCGTGCGCTCGCTCGGCGTCTTCATCTACCGGGTCGATGCCAACCTGCGCCACTCGACGGTGATCGGCATCGTCGGCGCCGGCGGCATCGGCCAGACACTGTCGGCATCGTTCTCCCGCTACGACTACGACTTCAGCGCCGCGATCCTGCTGTCGATCGCGGCGCTCGTGGCGCTCGGCGAATGGTTCAGCGACTGGGTGCGGCGACGCGTCCGATGAGCACGCCGTCGGCCGCCGCCACGTTGCCACGCATCTGGCAACGACGTTCTTCCGCCGAGTCGCTGCGCGCCTGGCTTGCCGTCATGGCGATGGCCGCGCTGGTGGCCTGGTCGGTCGAGGCCCTCGACATCGAATGGGGCTTCTTCGCCGATGCGCACGTGCAGGCGTTCGACCTCGCGTCGCGCATGTGGCCGCCGAGCTGGGCGTACCTGCCGACCATCCTGCAGCCGCTGATCGAGACGATCCACATCGCCACCCTCGGCACCGCGATCGCCGTCGTGCTGTCGTTGCCGGTGGCGTTCCTCGCGGCGCGCAACACCACCGCCAACCGCTTCACGTGGCTCGTCGGCCGCGCCATCCTGGTGATGTCGCGCTCGGTGAACACGGTGATCTGGGGGCTCGTGTTCGTCGCCATCTTCGGGCCCGGGCCCGTTGCCGGCATCTGCGCGGTGGCGGCGCGCTCGGTCGGCTTTCTGGCCAAGCTCGTCGCCGAGGCGATCGAGGAGGTGCATGTCGGCCAGGTCGAGGCCATTGCGGCCACCGGAGCGAAGACGCCGCAGGTCTGGCTGACCGCGATCCTGCCGCAGGTGCTGCCGGTCCTGGTCGGCACCGCCGTCTACCGCTGGGACATCAACGTGCGCGAATCGAGCGTGCTGGGCTTCGTCGGCGCCGGCGGCATCGGGCTCTACCTCTACGCGTCGATCAACCGGTTCGCGTGGCAGCAGGTGGCGGTGATCCTGATCGCGACATCGGTGATCGTGCTGGCGAGCGAAGCCGTGTCGGCGTGGTTGCGCCGGCGCATCTCGTGACGGCCGACGTCGGCGGCGGCGCCATCGTGCCGGCCACGCCGCTCATCGAGGGCCTGCGCCGAGCGACCAGGGCGATCAGGTCGCCGGCGCGCCGGCAAGTGCTTGACGACAAGGGGCAAGGGAGTACGCTCCATCGATCGGCGTTCGGCGTGAACAGGCGAGCACGAGACAAGGCGTCAGCGTCATTCAAAGGGAGCAAAGTTCATGGCCAAACAATCGAAAGAGTCCGGCGTCTATCGCGTAACGGAGATCATCGGCACCAGCCCCGCATCCTGGGAAGAGGCTGCGAAGCGGGCGGTTGAGACCGCAGCAAAGTCTTTGCGCGACTTGCGCGTCGCCGAAATAAGCAAACTGGACATGAAGATCGAGGACGGCAAAGTCGTCGCGTATCGGGCGCGCGTTTCCCTGTCCTTCAAGTACGACGCGTGATCGTTCGGGGCCGGGTTCGTGTCAGCCGCTACGGATGGGGCAGGTACTTGCGACGATGGAAGAGATCGATGAGCTCGTCGTCAACGTCGGTGAGCTCGACACCGTGTCGTGCCAGCCAGTCGTCGAATCCGACAGCGCGCCATGCCTTGGCACGCAAGCAAACGACCGAGTAGTTCTGTTCGATTAGCGAGCTGATCAATGCTGGCAGATGGGGCGCCAGCGGACCATGGGCGTTCCGGGCAAGCGCCGCAGCGCCGTCAAGAGTAGGTTCCAAGATGCTCTCCTTGCAGGCGAAATGCCTGCGAGGCACATCGTCGGACGTGCCTGCTAGACCAAGGCGCCAGATGCCTTGGTCTGCAACTCGAGCCGTGCTTGCAGCAATACCGCAAAGGCGCCGGTCAGAGCCAATAGCGCCATGAACGCCGCGACCAACAGATCCGGCCAGGCCGTTCCGGTCCCGAACACGCCGAGCGCGGCAAGGCCCACCGCGACGTTGCCGATCGCATCGTTGCGCGAGCAGATCCACACCGAGCGCATGTTGGCGTCGCCCTGACGATGGCGATAGAGCAGCACGGCGACCGCACCGTTGGCGATGAGTGCCCAAACAGCGACCACACCCATCGTCGACGCCTCGGGCACCGCGCCGGTCTGCCAAGCCCAGACGGCGCGCCCCAGGACGAGGACGCCGAAGGCGGCCATGCAAGCCGCCTTGAAGATGGCCGTCTTGGAGCGAACGTGCAAGGCCAGCGACAGCACGGCGAGCGACAGACCGTAGTTGACTGCGTCGCCGAAGAAGTCGATCGCGTCGGCGAGCAACGACACCGATCCGGAGCTCCAGCCGGCACCTACCTCGATGACGAACATCGCGGTATTGACCACGAGCGCGATCCAGAGCGCACGGCGATACATCGGGTCGACCGATGGGGGAGGCGGAGCGCAGCAGGAGGCGGACATGGTCATCTCGGCACAGAAGCAATCAGGCATTGGAAGCCCTATAGTTAGTACAGAGTCAAGTCGAAAGGGCATCCATGAAGATCGGTGAACTCGCCAGCCAGGCTGGATGCGCGTACAGACGGTGCGGTTCTACGAGCGAGAGGGCCTGCTTGCAGAACATGTCCTGAGCGAGCTTCGGATCGGTCGGCACCACGCCCGATGCGCCAAAAGTCACAGCCTGATTTGCGAGAAGGCGCTTCATCAGCAACTCATACTGCTGCAGCCGGAGAAGGCAGCGCCCAAAGAGGGCTTGCACTCGCTGTTGGTGGGGCGGCGGCGGCTCCATCGAGGAAGCGTAAGGCAGAACTCCGTTGAGCCGATCCCATCGCGTCGCCTGGCTGCTGCTCGTGATCGCACCGACCGTGTAGGGCTGAAACCTATTTTTTGACCCTTTGGATTGGCTTCAGTCGTCTTACCAAGTCTGATGCCAGCTGACCTGAGGTATACTGAAACCTTCTCAAAGTCTTTTACGACTGGTTTCAGAATGCCGCGTCCGCTCCAATTCGGGGACACTGCGCCCTTCGCGGTGAAGAACGGCGCCCAGCGACTCGGCGAACGCCTTGCGCTCGCCCGCAAGCGCCGGCGCCTGACGCTGCGCGAGCTAGCGGCGAAGGCCGGCATCAGCTACGACACCGCTCGGGCCACCGAAGCGGGCAACCTCCAGACCGGCCTCGGTGCCTACCTCGCCATGCTGTGGGCGATGGGCCTCGAATCCGAGATCGACGGGTTGGCCGACCCGGATCACGACGAGACCGGCAAGCAGCTCGACATGTCGCGCCAGCCGCGCCGCGTGACCCACCGCAAGGAGACGCACGATGGCGACTTCTGAACGTCGCGATCGTGATCGCCGGGCTTACGTGTATCTGCAGATGCCGCAGTCGCTCGAGATCGTCACTGCGGGCTACTACGAGCTCGACTTCCC